>NZ_JAKJSL010000023.1:0-141719 GCF_050336815.1 Photobacterium nomapromontoriensis
ACAATTCCACCCTCAAGCACAGCATAGGTCTGACTGAGTATGGGGCTTTGCGCTATTTTGCACGCTTACCCACCTAGACTGCCGAATCAGGTTCACTTTCGTTGTGTACTGTTAACTTCCTATCGCTTCCTTCAGACCCTGCCGTTGGCCAGCAACGCCCTTGCGATTCGGATTATCTTCCCCTCAGTCGGGGTGATTCAGGTTTCTTGCAACCTGACGGGTTTGCCAGCTTCGCTGGGCAAACAAAAAAGCCGATTTTATTCATCATAAAATCGGCTTTAATGTCCACATTACTGTGTCGTATTATTTCGTCATATTGATCATTTCTGATGCCGCTAGCAAGAATGCCCCTGCACCATAATCAATGTTGTGTTCAAACTTCACATCCCTTGGATTAAACGCTGGCAGCTGTACCCAGCCAATCATGCCATCGTCATGGATACAGGTTTCCAGAGCAGCCCAGGCTTTTTCAACCACAGGCAAATACGTCACACGGTCAAGCACGCCATTGTTAATCCCCCAAGCTAGTCCATAACAGAACAGCGATGTGGCGCTGCTCTCTGGAGCTGGGAAACTCTCTGGATCGAGCAAACTGGTGCGCCAGAAACCATCGGCTTGCTGATATTTCACTATAACCGCAGCAAGAGCCGTAAACATATTGATATAGCGCTGTTTAGACGGGTAATCTGCTGGCATATAAGCCATTATGCGCGGGATAGAGGCCAATACCCAGCCGATACCACGACTCCAGAATATATTTTCACCGTTGGCTTCTTTCAGTTCACTGCCTTTACCATCTGGAATATAGCGATAATCGCGGAAGTACAACCCCGTCTCATGATCATATAAATGATCAACTGCATCCCACCATGCCGTATCCATATAATCAAGATACGCTTGATTGCCGGTCAGTGATGATAGGCCAACAAATGCAGGAGGAGCCATAAACAAGGAATCGCACCACCACCAATCTTCACGGCCAGGTTTTGGGTTATCAAGCATGATTGAAAATGCTTTTTCTGCGTATTCAACCGCTTCTGGTATATTAATCACAGGATAAAGCGGTAAGTAAGACTGAATACACACATGATCATCGGCAAAACGAGGCAATGGACCAGGGCGGAACCCTGTATTAAGCGAATAATCCATTAGACCAGATAAATAATCCGCATCATCAGTGGCCTGCCATGCAGCAGAAACCGATGTCCAAAATACACCGCGTTCCCAATCCGTTGCTTTCAAGAAACGTTTTTTACCGGTGCTGCGCGTGACATAACACGTTCGGTTAGCCACTTGCCACTGATAAACCTGTTTCATCAGTTCTTTAATTCGAATGTCATCCATTTTCATTGCCTTTATACGCAAGTTAATCTCTGTAATGAGGAATAACCATAACGTCATCATTAATCATTTAAATAATTGCCACGCGCGACATTAATGAACAAAAATACATGGTCACTTGATTGACATGACATTAATTATAAAATATAGGTAGCAACGACACGAAAATAACGATTAACTTAATCATGAGGGGGAACTCATTCATCGTGTCGCTGCTATACTTTTTATATTATCCTTAACCATAATCTAATGGCAAAATTGACTAAAAGACTACTGTTGAATATAAAATAATGATAAAAAGTTTTGTTACAAGGATATTTTACAGTTTACTTCCGATCATAAGTCGTCTTGATAAACAGGTTCAGCTGCTTCTAACTGAGCCAACTCTTTATCCATATCTTTGATCGACTGATGACCAATATCTGTCACAATATCAACTAACTCTGCCAGAGTCACACCATCGCGCTCAAAGCAAGCATTGGCAATCATCGGTAAGTTAGTACCCGCTATCACTTTAACGTCATTACGATTAAGCATGATAGACAATCCACGGTTACACGGTGAACCACCAGGGATGTCAGTTAAAATAAGTACTCCCTCTCCTTGATTAATTCTTTCAATAGAATCAATCATGTGGTTTTCAAGCTCTTCTGTCGTCATTGATGGAATGAAATCAATGAATTCAATTGCTTCTTGTTCACCGGTAATCGCTTCAACAGCAGAACGCATACCTGATGCAAAATTAATATGACCCGATACAATAATACCAATCATCTATTTCTTCTCTATAACAGTTTGTCAGATAACGATTATAAAATACCAACTAATCGACCAATAATACCTGCCGCCAACGTACTAAATATAAGCATACTTGGCGATTTACCTTTTTGTACTAAATAGAACATAAGGCCAACAAACGACAGCGGTAATAGATTTGGCATTACTTTGTCGAGTAAATCAGTTTGTACGGAAACTTGTGCCTCACCAGCGGTCAATACTAATGGCGTTGATATTCTGACAAAACTTGCCGTCATAGCCCCCAGCACCCCAAGACCGATAATGTTCGCAGAACGACCTAACTTTTCAGCTTGGGTTGATAACTTATCAAGTGCCGCAACACCTGATTTATAGCCGAAGAAAAGTAGCCAGAAATACACAAAGAAGTGATAAATCTGGTACAGCAAAAAGAACACAAAAGGACCCGCAATACTACCCTGAAGCGAAATAGCTGCACCAATACCTAAGGTCAAAGGCATCATGGTCATGTGGTCGATAGCATCACCGATACCACCCGTTGGCCCCATGGTTGCCGCTTTCACTGAGTTAATCGTTGATGGATTTTCTTTATTCTCTTCCATCGCAATACTTAACCCTAGAGGGAAAGTAAACAGCTTAGGGTGAGCATTATAAAATGCCATGTTATTTTTTAATGATTTTGCTAAATCAGCCGGATTTTTATGAATTTTCTTCAATGCTGGAATAATTGAAAAACAAAAACCACCAGCCTGCATACGTTCATAGTTAAAGTTACCTTCCATGAACAGACCACGGAAACCAATTTTCCATAGATCTCTCTTAGTAATAACTTTTCGTACTTCTTTATCCTGATAAGCGTCAACATTATCAACTAACACTTTATCGTCATGACCATGGATAAGGGGTTGGTCTAGTACATCAATATTAGAGCTCATCGTCAATCGCTTCCAGGTTAGATGAAGAAGAATTTCCGTCTGTATTTTTTGATTGCTGGAAGTAATCCAAAATGGCAATACATAGGAAAGCAATAGCAACAGCAATGATTGGCAACTTAAGATAAGTCGTCATCACAAAGCCTAAGAAAAAGTACGGCAATAACTTAACATTAAACATGGTACGCAGTAGCATTGCGAAACCAACTGCAGGCATCATTCGACCGGCAACAGCCATGCCATCAATAACATCTTGAGGTAAGTATTCCACAATGAAGTCAGCACCAGCGGTACCATAATAAACCGCCGAGAAACCAACCACACCAAATAGGAGTGCTCGTAGAGTCAGGCCGAGATACAGCATATTATCTATGCCTCTCGTATTTCCATGCTCTGCATACTCATCACATTTTTGCATTAGCGGTGCACATGAAGTAAACAGGAAAATAATGAGTGCCTGCATCGCCATTGCAAATGGAATAGCCATACCCAATGATGCGTCTGGTGAAATGCCTAATTTAATCGCAAATGCTGTACCAGCAATTGCACCAATATTTACATCTGGCGGCTGAGCCCCAGCATTAGGCACAAGACCTAACCATGCCAGCTCCATGGTTGCACCAGCAATCAGACCCGTCTCAAGATCACCAAGGATCAAGCCAATAACCGGACCGGTAATTAATGGGCGGTGAATATTTAATGCGACATCATATTTATCTATGCCGCAAAGCATGGCCCAAAGGCCAACAAGTAATGCTTCAAACATGACTAACTCCGGGTCTTAGGCTAGTTCGCCAACCACATCAAAAATAATTTGTTTTGTACTTTCTGGCATATGTTGGATAGTTGATGGAATACCCAGCTCACGCAATACTTCAAATGCTTTCATGTCTTTCAAATCAACACAAACATTGGTATCAACTTTGGTTTTTCCTGGGTGGTAATGCATATTACCAATATTCACTTCATCAATAGGTACACCACCTTTCGCCAGTGCCGCTACATCTGTTGGATTATTACAAAGCAGAAGAATTTTTCTTTCCGGCCCTGCTTTTGGAATATTCTGGATTGCCTGTTCAACCGTACGGAACAGCACATGGTATTCACCACCAGCGGCACCTTTAAAAGGCGCTTGTAAGACAGGGTTGCCTGCGACTTCGTCATTTGCGATTAAAATCGTATTCGCACCAGAATGCTTACCCCAGGTAATTCTAACTTGACCATGTAATAGGCGTTCATCAATTCGAGTTAATACAATATTAGCCATTTTAATCCTTATGGAACTTATTTTTAATATATAGATATCCGGACAAATACAAATCGTATTTATCTGAAAATTACTTTGATAAATCAATTGATTAATTTAACTCTTAATTCCCGTAGAATTAAATTAACACTCTTACCACTTTGTAAAAAGCGTATAGGAACATAGATACACTATATTTTTAAACTAGTGTATCTATTTTAATTTTAGATTGGTTTTTGAATAAATAATGAATATTAACACGTCAGGTCGGTGTGATTACTTTGACTAAATTAGTTTCAAAGTATTCAACTAAGTCACGTGCAATATCATGCTCTGTAATTAACACATCAGCAATATTCGTCTCACCAATCCAAAATATATCACTACTCGATAACTGCTCAGTGCTTGCAACTATGATTATCTCTTCCGATAAGCGACACAGTAACTTTGCAAGATCAGCCTCAAATTCTGTTTTAGCAAAAAAACCAAGTTTTTTATTAAAACCATCAATTTTAATTATTGCCTTATTAAATCGGTACCTCTTAACATTATCAATCACCTGTGAACCAGTAAACTTCATTGTCGACGGGTTCACAATGCCTCCTGGCATAATGATCTTTAAGTTGTCACGATGAACCATTTCACTCATTAACTGAATATCATTTGTCATCATCACTACTGGGTTGATCTCAGAAATAGTCTTCAGAGACTGTCGAATCATCTCATTGGCATCAATATAAACCGTATCACTGGGTTCAAGTAATGACATCAATACCTGCCCCATCGCATGAGAAGCTGGCGTAGTGTGCACTACTACCTCTTCCTCATCCTTAATCACCAATGATGTACGTTCTTTTCCAGGCTGCTCTACTGAATGCGTTTCCTCTGCAACTGGGGTTTTCTTCGCTTTTAAAAACTCCGTTAATGCGCCTTTATTCATAATGGCCACACCGTGTGAGCGGATGATAAAACCACCTTGCTCAAGAAAACGTAAATCAGCCCTTATGGTCGAACCAGAAACATTAAATAATCTCGACAATTCATCTACATGGGCCTTTCCATGCAAGCCAACAATATTGGCAATTTCCATTCTTCGTTCAATCGCACTCTTCATCCGATCCTCTCCAGAGGTCGCGATATCAACAAAATCAAACAAAACTTACCATTCATTGCCATTTGCTTTCATTTGTCGCTATCTTCTTTCTAAAAGTTAAATCAAGCAATTGCTTTTTACAGTAAGTATGACAAAACTCACAAATTTAACTGCGGGCATGACGGCTATAATACCTGCTTTAAGCAATAAGATCTTTATTATAACATTCCCCTTATTAGCAACATTGAAATAATTCTTTAAAATCAATGATATATTTATTATCGACTATTTTTATTCGTATTTATAACTGTTTTTTATATAACCATCTTCAATCATACGCATATCCTATCAGCGCAATACTATCTGTTGTTTATTTGTTAGACGAATAAAAATGTGATGGGTTTATCAATAACACCACACCGCTAATTGCACCGCTTGCCAATCGCTAACTGGTGATACATTATTCGCCAAATGAGCAAAGGTGACAAAAAATGAAAACAACTGAGCAGTTATTTTGCCATGAGCTGCCATTTGTTATCGAAATTTCGAGGAGTTCCCTCAGTTACGTTTTGATTAGAGAGTAGCCATGAAACAAAATGCTTATTTGTTAGCACTGTTAGGTGCATCTTTCACTCTAGCGTCTGGAGCCAGTTTCGCCAGAACGTGGGTAGAGGTCGGCACAGAGTATGACCAGTACTTTGACGAAACAGAAAGTGGAGCAACATACAATTACGAACGCCTTAATGCATACACACCTTATGTACGCTTCTCCCATTCACCAACCAGCAATCAATGGAATATTTGGGGACGAGCATTTACCAAAGTCTATCCCAATAAAGACCTATTCTCTGACGGTCAAATTAATGCACAAACCGATCGTCTAGAGCTGCACTATACCCAAATGATCCGTCGAGGTGCGTGGCGATATCGTCCCGGTATTGGCATTCGATATAACGGCTATGATATTGACCGCTATGAAGTTGAATATCGTCTGTACCCTCAAGTTGATTACTTTATTGATCAGCGCAATCAACTCTTTATGAGTGGCCATGGCTATATCGGTGACAGTAAAGGTAAGCGCATGAGCGACACGTCGGCTCAGCATTATGTGGATTGGGGCTATGAAGCCGAATTTGGCCTGCTTCATCGTTTCAGCGATGGTTCGGCAATCCGCCCACATATTTACACTGAATATGACAGTTATGAAAATAACTTTGATATTGATTATTGGCAACTTCGCCTTGTTTATTCGAAAAAAATTGGCCGAGCAACAATCAATCCCTTTATTCGTTATGGCTTAGGAAGAGAGATCACTGACCGCTCTCATCATGATGCCGAACGTTGGGGATTAAGTAGAGACAATAACTATTCCCGTGCAGGCGTTTACGGCAACGTTGGGATATCAGGAAAATGGAACGTGGTTTATGAAACGTATTATCAAATTGAAGATCAACATGGCACCTACGGTGAAGAACTGCCTGACCGTGACAAAGTCTTTGTGAAACTTGGTGTTCAACGCATTTTTTAATCGCAATTCATTTATCTCTTTTCTCTTGAGGGTACTGCTTTGAAATTTTCATCACTTTCAGCGCTGATTGCCGCGGCTTGCAGCTTAGGTCTATATACAGTGCCAGCGTCTGCATCGGTGCAAGACAATGTCGTGATCACGGCCACATCAATGTCAGAAGACGCATATTTTTCGTTATTACGCGACCGCTGGTCGAGCTATTTCTTGGGTGATCCTAATCTGGCGTTTGATGATCAACTCAATGCATCTATTGCCAATATCAATCAGCAAGCTAACCAATGGCTAGCATCGCTTACTTTATCTGAAAATGGCCTCTGGCAAGACATTCCGCTAGATGCTGAATCAAACGAAGGTAAACTGAAACTAGGAACGCAGTTATATGCCACATATCAGCGTCTATTTACGCTTGCCAGAGCCTACAAATTAAGTGGTGGTGAGCTCGAAGGCAATAAACAACTACTTGATACCTTAATTGATAGCCTCACTTTTTTACATGATCACTATTACCATGTGGGTACCGCGGAATGGGGTAACTGGTGGCACTGGCAATTAGGGATCAGCCGTGTTGTCAACAACACGCTTGTTGTTTTATATGACGATATCCCTTATGAGATCGTATTGAATTACAACAATGCGACACGTTATTTTGTGCCACGCCCAACGCACCTCAGCGAAGGCTATGGCGCGCCATATTCATCCACGCCTTTTATGTTTGAATCAACGGGCGGTAACCGTACCGATAACGCCCAGGTTGTATTAATCCGCGGTATTCTCGACAACAATGCTGAAGAGATAAATACCGCCATCGCGGCACTGTCGAGCATCATTCCTTATGTGGAAGACGGTGACGGTTTCTACCAAGACGGGTCATTTATTCAGCACCGTGATTTACCGTATAGCGGTACCTATGGCCAGGTAATGATTGAAGGCTTAGGTATGCTAATGGGGCTAGTGGCCAATACCCCTTGGCAAGCGAATGATCCTAACTTACAGAAAATCTATCCTTTATTGCTTGAGTCTTTTGCCCCATTACTCGTTGACGGCAAAATGATGGACATGGTCAATGGACGTGCAATTTCACGGATCTCAGGTCAGAACCAAAAAGTCGGTCAAGCGATGCTCAGCGCTATGTTGCTTTATGTACCGGGAGCACCCGCTGAATACAAGGCACAACTGACGGCCTTTATTCAGTCTCAGTTACAAAAGAGCATGCACGGCAGTGCCTTTGCGAATCCAAAAATCTTCAGCAGCTATCAACTGGCTCGTCAGCTGCTTGATAATCAAGCAATCGCCCCATTGCCTCCTCGTGTTATGCACAAGCAATTTGCTGAAATGGACCGTATTGTTCACCACCGCCCAAGCTGGACGTTCGGTATTGCAATGCATTCCGATCGCATCGGCAACTATGAGTGCATGAATGGTGAAAACTTGAAAGGCTGGCATACCGCTGATGGCATGACATATCTCTATAATCAACAAAATGACCATTACACTGGTTATTGGCCAGTCGTCGATGCCAATAAGCTGCCTGGCACCACATCGCTAATCACTGACAGAGAAAACTGCTCTGGCCAACTGTCAGCCCAGCGCGATGGCCGCCAAGGTAAGATGGACTGGACTGGCGGCAGCCAGCTTGATCAGTATGGTGCTGCTGGGATGCTATTTTATAACTGGAATCAGCAACTCAGTGCTAAGAAATCATGGTTTATGTTTGATGATGAAGTCATCGCATTAGGCGCTGATATCAAAAACAGCAGTCACCTTCCTGCAATCACCACACTGGAAAACCGCAAGATTTCTGCCGATACATCAGTGACAATTAACGGTATCACTTTAGCTGAAGCCGATGTATTCAATGATACGCTTAAGCAATTATCCATTCGCTACAATGAGAATGCGCTGCCGTTAAGCTACGTAATGCTGGATCAGCAGCCTGCCACGATCACCAAAACCTGCCGAACCGGCAACTGGTCTGATATCGGTCAGAATAAAGGGGAAATCGCAGGCTGTTTCATTGAAGCGACCCTTTCACATGCGGATACAAACAGTTACGCCTATGCCATGTTACCCAATGCCAGCTTTAATGCCGTCAATGCATTCAGTGAGCATCCGTCGGTAACCATTATTGCCAACACCGGCCAGGTACAGGCTGTCGAGCACACTCAGCTTGGAATTTATGCCGCCAATTTCTGGGATGATGCCAAAGCAGGCCTCGTCACAGCTGACGATCCGATGTCTATCATCATCCAAGAAAAAGAGGGACGACTACAGGTTGCGATCTCTGATCCGACCCGCAGTTGGTGGAAAACCAATTTTGCTATTGACGGCAAATACACCCTTGAAAATGATCCCCAGCAGCGTATCGAGCTAACCGATGAGCACCAAATCACAGCCGATTTATCCGGACTAAATGGCTCCAGCTATACATTTACGCTAAAGCCGATCGAGCAAGCTAATCATCAACATAAAGAATAAGACACCAACCTCTGTTGAAGCTGATTAATAAAAACGGGAAGCGACTCTGATCGTCATGATGGTCGCTCACCGTTTTCTCTTGTCGAATAATAAAATTAAGAAAGGTATTATAATGAAGTATCTACACTGCCTGCTATCTGCAAGCCTTACGCTTGTGCTCGTAGGGTGCGGCAATAGCTCCGATGATCGCCCGACGGCTCCCCCAACACTGCCTGAACCGCCTCCAACCGGTCATCAGCCAGATCTCACCGCCTACAGCAATATTGCAACGTTAGACCTTAAAGCACTGGCTGGATTAAGCGGCGCCCAGTTGATTGATGGTATGACAGATCAGCTCAATGCAACATTGAATAAATCGAAAGCGGGTAGCCAACAATTTACCCTTTCGCCACGCTGGGGAAGCAGTGATCAAACGTGGGATACCGATAACCTCCGTGTCATTGAAATTGATGGCCAGTTTGCCCTTGAAACCCGTTTAGATGCTCAGGCTGTTGGCAAGCCATCATCCTCAAATCAAGTCGCTAATGGTTTTAGTTTTCTTATCACACTACCTAACGGATTAGTGCAAGAGGCTACACTAAGCTATCAGGTTAACTTATCAAAACAAATTGGCTATGGTGATACGACTAAATCGCCGGATTATATCTTCTTTCCTGGATTTACTAGCGGTGATCCTGCGGTATTAAATAAACCCAGCGATCCAGGTACGGGCTTTACCTATAAATACTCGACGGATCGCTACGGGTATTTAAACACGCGATTTACCGATCCAACCGATAAGACATTTTATAACCAGCAGCTAAAATTCCATGATAAAGGCATCAAAATGACGGCCAATAAGTGGAACCTGATCCAACAAAAACTGACTACCAATACGTTTAATGGCTCGGTGGCAAGCAGTAACGGTGCACTCGACACCTTGTATAATACTTCCAGCGTAAGCACGGCTGCAGGTACCCCCTCTGATCGCGTTTTGATTGATACAACGCATCAATATAACCTACAAGCACTGGTTGAAGTTTACCGACATTACAAACATGGCAGCGATGCTGAGACGGCACTCGGCGAGCAAGTTATTCGCCTGAAAGATCTCACCCTTGCATGGAATAACGAATCTGTCGTATTACCTGTCGCCCCAGAAGAGGATCAGCCCGATCTCACGGACTACCCCAATGTTACCCAACTAAACCTTGAATCACTTCATGGTTTGAATGGCCCTGACCTCTTCCAAGGCATTGAAGATCAGTTAAATGCAAGCCTGCCGCCATCAACACCTAGCGACAAGCACTTCACCGTAACCCCACAATGGGGAACAGGCAGTGGCAACTGGGATATCAACAACCTGGAAGTTGTAGAAAATAACGGCCAATATATTCTTCAGACCACCATTGCAGCAGAATCTGTCGGCCAACCGTCAAATAAAAACCCAATTACAAATGGTTTTAGTTTCTTGATTGAACTACCAAATGGTTTAGTCAAAGAAGCAACGCTTGCTTATCAATTCAAACTATCAACACCGATTGGTTACGGCGATCCGGCGAAAACACCTGACTACTTGTTCATGCCGGGCTTTACCAGTGGTAACCCGTTGGTTGAAAACAGTGCCAGTCCGCTTGGTAGTGGGTTTACCTACAAGTACACAACGGACCGCTACAGCAAATTCAATACCCGGTTTATGGACGTCACAGACAATGCATTTTTTAACCAAGAACTGCAAAAAGAAGGAACGGGGATACGCATTACCGCCAACAACTGGAATCTAGTCCAGCAAAAATTAATCACGAATGACTTTATTGGATCAGTGGCCACCAACGATGGCTCATTACAATCACTCTATAATAAAGCCCACCTTCAGCCAAAAGTCGGTGACGTGATAAACCGTACTCAAATTGATAATCAACACGCTTATCAGCTTTCAGCACTGATTGAAGTTTACCGCCACTTTAAGCACAGTGTTGATGCAGAAGCCGATTTGAAAGAGCAGATCATCCAGTTTAAAAACATTACCTTGGCGTGGAAAAACGACGAAGTCACCTTGCCGGAACCAAGTATCCCAGTCACACCAAACGCATGCAGCAATGCTGGATTTACAGATTCTCGTCTGCTTGATCTGTCCGCGTTATCCGATCTAACCGGCCAAGCGCTACTTGATGGTATCGGTGATCAACTGGGCGGACTGGCGCCGGGTACCATTGCGTTTGATTTTGGTATAGACAGCATTGCGGTAGTGGCCGATGGTGAAGACTTCGCACTGGAAGTCACTTACGGTGCAGGCCTTACGGGTCATGGTGTAGCAGAAAACGGCATGGGCTTCCAAATTCCATTTCCTGTCAAAACAAATCAAATCGTAAGAGGGGCATGTTTTGCCTATGATTTGCATATCGCCAAAGATATCGCGACAAGCGCGAATAATGATTATATTTTTATCCCAGGCATCCGTTTAAATAATGGCAGTGAGCTATTATCTGACCACCGCTATTCAACCAATAAATATAAGCGTTTTGCGGCTAAATTTACCAATCCGCCACACAAAGATTTAGGCTGGCTAGATTACAGTGGTAATGGTTATGTGAATGCCAATAAGTGGTATCAGTTAAAACAAACTCTTAACTTTAATGATGCGGGTCGTGGTTTTATCGACTTTACCTTTGATGGAAATACGTATTTCAAACCAATTTCAGGTAAATTTGATGGCATCGCATTTGAAAAGGTTGAACATCAGTTAGTCAAAGAAAGCGACGTTAACAATGTGGGTTTCTCAGCCAACTTCGATACCTATCGTCATGAATCTGGGGGCAAAAATACACAAATATTCAAATACAAAAATATTGCAATCGGATGGAATAGCAAATAACAAGCAATAACAGTAAAAGATAATAACAATAAAAACCTCTGTTTATCCCAGAGGTTTTTTTATGCTATGAATAAGCGATTTAAATATACTCACTCTGGTGCATAAACGATATATAATGACATTGGGCTAATCCCTATTGTTCTACCCTCGCCATATCGGATACATATACCCAAGTGACCTCAAGATGCAGGATTCAGCGTAAGCTCAGCACGTTCTATTCAAGAAAGATATGCGAAGGAATGGCTCAACGCCATTTCAATATGGTTTAGATGGCAGGAATTTATAAGATGATAGTTAACATATAAATTGTGTTGGATATATTTTATCTTTCAGTTTTTTCTTATATCCTTCCAATGATTTCTCTAACAATTTTTTATGCATTTTCTCTCTCAAACTATCTAAATTACTTTTCTTCATTTAATAGTACTCACAGATTAAAACATACATTTATATATTAGTAATTTAACAAAAAAATGCAAGAATAAAAACATCTCACCTATCACATTATAACCAAGTGACCAGAAGATCAGGATTAAAACTGAGTTCAGTTTGAATAATTAACGGAAAATAAGCAAGTAAAGGGTACTCCCTTCCGAGTTTATTTAACGCTGAATGATAAAAAATAAAAAACCTCAATGTTATCAACCATTATAGGTGATAAAAAAGAGGCTTGTATTATTAATAAATAGATATACTAACAGGAATACTATTTAATAAACTTACATGAACCAAATGTACCAGGGTTGTGGAAATTAGGTTTTGCTGTCTGTGGGTCAACCCACGTCATCCAACCCATATCCAGCTTGCCATCTTGTAATGGTGTAAATTCAGCACGCATTAGCGCACACAGCAATTCAGTCTTGTCTGCATCTTGCCATAACCCCAGCTGATTCAAGGTGTTCAGTGGTAACTCACCTTCTACAATGTATCCATTATCAGTCAGGCTTGCTTTGGTGACCAAACCCGGCCATTGCCAGTTGCTGTCAAGTGACGCTCGCTTTTTAGCAACCGTATCATAAGCTGCCTTGCCGCTGAATACGCGTGCTTTAGGATCAATTTCCATCGTGTAATAGCTAGATAATACTTTGTCTTTCGCTAAGAAAATCTCAACACGGTCTGAATCCAAAATAGCACGCTCAGGATCAGTACCAATGGCTAATTGCTGATCTTCCACACGATAGCGGAAATACATCGCGTCATTATCCCAAAGGGCTTTAAACTCAGTAGCCGGTGCCATCACGGTACGCCATGGGAATGTGAATTGCGTTAATGTTTCAGCATTGGCCCAAGCGGCATCATCCCCTTTCCCATCAATGACAGGAGCTTGTTTCGTAAATTGTACGCGATATTCTGGTTGCACATCGTCAGCAACCGCCTGCCCTGCAACGACGCTACCCAATAATAATGCCGATAATCCCAACAGCTTTTTCATTATTTTATCCTTACTTATATTTAAATAAAAAAGCTGACCTTATTTTTAAATAAAATCAGCTTTTATTTTTCACGTTATACGCTTTACCTTATTTCACTAAGGTGGCAACTTCAGTGGCCGCTAGCAAAAATGCGCCGGCGCCATAGTCAATATTGTGTTCAAACTTAACGTCTCTTGGGTTGAACGCAGGTAGCTGTACCCACCCAATCATACCGTTCTCATGTACACAGGTTTCCAGCGCTGCCCATGCTTTCTCAACCACAGGCAGGTAGGTATCACGATCAAGAAGATCGTTATTGATCCCCCATGTTAAGCCATAGCAGAACAACGCAGTTGCGCTGCTTTCTGGTGCAGGGAAACTCTCTGGATCCAGTAAACTGGTACGCCAAAATCCATCCGCTTGTTGATACTTAATCACTTCTGCAGCCAGCGCAGTAAACAAATCAATATAAGGCTGACGTGCTTCAAAATTGTCAGGAAGACGGGCCAAAATACGCGGACATGCTGCTAGCATCCAGCCTAGACCGCGAGACCAGAATACTTTCTCGCCATTTGCCTCACGGAACTCGCTACCGCCCTCACCGAACTCATCCCGATATTTCTGACCAAGCTCAGTAGGCATATAACGGTAGTCACGGTAATACAAGCCTGTCTCAGGATCGTACAGGTGATCAATGGCATCCCAAAACGCCGTATGCATGTAGTCAACATACTTACTATCACCCGTTACTTTTGACAGCGCGGCAAATGCAGGTGGTGCCATAAACAGGGAATCAACCCACCACCAGTCACGGTGACCCGGTTTCGGTTCATTCACCATGATATCAAACGCTTTGATTGTCGCTTCTAACGCTTCTGGGGTATTCACGACAGGATACACATCCAAGTAAGCTTGAGCACAAACATGGTCATCAGCAAAGCGTGGGAATGCGCCCGTTCTAAAGCCAGTGTGTAAGGTATAGTTCATTACACCGTCTAGGTATTCTTGATCATCAGTCGCTGTCCAAGCAGCAGACACACAAGACCAAAATACACCACGTTCCCAATCAGTATCTTTGATAAAACGGGTTGCACCACTGCGGCGGATCACACTGCGAGTTTGATTGGCGGCCTGATAGCGATAAACTCGCTTCATCAATGTTAATACGTCTTGCTGTGTTGTCGTCATCATCATGTTTATCCTTTGGCGCTACCGTGAATAACGCACTTATTCATGCTTAATGTCTAAGTTACCTGTCATGCCTATGTTGAACTTGGTACGACAGGTAATGTCTTGAGGGGAGTGGATTATTTCAGATCTGCCATGGCGACATGATCCATGTCGTGGAAAGTTTGGTTTTCCCCGACCATGCTCCAAATGAAGGTATATGCTGCCGTACCGACACCTGAGTGAATTGACCAGCTAGGGCTGATCACTGCCTGCTCATTGCGTAACACAATGTGACGTGTTTCCTGAGGTTCACCCATGTAATGGAAAACAATATTGTCATCTTTCATGTTGAAGTACAGATACACTTCCATACGACGTTCATGAGTGTGACATGGCATCGTATTCCACAGACTGCCCGGCGCAAGCTCTGTTAGGCCCATCGATAACTGACACGTTGGTAGTACAGACGGATGTAAGTATTTATTGATTGTACGAACGTTGCAGTTTTCCTGATTACCGATCGTTTCAGGTGATGCATCTTCACGGGTGATCTTACGGGTTGGGTAAGTCATGTGCGCAGGTGCACTGTTCACATAAAAGCGAGCAGGCTTATCTGCAGACACGCTTTCAAAGTTGACTTCTTTAGCCCCTTTACCAACATACAGTGCTTCACGCGTGCCAATTTCAAAGGTTTCACCATCAACAATGATCAAACCTGGCTCACCAATATTAATGACCCCCAGCTCACGACGCTCCAGAAAGTAATCAACACCCAACTCTTTGCCGCCCACAAGTGTTAGCGCTTCTGTCGTTGGAACGGCGCCACCCACAATGATACGGTCAATGTGGCTATACGTTAGGTTGATTTGACCAGCTTGAAACATACCTTCAATCAGAAATTGCTCACGCAGCCCGGCGGTATCTAACTGCTTTGCATGTGCGCTATGAATAGGTTGACGAATTTCCATGATAAAACCTCTTAATACTTAAATGGTCAGGCACACAGTGTCGAGTTAAGCTCGGAATGCCCACTGCCCTTTAATTAACGTGCCTTGTACCTGTAATTCTTTATCCATGATAGTGAAGCTTGCTTCCATCCCTGTAGCAATCGCCCCAAGACGGTGTTCAAGTCCCAAATATTTTGCAGGAACCTGTGATGCCATCTGTACGGCATCCCAAACCGGAACCTTGACCAGATTGACCATATTACGTACGGCCTGATCTAAACTGCAGGTACTACCGGCCAATGAACCACAAGGACTACGGGCTTCACCATGGGTAACCGTTATGGTCTGTGCCCCTAGAATGTAGTCGCCATCACTCAGGCCACCTGCTCGCATGCAATCGGTAATTAAGGCAATGCCCTGATACCCTTTCATGCGGTAAGCCAGTTGCATCATGACCGGATTAACATGAACCCCATCGGCAATCAGCTCTGCCAGCATGTCGTGGTACAGTACCGCACCGCAGCAACCCGGTTCACGGTGATGAAGTCCGCGCATCCCATTAAATAAATGCACGCCACAATCCGCACCGCGTTCATACGCTTCAGTGACCTGATCAAACGTGGAATCTGTATGGGCAACCGACGTTTTAATGTTATGCTCAGATAACCAACTAATCGCGGCCATTGCACCATCAGCTTCTGGTGCCAGCGCAGCGCGAATTAACGACGAACCTGCGACGGCTTTCATTTGCTCAAGTTCAGCAATCTCTGGCGCTTTTAATAATGCAGGAGGATGAGAGCCTCGAAAAGGTTCGGTGAAATATGGCCCTTCCAAGAAACTACCCAGCAATTGAGCACCCTGCGTCTGAGGATGCTGCGTAAACTGGTTAACACTTTCTAATGCATTGATGATGTCATCCCAAGGTGCGGTAACGGTTGTTCCCACCCACGCCACAACACCCGTTTGTGGCAACGCATCAGAAATTGACTGTAACGCCTGCTCAGTAGCATCCATGACATCAAAGCCATTACGACCATGAATATGGATATCAATGAAGCCTGGCATAATAGATTGCCCTGCAAGGTGGATAATTTCACAATCGGATGGGATTTGACGAGTCACCTCGACAATCATGCCGTTATCAACAACGACAGCAGTCTCGGTTTGAATACCTTCAGGTGTAAATACCTGATCCGCAAGCAAGGCATAACGCATAATTATAATCCGTCTTCACATTCTAGTTCAGGTTCTGGCGCCATCATGGCTTCCAACTCTTTACGCATGTCTTTCAGGCATGAACTACCAATTTCTAACAGCGTTTCAACCAGTTCTTTTAGCTCACTGCCATCACGCTCAAATGCAGCATTGGCAATCATTGGCAGGTTAACACCAGCCAGAAGCTCAACATTGTCTGTATCCATCAAGATTGACATCACACGGTTACACGGAGAACCACCTGGAATATCAGTCAGGAACAGAACGCCGTCACCGGTATCAACCTGCTTGGCTGCGTCACGCAGTGCCACTTCTAATTCATCCGTTGACATCGATTCAACAAAGTCAATAAACGCCATTTGCTCTTGCTCGCCCGCAATGGCTTTAACTGCTGAACCCATGCCTGTTGCAAAATTGATGTGGCCTGAAACTACAATACCGATCATTTAAAAAATCCTTACAGATAAGGGGGAGTCACCTCCCCCTTGAATACAAAACGTCTAACTTAAAGAAGGCCGATGGCGTGACCAACAACACCGGCAGCCAGTGTTGAGAAGATAAGTACTGGTGGCTTAGCCCAGAAACCCGTTCCCTTAACCATCTTGAACATGAAGAACACTAAGCACAGCGGCAGAATGTTTGGCATGATCTTGTCAAACAGCGCACTCTGGAGTTCAACGACCTTACCGCCGAGCTCCACCGAGGCCGTGGTCTGTATCTTGATAAAGCTCGCGGAAAGCGCGCCGATAACAAAGATACCCATGATATTGGCAGCTTTAGCCAACTTCTCAGTCGCATCGCTCATGTTAACCATGGCAGCCGTACCGGCCTTATAGCCCATGAACATCAAACCGAAGTACACAGCAAAGTGAACAATCTGGTATAGGAAGAAGAACACGAACGGACCAGCAATCGAGCCTTCCATTGCAATCGATGCACCCAAGGCTAGCGTTAGCGGCATCAGGGTCATGTGGTCGATAGCATCACCGATACCACCTGTTGGACCCATACCTGCAACTTTCATAACGTTAACTGTTGAAGGCTTCTCTTTGTTCTCTTCCATTGCAATGGCAGTACCTAGCAAGAAAGTGAACAACTTTGGACTCGCATTGAAAAATTGAAGATGGTTCTTCAAAGATTTAGCAAAGTCACGTTTATTATTACCATGGATCTTCTTCAGTGCCGGGATGATGGAATAAGCGAAACCACCAGCCTGCATACGTTCGAAGTTAAAGTTACCTTCCATGAACAGACCACGAATCGAACAAATCCAAAGGTCTCTTTTCGTGATTACTTTACGTGGTGTGGTATCTTCATAAGCATCAATACCATCAACCAGATTTTCTGTAACCTTTGCGTTTTTATCGGCTAGAGTGCCTGCAGTGATATCAGATGCCATCTTCAAATTCCTCGACTTGATTGTTGTTCGATCCGTTGTTGTTGCCGCTGAAGAAATAGTACAGTGCTGCAATTGAGGCACCGATTACAGCAACAGCCATAATTGGAAGCTTCAGATACGTTGTCATTACGAAGCCGATGAAGAACACACCCGCCACTTCTTTAGACCACATAATTTTCAACAGCATTGCAAAACCGATTGCAGGAACCATCTTCGCGCCGATACCAAGACCTGTCAGTAGTACCTTTGGTGCGTTTTCATCAATCCAAGTTGCAGCATGCTCACCAAAGTAAACCGTGATAAAGGCAACAACCGAGTACAACAGTGCACGAAGCGAAATGGTAGTAATCAGTAATCGGTCAATACCTGCAGAGTCTGCTTGTTCTGCAAAACGGTCTGCCTTGCCCATTGTGAATGACGTTACAGCGAAGAAACCAATAACTAGCATCTGCATCAAAACGGCGATTGGCATACCTACGCCCATTGCAACTTCTGCTGATTGACCTGTCATTACAGCGAAAGCAACTGCAGCAATAGTTCCTAGCGTTACATCTGGCGGCTGAGCACCTGCGTTAGGCACTAGACCTAACCAAGCCAATTCCAGTGTCGCACCAGCGATCAAACCAATTTGCATATCACCCATAATTAAGCCAACAACAGGGCCAGTTATAAGTGGACGGTGGATGTTCAACGCGACATCGTATTTATCGATACCACAGAAGAACGCCCATATTGCGACGAGCGTAGCTTCAAAAAACATGATTTATTCCTTATTTAAATCTCTGTTTATACTAAGTTTATTTCGCCATTAGGCTGGTTGTTTCGCCAGTTCAAGCACGTTGATTGGTGACTGATCTGGAGTATTTTGAATCGTACATGTCACACCACGAGCAACCATGCGCTCAAAAGCATCAATATCTGTTTCATTCACAGACACAGTTTTTGCGATTTGGCGCTTACCTTCATGGAAGTGCATGTTGCCAACGTTACAATGAGTAATCGGCACGCCACCTTCAACAAGACGAGCAACGTCTGTTGGGTTGTTACAAAGGATAAAAACTTTCTGCTTCGGCGATGCTTTGTGAATCACATCAATTGTTTTTTGAATAGAGAAAAAACGAACCGCATATTCACCACCAGCTGAAGCTTTCATACCCGCTTGCATGAATGCAGCATTTGGCCCTTCTGCAGCATCATCATTAGCAACAAGAATAAGATTAGCTTCGGTGTGTTTACCCCAAGTAATACGAATTTGACCATGTAAAAGACGTTCGTCAATACGCGTCCAGACAATGTTTGGTGACGTCATAGTAATTAACCCTGTTAAATTTAAAATGTTATTAAAATAATTCGTGAATTGTTACGCCTTGCACCACTCGATTCACTTCCCCTGTTGGACATGGGTTGTCAGGTGTATTACCCAACTCTAATGAGTGATGGAAAGAATAAATTTGAGCAACAATTAAATACGGGAATATAAGTTCAACATCGCTGGCTGAATCCATACCATCAATATGAATAAACTCTCCATCAGTTACAACATCATCAAGTTTAGCTGCTACCGCTAATACTTGACTTGCCTTTTTATCTCGGCGTAATTCGCTTAATAAATCCAAATCATACTTACGTGTATAAGGATTATTAGAGATATAAACAACAACTAATGTTTCATCATCAACAATTGATTTTGGCCCATGTCTGAAACCCAGTGGCGAATCAAATGCAGCCACCACCTTGCCCGCAGTTAGCTCTAACAGCTTAAGTGCTGATTCTTGAGCCAAGCCTTGGAGACATCCGCTTCCCAAATAGATAACTCGTTTTGCATTCTTTGAGGCTATTATACGGATTGGTGAATTAATTTCTTTGATCAACGCCTCAGAATGCTTACAAATACTTTCAATTTCTTTCGAGTTGTCTTTATCGAAGGTTAGTACCGAAAAGGCAGCCATCATCATTGATGAAAAGCTAGAGGTCATCGCAAACGATTTATCGTTTGTTTCTTCTGGCATCAAAATGGCGAGAGAACGCTCGTCATTGCAGCAACGATGGTACAATTCACCTTCATTATTACAGGTTAGGACCAGATGGTAACATTCACTCAAAACCTGATTTGCAAGGTCGACAGCAGCAACACTTTCAGGGCTGTTGCCTGAACGAGCAAATGAAACCAGTAATGTTGGGATATCTTCAGCAAAATACTGCTCAGGATTAGAGACGATATCCGTTGAAGCGATAGCTTCGACACGGCGTGACAGCACTTTTGATAGTGCAGGTGCTAATGCGCGACCTGCAAATGCTGATGTACCAGCACCCGTCAAAACAATGCGTAAATCATTTTTCGCAAACAGTGGCGATAGGAAATCACGGCTTGTAGACTGACATTCAGTCACAATCGATAATGTTTTTCTCCAGCAATCTGGTTGCTGTTGAATTTCTTTCGCTGTCCAAAAAGCTTTTAAGCTTTCAAGATCTTTAATCTCAAGACCTAAATAATTCATTACAAAATCCTATCTTATTTAAACTGACAAGCAGTGGAATAAATGCGAAGTACTTGTTGTACTTTATTGATGACAAAATCTTTTGGTGAATTTTCGATTTCACCACTTCTTAATGCATGAAACTGTTCAGGTAAATACTGACTAATTAAAGGAAGAGGCATACTCTCTTGAGACAAATTGCTGAATAATTTATCTTGAGCCTGCTGAATAGTTTTATCTGGCCAGTAATACCGAATGCGATCACTAAAACTATAACAGCGCGCAAAACGTTGTTGATTCGCATCACCATGATAATATTTTTTCCAGAAATCTGGTGCTGTGCACATGGTATCTTCAATGTGCTCACGCAAATTCGAACAATGTGCTTTTGGAATCATTTGTTCTTCGATTTCACATAGATTAAACAGCGCTTCTCGCATAGCAAAAGTCAAAGCTGGGCCCACTTTTAAAATAGAGAAGTGATCACGAACCAATGCTTTATACGCTTTTTCTGCCTGATAATCAGTGGAGTGTGCTTCAAAAACCATATGCTCATAATCATCAACCACACGGCTTAGGTCTTGAGCTTTTTCTGGGCAGTAATCAATTACCCCAGTATGGTCAAACTCAACACCAGGCTGAACCACTAAACCCACTACGCGATTCCAGCAACTCATAACGCCAGCTTGTTCGAAAGCTTCAAGGTGGCATTGAATGGTTTTTTTCGCCGCGTCAGGTGAAGTCACTTCAACACCTTCTAATTCCTCGGCAGCACCACCCGGTACCGGTACTTCAGTACCGATAACATAAACCACATCACTGGTACCAAATGTGTTAATTGCCGTATCTTCTGCAACACGCGCCAATCGAGCGGCACGCTCTGCCACGACGTCATCTTGTAGAGGAACAGGGTCACCAGCACATGACATGCTGCAATCGAGGTGTATTTTTTTAAATCCTGCCGCAACATAAGCAGCAATTAAGGTATCTGATTTATCCATCGCTTCTGCAGCAGGAAGATCCTGCCAACGGTTTGGACCTAGATGATCACCACCTAAAATCAAGCGATCTGAAGGAAAATCGAGTTGTTCTGCAAGACCAAGGACAAAATCACGAAAATCAACCGGTGTCATACCGGTATAACCACCGTACTGGTCGACTTGATTGGAGGTTGCTTCAATGAGCAACGGAGAATTATCTTGCTTGGCTTGACGAATCGCGGCTTCAATCACAAAAGGATGCGCCGAACAGACAGAATAAATACCATTATTCTCGCCAGCTTTGTGACGTTTTACGATATCAAGAAGGGTGTTCATGTACTAACTCCACAATCAACATTTGATATGCGGCTATGGAGTTAACACATGATCATGTACAACGATTTAGTCTGCCTTTTCGACAATAACCACATTCACTTTCATGTCATGCAAGCCTTGCAAGTACTCTTCTGGGATACCAGAATCAGTCACAAGCGTATCAATATGACCAAACTCGCGAATCATATAGCAGCTGCGTTTGCCAAATTTGCTGGAGTCAGCAATGGCAACGACATGTTCAGAAATATCACACATTAAGCGGTTAAGACTGGCTTCCTGCTCGTTGTGTGTTGTAATTCCTGACCTGAGGTCAAATCCGTCCACGCCCAAGAACACTTTATCAAAACGGTAATTTTTCAACCCGTTCTCGGCCTGTGAACCCGAAAAAGACAGTGCATTCTTCCGAAGTACACCACCGGTCATCAATACCTCTATTCCTGGCTTTGATGACAACTCCATAGCCACATCCAGACCATTGGTCATTACCACTACATCGTCAACATTTGCCATGCTTGAGGCTATTTCACGTGTAGTCGTTCCCGAATCCAGAATGACTGTGTCACCATCTTTAATCAGTTCAGCAGCAGCTTGTCCAAGCACGCTTTTTAAGCCTGCGTTGTGTCGACGCTTTTCATGAACTGTTAACTCAGCAATAACACCCGTATTTGGAATCGCGGCACCGTGCGAACGCACAACATAACCATTCTTTTCCAAAAAACTGAGGTCACTGCGAATAGTGACACTGGAGACACTAAATCTCGAAGCTAGGTCCTCGACACGGGCTTTACCATCTTGGTTAACCACGTTGACAATTTCCATTCGCCTTTCGACAGCACTTTTCATTATTTAGTCTCCTGATGAAACCAAGCTTACGTTTGGTTTCGAGTTAAGCTTACAATCAAAAACAAAAGGCACAACAGAGAGAATCAAAACTTGCGATCTCTTTCACATACTTTCGTTAGGTAGGGGGTAAATTTACATATACTTTCGAATATTTGCTTTATCTTGACAATGAAAGGCCAATAATCATCAAGCTTGTAGCAAATCACCTAATAAAAGAATTTATCGTAAATCAACCAACAAAGCAAAACGAAAACAGTTTCACTTTGAAAGTATATGACAGACTTAACTTTCTTTTGTGATCTATACCCTAGCAACATTGCTTTCGATAATTTACGATATCACCAATACAAACGATAAAACGTAAACAAAAGAAACAATTTTAATTTCTTTTACGACATATATCACAGATTGCTATGCAAACAATGGCACATTTTAAGGAGACCTTTCATGTCTTTATCACGCCGTGACCTTTTAAAAGGTATTGCTGTCACAGGTGCGGTCGCTGTTACTCCAGCTTGCAGCTCATTCAGTCGTGTAATACCGTCTGATGAACCTAAAGCCGCGACAAAACAGCCTAACTTATTAATCATTTTCCCGGATGAGTTTCGTACTCAATCATTAGGGTTTATGAACCAAGACCCATCATTAACCCCTCACCTCAATAAGTTTGCGAAGCAGAGTGTTGTGTTGGATCAGGCTGTCTCTAACTTCCCGCTTTGTACCCCGTTTAGAGGCATGCTCATGACTGGGCAATACCCATATCGAAACGGGATCCAAGGTAACAGCCATACGGCAATGCCGGGGAATTTCGGTGGTAAAGACTTTGGGATCGAGCTGAAAAAAAACACGCTGACATGGTCTGATATCATGAAACAGCAGGGCTATAGCATGGGCTACATTGGCAAGTGGCACCTTGATGCCCCTGAAGCGCCTTTCGTACCAAGTTATAACAACCCAATGGAAGGCCGTTACTGGAATGACTGGACAGCCCCTGACCGTCGTCATGGCTTTGACTTCTGGTACTCTTACGGCACCTATGATCTGCACATGAACCCTATTTACTGGACCAATGATACGCCGCGGGATAAACCGCTGCAGATTAATCAGTGGAGCCCGGAGCATGAAGCCGATATCGCAATCAAATACCTGCGCAATGAAAACGGCCAGTACCGCGACAGTGACAAGCCATTTACACTCGTTGTTTCGATGAACCCGCCACACTCGCCGTATGATCAGGTACCGCAGAAATACCTTGATCGCTTCAGTGGCGAAACATCAGAGTCACTCAACATTCGTCCGAATGTGAATTGGGATAAAGACTACCAAGAAGGGTATGGTCCAAAGTACTTTAAAGAGTACATGGCGATGATCAACGGCGTTGATGAGCAGTTTGGCCGTATTGTTGACGAGCTTGATCGCCTGAATTTAGCTGAAGATACCTTGGTTGTTTTCTTCTCGGATCACGGTTGCTGTCTGGGTTCAAATGGCAACCCAACCAAAAACGTACACTATGACGAATCAATGCGGATCCCGATGATGTTCCGCTGGCCGGGCAAACTGTCACCACGCCAAGATAACCTGTTGTTCTCCGCGCCTGACATCTTCCCGACCATGTTTGGCTTGATGGGCATGGAAGAGAATATTCCTGATACCGTCGAAGGCAGTAACTTTGCTAAAACGCTACACGGTGAAGCAGGTGACATTCGTCCAACCTCTCAGCTATATACATTCTTCCCATACGGTGCGCAATCATATGGTCGCCGCGGGATCCGAACTGATCGCTACACCCTGATGGTTGATCGCAAAATAGGTAAACCACTCACCTATGTATTGCATGATAACCAAGTCGACCCGTATCAAATGTCCAATATCGCCGAAGGTAATGAAGCCCTTATCCATAAGCTGATTGAAGAAGAGCTTATGCCATGGCTAGAACATACTGGCGATCCATGGCGCCCTGCAGAAGTGCCTTCCAGCGTCCTGAACGGCTTTACTTAATTCTTACGCTCTCAACACTGGTTGGGAGCGTATTTTTTATCATTCGAACGTAAACATTAGAGAGAACATCATGAATAAACTTACACTGGTTGCAATGGTTACTGCGCTGGGTATCAGTCTTCCTGCTGCAGCCATTGGTGATCCTGAAAAACTACTGGCCGATCACGGCACACTGCTATATAGCGATGACTTCAGCCAAGGCATGACACAGTGGGTAGTGGAAAAAACAGACGCTTCTACAGTAGAAGTCAAACAAGAAGCCCTTGATATTGATGACGGTGCCGGTGTGACTGTCTGGTTCAAGCATGATATTCAAACGCCATCAGTCATTGAATTTGAAGGCACGGTCGTCGTTAAAGGCGGTCCTAACGATCGCGGTACCGATCTCAACTTCTTCTGGATGGCCCAAGAGCCAGGCAGTACTGACTTTTTCGCCAAGTCAGAATGGCGTGGGGGCGATATGCGTAAGTATGATCCAATGCGTCTTTACTATGTCGGTTACGGCGCTAACGACAACTCAACCACACGTTTTCGTCGCTACCCAGGTGATGGCTCTCGCCCACTACTGCCTGAATACGATGTGACTGCAAAGCAATTCATGAATATTCCCAACCAACCGACTAACATCAAAATTATTAACCTTGATGATCAAGTCTTGGTCTACAGTAACAACAACAAACTGTATGAAATTAACGACAAAGAGTTATTCAAGTCGGGTAAGTTTGGTTTCCGTACCTGGAAGAGCCACTTGGCCGTTGATAATTTTAAAGTTTACTCGCTTGATATGTAATACAACTTTTACTTTGCATAAACGTTAAGACATAAAGACTCTCTTTTATCACACTCAAGTATTTAACGTTTTGCAAGAACAGCGGCAGCATTGTCTGCCGCTTTTTCACCCCTATCCCCACACCATCAAACACCATACTTCTCACTTTCACTGGCTTCAGGCTTCAGGCTTCAGGCTTCAGGCTTCAGAGCGTATGCTGCATGACCGCTTACGCATTCTAATACCCACAAAAATAAGTCAGTGCTCAGATACTTGCACAAGTATGATCACGTAATGATTTAGATTGATATGTTCATGCACCTTCCATTTCATCATTCCTGCCAATAACAGGTACAAAAAAACCCGCCGGAGCGGGTTTTATATGGTTAATGAAACGCTTATTTTAAGCTGGCACACATCACCATCGATGGCACAGTTTGAGCAATAACGGCCGATTTCGCTTTGCCTTTCTCATCAAGTGTGTAATGGAATTTAGCAATGTGCAGTTTCTTGCTCTTAGTCTGCTCTGAAGCACTGACATAAGCCTGATCATTGGTGCCATAAGGCCAGCCAAAGACAGGTGATGACTCAACGAGCTCTGCCGTATCTGTACCAAACATCGCGACACGGAAACTCGATAGCGTGGTGTTTTTGCTATTCACATCGGGGTTTCCCTTGCCAGCAAATGTATTTGCCTCATAACCACTGCCAAAATAGTTCCCCGGTACACCCCATGTCGCACCTAATGCCTGACATAACGCCACTGACTCAACAACTGGGCTACTCTTATCACTAGTCACTAATTGCCATTCAATGCCATTAGAAATATACGTACCTGAGCCGTTTTTGCCCGTCAATGTCGAATATTCATAAGCGGTCAATGGACGATGATACTCAACAGTCGCATCACTGCCATTAAAAGTAATCGTACGTACAGGTTCAATCGCACGTACGGTACTGCTAATGTCAAGACCGCCGTTAACACCTTGCTCTGTTGCTGCATTTACACAGTAAATATCGCTACCGTCTGGCTTGGCACAAAACTCGATTTGTTTACCGACAAAATGACGGGCATCTGTTGCAGGAGCGGTACCAGCAAGCGCATACCAATCATTATCTGTCGTGATATTGCTGCTATTTGTACCGATTGTATAAGATTCACCGGTCGCGACATCGTTACGCGTTTCACCGTCAACAGAAACGCCAGCAACCGTTGTGTCTACGCGCCAGCTCATCTGTGCATTGGTTAAACCTGCAAACGCACCAAAGCGCTCAGTCGTCAATGTTTGATTATATTCCAGTTTGCCTGACAGTTTTACGCCGCTGACGATAACTGGCTCAGAACAGCTGAAATCAACGGCGGGTTTACCCGTTTCAGTCACCGGCTGGATACAGAATGTCACGCCGTCCGTCTGATGTAATTCAGCGGATGTCAGCGAGTAATCGGTACAATCAGCCTCATAGACAGAACAAGCTTTTAGCGGTTTATCATTATTACCCATTCGCCACTCAACCAAAGACTCACCTTCTCCGACCATTGGGCTGTCTGTTTGGGCGTAGGTGTAATTACCGGTAATAATTTTTCCTGGCGTCGCGATACCTTGCGCTGAAATAGAGACTTTATCTGCTGTCGGTGGCGTTGCTGAGTTTTCAACAATCACGTCAGAGTCAACACAGCTCTGAACACCCTCTTTCGGTAAGCCTGTTGCAGATCGAGGTGTTACACAGAATGAAAGAGTCTGGCCAATGTCGTCAGGCACTGGTGTATAACTATGACGCGAGGTTTCACCGCTCACCGTCTCAGTGTGCACAACCGTCGCACCACGTAACCACTCTATTGTCGTCCCACTCTGTTGATCCCCATCTTTATCTGTATAGGTATAGCGACCAACAAGCGATGCACCAACAATTGAATGACCACCTAATGTGATATCAGCTGCAACAGGCGCTGAACCCACTTTCGCAGCAATTGGGCCAATGGCATCTGAACAAGCCGCTCTGCCATGCTGTAATTCAGCCGTAACTGGTGTTACACAAGATTGAATAAAATTACCTTCGGTCTCGGCAGCCTTAAGCGTTAATACGGGCTCATTTTCATTCTCTAAGACAGTGCCCAGCGGAGCGGTTGTATAACCCGCTGTTTTTGATGCACGCCATGAATAAAGCACCTTGGTTTCATCAACCTCGACCCCCGCAGTATAGGTTGAATTTGCTTTTAGCTGATCACCTACTTCAACGGCTACACCTAGCATGGGCTCGCCCGTGACAGGATCAATCACCGAAATTTGTTCAACCTCTGGCGGCGTCATTAACGGCTCCTGCACTGAAGCAAGATCACCACACGCTTCACGACCAATCACTTGCTTGCCGTCTTCCAGCGCAACCGGAATCATACAGAACTGAATTTTCTGTTGTTGATCTAATGCATCAAAACTTGGAATGAACTTTCGGTTATTACCCAGCTCTTGACCCTGGTCGTTACGCCACAGGTAAACAGAACCGCCATCAGGGCGCTGCTGAGGATTTGGGTCATAATACGTGCCCACACCGTCAACAGGCATACCAGCATAAAGAGGAGGGGTCTCCATACCTGAAACGATAGGAAGATTTTTAATATTAGTGTCTAGCTGGTTATTGTCTTCGGCCCCACAACCGGCCAATAAGGCGGTAATAGCCAGAGCCAAGGTAGAGTGTTTTACATTCATAACTTTCTCTTTCTGTTGGGAAGTGAATAGTCCATTCGCGCCGGTTCCTATTATTGGCGAGGAGGGCTAACTTTTCGTTCCTTGCTATAATAAACTTTCGATACTCTTCAATATCTTTCAATTAACTATATTACGAAAACGTCAGTTGATTAACCTTTCACTTTTGCTTTTGTGATCGCAAAAGCGAAAGAAAAGAAAAGAAAATTGAAACGAAAGACAAATAAAAAAAAAGCGCCCTTTTGGGCGCTTCAAAACAGCAGTAATTACGCTTTATTCAGCACAGCCTGAATTGGCAAACCGTCTTTACATTTGAAGGTCACGACCGTTTTCGTACCTTTTTGTTTAACCGCAATGAGATCATTAGGGCTTTGCATCGTCCATGCGCCATTAAGAGTGACAGACACCGGCACCTCTCGGCTTAAAGTATCTTTCTCCATATTCAGATCCGGGTTAGCCACACTTAACGTCAGCTTACCAGCCTCTTCTTTGGCCATAACCACTGACGATGTACTTATCGCGCGCACCCACTTATCAGAAGTACGTACAAACTTATAAGCCGTGTATCCGGTCACACCGCTCTGCTTGTCATGAACAATATGTGCGGTGCTGTCTTTGCGAATAATCTCATACGGTTTATCCGCCTCTGTCTTCATTGACGAGGCCAGCTGCGTCATTTTTTCTGGTGTCGCATCTAACAGGATGATGTACTCATATTCAGCATTTGACGGTGCATTACCATGGCTGATCCATGCCGATACCATGTTGCCAAATGTCGGCTCTTTGGTGATATTGTGACGAGACTCCTGATGCTGGCGTCTTACCTCAATCTTTCCACCCTTCACCACATAATATCCGTTCCCCATTCCATCGATAACCCAGTCGCCAGGGACCAATTCCGCTTCAAACGGGAACGCATCAATACGTTCACCATTGATCATCAACTGTTGGGTTTTATCCGTCAGACCATACTGGAACAACGTCGTTTCGGTTGGATATTCATCCCGGCTATTGGAGATATTGCTTCCCACCAACACCAAGCGATTATCAAAACTGAATACGGATTTCTTAGCCACAAACGATGGGTCAATAAACTCAGGCCAACGACTCGGATTCTCCAGCGTAAA
Source organism: Photobacterium nomapromontoriensis (assembly GCF_050336815.1). Classification (NCBI taxonomy): domain Bacteria; kingdom Pseudomonadati; phylum Pseudomonadota; class Gammaproteobacteria; order Vibrionales; family Vibrionaceae; genus Photobacterium; species Photobacterium nomapromontoriensis. Next base: position 29,601 of record NZ_JAKJSL010000023.1, read on the forward strand.
ACCAAAGGCACCATAACGCCCATCCAGATTTGTTGAACCATTGAACCGAACATTATTGGTTAACATCGTGGTGTGTTTACGAGGAGCATCCAACCATTTCCAAGGCAGGTGAATGGTGGTTGCGCCTGGCATCCTATTCCAATCCCAGCCGTTTTGATCAAAACCGTAGTCTTTCTCATCACCCCACTTCTGGATCTGGACACTGCCGTGACTCTGGTAGCGTCCATAGCGGTTGGCATTGTTGTATATCTCTGATGACCAGACATAGCGGTTCCACCCTTTCATGGTGACCATCTTGTCATCGTAACGATGGATTCCCATCGCGGCATAGTTATAGCTATACGCGCCTTGCGGATGCGCTTCCGGCTCAACAACCTGACCAAGCTCTTTGGCAAACCCTTCAGGCTTTTCACCACTGATCCGTAAATACGCTTTTGCTAACTCCTGATCGGGTCCATTGTCATTAGTGCCCGCCAATGTTAGCCAGCGATAACCCATTGCAATTTTATCGATTGAAATACCAAAGAATGGTCGGCGACCATTGGTACCGACCCCGGGGTTAGGATTACTGTAAATGCGAGCCGCTAACATAACTTCTTTCAAGTACTGTCTGGCTGGCTCAGATAACTCATAAGGTGTACCACGCAGTAAATAAGCTACATGCGCGGCAGAATTAAAAGCGGCAAACGAATAACCAGGGTAGTTACCTTTATGACGGAAAGCCGTGCCGTCAGGACGGAAACCATCGGCATAACCGACAGGGGTCTGCGACATGTTACCGGAAATAAATTGACCAAATTTGTGCATCAATGCCACACGTTCTTGATCATTCTCTTCCAGCAGCAACATGATCATATGTGCACGGGCTAACGTATTGTAATAGTCCATATCCGAGCTCATTGGCCCGACTCGCATGTCAAAACCGCGTTCTTTGAACTCACGTGAATACCACAGCAAGGATTCATGAATAGGCTTCAACAGGCCAGCTTCTCGCAGCGGCTCTTCCATTAGCAGCATTGAAGCATACCAACTCCGAGACCCGTAGCCCCAGTGGTGAGTCGCGACCAGCGAACTGCCATGCTGATATCCCTGATCCAATAAGTGCTCAGACATCAGAAGATACTTATCACGTAGCTCATTACGTACCGTCTCATTGTCGGACACGTGCCACACTCTGGCTATTTTTTCCATTAACTCTACGTACTTACGCAAATCCACATAAGCATTGACGCGTTGCTTATCGGCCTTAGCAAGGTGTGCTTTTTGGTAAATACTTAGCTGCCCTTTGGTGACGATGTGGACACCATTAATGACACCGTCTTTTTTGCTCAGTTTGTATGAGCGATATTCTTTGCGGATATCTTTCAATACCTTCTTACTGGCCTTAATATCGCCAACATGGTATTCAATCAACTCTTGCTTAATCTTCGCTAGAGACGCCAGCTCTTCAGGGGTCACTTCAGGTAGTTGTTCAGGTAAGCCGTAGTCAATTTCTGGTACGGTAATATTCGCCTTCACCAGATCATCTGACCATTGATAGCGAATATCATCGATACTCACCATGACTCGGTCAATATATAACTCACCACCTTCCGTCATCCCTTTAGGTGTAATGGTCAGTCCCTGCATTTTAGCAGCAGGCATACCCTGCATATCACGATGGAAAGCCAGACCCGCGGAACGCCACCCGGTGAAATCCAGCTTCATCGTAAACCGGCTATTAACGCCAGATCCAAATTGGAACTCTAACTCTCCATCACTTGGCTTTTCATTGTAGACCCAGGTTGAGAACACGGTTGACGACTGTCGACCAAAGGTCTCAAACGCTTGTTTCGGGGTATAATAACGAAACTCAGTATCCAGCTTCAGTGGCGCATCAGGCTGCCATTGCCATACCAGTGACTGACTACCATTCATCGCACGCTTGTCACTCAGCGCGATCGAGCCAGCCGCAGGTGTTGATACAAATTTCGGTAATGTCTCGCCTTCAAACGAAATGATTTGCGCCTGTAGCGGATTCTCTTTCACGACCTCAACAGCAGCCGTTTCTTTTGCATTTTTATCTTGAGTAACATCTTTTGCAGCCAGTACATTACCTGACAATACCAATGAAATCGCTGCTGCCAGCAAGGTGGTATTACACTTTACATTCATGCCATATTCCTTATTCATCACACGCCACATTTGGGCCTGCTATGGCGAGAAGCTCGCTTCTCGCCACCTCGATTCCTATTTATGAGTCAGTAAAACTTGAAGTGTGTCTGCATTGACCGTCGAGAAACTCACCACCGTCATGCCATTCTTCGTTGATGAAAGCTTGACACCTTTTGGCAATGCAGAATGGGCTTGCCATTCACCACGTAGGGTCAGCTGATTAGCAACGGGCTGTGACAGGTTATCCTTCCACTTACGCGAATAAATACTGACTTCTTTCTGCACACCATTACTGTCGTACTGGCTTGCATCACGCCCCTGATAAAGGTTCAGATCCGGGTTAACCAATGAAAGCAGTAGCCCTTCAGGCTGCTCTGCAGCCATGATCATGGCAGGCTCTGCAACGTCGGCAATCACTCCTTCATCGAAGGTTGCTTTAGGTGCAAACACCGCATAGCTCGTAGTCGCGCTTTGACGATCCTGAACCACGTGTGCGGTATTATCTTGCTGCACAACGGTATACGGTGCTGCCGTTTGCTCCGCCAATTGGCGAGTAAAGGCCGTTACCTGGTCCGCATTAGGTGCAACCAGAACCGCATATTCATAGTGACCATTTTTAGGCCCTTGACCATGGTCAATCACCGCCGTCGCAAATGCGCCAGAAGTGGCTGAACTGTTTTTCTGATGTACCGATTGCTGCTCTTGTTGTGAGGTTTTGACATGGTTAGATGCTGGTACAAAATACGTATTACCGTCAGGATCAGCCAACTGAACATAGCCACCAGCCCCTGCCTTCACCGTTACCGCTGATCCGCTAAATGGCTGCCCATTCACGGTCATTGTGTCACTATCAGTGCGAATTGCATGTTGGAATAATGTTGTTTGGGTCGGGTAATCACTCACCTCAGTTTGGATCCCAGAGCCTAAAGCAACGATACGGTTATCAAAGAAAAAGACCGACTTATTGGCCTTGAAGCTAGCATCATACTTAGGGTGCCCTTGCAAAATCATGGCATACATACCGTTGTCACCATTGCCCACACCACCAGCATAGGTTTGCTCCGACATCAGCATTTCTTCCAGCCCGCTGAACGTATCAACATTGCGCAACTGCGCATTGAGGGCGGCATAAGGCACTTGAACCGCCGTCGTTCCCGGCCAACGATTCCAGTTCCAGCCATCATGACTGAAGGCGCGTGATTCTCCGTCGGCCCCCATCACTTCCAACTGGCCATAATTGATATAACGACCATAACGGTTGGCATTGGCATAACTTTCATGACTCACCAAATAACGGCTAAAGCCGCGCACGGCTGCGACCCAGTTATCCCGGCGCTGAATGTTCATACTGGCCAAATTCATGACCCAATTACCTTGTGGCGCAACTCCCGCTTCAATGCCAGCTTGTTTCAGCTGACGACTGAAGGCATCGTTTTTATCGACCATGCGTAAATAGGCTGATGCCATATCACGGTCAATCGCCTCACTGCCATCAGGAGAGCCGGCCATCGCCATATGTTGGAACGGTGTCAGTTCAATCGACTGAACGCCATCAGGGTGACGACCTGTCACCGACATCAATGTCAGTTGGTCATTACTGTAGACTTCGGTCATCGCGGTCGCATGCTTAACCGTTTGGTGAGCTTGCGGCGTTACAGCAAAAGGAGTGCGACTTAACGCTTCAATAACTGGCGTCAGCCCTTTTAGCGCACCTTTGGCATAAGCCGGGTAATGCTGGGCATGGTGGAATACCGAACCGTCCGCTTTAAACCCGCCCCCTAGACCATCAGAGTGAGTGATAGACTGAGACAACCAGAAACTAAACTGGGCTAACCACGCTTGCTGCCGCTGGGCTTCAGGCTGCATTAATACGCTATACAGCATGCCGCGCAGCTGAGTATTCATGATATCAACGTTGAAGTTTGTCATCTCTTCGACTGGGCGGTACATCCGCCCTGTACCAGAGAACCAAGCCATCATATTACTGACATCATCAGCCAAGTCGTTGGCATTAAGCAGATCACGACTCAGATAATGCGCTTGGAACAACGCCCTCAAGGTATATCCCATATGGTGCGCTGTACCCAAACCACTGCCTGCCGTATACCCTTGCGCTAATGCATAACGCGTCAGGTTAAGGTACATGGTCTCAAGATCACGCTGCTGCTGTGATGTCAAATTGGCTCGCATGGCAACTGCCAGTTCCAGCATAAAATCGCCATAATTACGTAGCATCTTCACATCAAAAACAGTGTTGAACCCCTCATCATTGAGCAGTCCTTTATTCACACCTTTATCTAGGAAGGTCTTTAGGCGGTTACCGTTATCCAGAGGCAAACCCGTAACAACCCCATCCTGCTGGCTGAGTTGATAACTGTCATACTGAGCATTGAATGCCTGTAGTTTGTCGGCAGTGACGCGCTTTTTACTCACGCCATCAAGAATAAAGCTATCCAGCTTTTTACCAATATTGGTGATGTCTTGGGATGACGGTAGCGCTTGATCCGCTGTTACACCCATCTGTGGCTGTAAAAATTGATGATAACGATACAGGGCCAGCCAGTGACGGTTAGGCGCAACATCAGCCGCCAGATTGATATAAGGGACAACAGCATCACGGGTTGGCCAGCGAGGGTCAACAGGAATACTGGTCATTAGCTGATCCAAATAGATCGCGCCCGAATCCAAGCCCTCTCCAGGACGAATAACAAGCTGATCCATCTGCTCGTCGGCCTGCCCTTCCATATCAGAGAATGGAATCAATAACTGGCGCCAACCGGAGAAATCCATGTTGATATCAAACCAGACTTTTTCCTGCCCCTTGACCAAAAAAGCAAAGTGCATCGTGCCAGCTTGTGCGTGCTGGTTGTAAATCCATGTTGAGAACGTGCTTTGAGACTGGTCAACATTGTTAGCAACAAATGTTTTGTAACCAATATCTTGTGTGAAAGTTAATGTGCTTTCTGGCTGAAATGCCCAAGCGAGGCTCTGTTTGCCATCTTTACTAAAGCGTGACTCAATCGTGATCTCACTCTCTGATGATGCAGTAATGGTGTCTGGCATCCCATGCTCGAAAAAGTACATTGCCCCGCCAGGCTGACGATAGGAAGACTGATCGAATATATCGGCAGCCTGCGCATACGCAGGACCATGCAGAGCCGCACCAACGGCCAACGCTAATACCATTAACGATTTATTTTTCATGCTAAATTCCACAACCGTTGATTAAAATGAGTAAGTACCACGACCATAAAATGTGGTCGTTTCCTGTGAATCACTCCACAGGTACTGGGCACCTAGATGCCAAGAAAAGCTGGTATTGGTTTCCCATGCAAAATCAAGATGGGATTGGTAGTAGAAATCATCCGCTTCGCTGGCCTGAAGGGTAAAACTGCTACCGCCACTGGCAAGGCTAGCCGTCGTCATCAATGCATTATCGAGTACATCTTGCTGGGCTTTCAGTTTTAACTGAGTGGAAAACACCCCAACATTGGTGGTGAACCGATGCGCTAACTCAAGACCAATCCCGAGATCTAATGTCTCATGCTCTTGCCGGTCATAAGCCAATGAAGCAGGCGATCCCGCCGCTAGCGTTTCTTTGCCGCTCTTATCATATTCACGGACATAATTTTCACTGTAGCCTTCGACCTTCACCAAGGTGTAATCCGCAAAGATAGAAGGTAAGAAAGTAAAGCTGCCTAAGTACACAGGAAACTGTGCATCCAGTAATAACCCAGCATTCTGACTATTAAACCGAGCTGTAGCCTCATTTTTATCGGCCATCTCTACCATGCTGCCAATCACACGCTTGGAGGTATTACTGTTCCAGCCCACCACACCTTGTGCTGAGAAATAAATATCTCGCCATTCGTAGGTGCCATATAGCGACGCTTGATAGGATTCAATATCAAGATGGTAATTGTATAAACGGCTGTCACTGTTCAACGATTGTTGACTAAAAGCGACACCCAGCATTGATGATTCCGACAGAACCCTGTCATAACCAACAGCAAAACCCGCGGAGTCAGCATCATAGCCGTCAAAGCGGTTGGATCCATCACTGTTAACATACGATGTCGAATCTGTACCTAAGTAACTGACCCAGAGAGATGTTCTGGCTGAATCACCAAGAATAAAATCTGATGCACGCTTACGTACCGTATTGGTGAAAACGTTCTGTGCGGTTATTACGTTATAAACACTGGCTCCACTTCTGTCCGGTGTTATTTCCCCCGCAAGCCTTGCTGCCGCTTCGCTTGACGTTACCGATGCAAAAAGATCCAGCAATTCTTGATCACCATTAGCCATTGCCTGATCTTCTAGCAACTTAAGTACATAGACTTCCGTGGAATCAGCGCCTCCTGCAGCAGCTAGCTCAGCAATACTTGATGTGAGTGTTGCCGCATTAGCCACACTGTAGCTGCACATCAGTCCGATTCCGGTGAATGCAAGTCCAGCAACACGTTGTTGCATCCTTCTATCGCGATCTACAGCCATTACTTATCCCTCTCAGATGACAGTTTACGAATACAGAAATGATCATTTCTTCGCTTCCTTGTTACGAAGCATCCAAACTTATGAAAGCCTTCATTATACTTACGAAAATCTTCATTTAAGTGATCGTGGTTTTAATTTGCTTATTTTTATTTTCTTTTGGTTTCGTGATGATCTGCACGAAAGAAAATGAAAGGATAAATATAATAGAACAACAATCTGCTCTTACCATGAGCAGACGGCCAATGGCCGACCTGAGGGTAACTGATTAACAACAATGGAGGTCCCGACACCAATGTCTGTCGCAAAGGGAATAAATCAACGACGTGCTAAACCGATGAAAACCAGCTTACTTGCCACTCTTGTAAGTCTGTCTTTTATCCCAATGTCATCCGTTGCGGATACTGGCGATTTACTAAATACATTCGTGAGTAATGGTACGACCTCTGTTGTCTTGCTTAATCACGGTAAAACAACGGAAAAATACTTTCGTGATCCTACGAATGATGTTGACGGCATGGAGCGCCAGTATGAATGGGGGCAATCTGTCGGGTTGTTCTTACGCTCGGGCAAAGTTCCGATGTTTGATAATGCCGTAAAATTCAGTGCCAATATTGGCTACAGTTACATGTTCAAACTCGCGGCATCCTACCCGGGAGATGTGCATAACTGGAATTACGGCGAAAAGATCTTTATCAGTGAAGACTGTTACTGGTCAGGCGGGGAACCCGGCAAAGGGCAGTACAAGTGTAATGAGGCCAGTGGTTATGGCAAATTACCCATGGCAAATGTGCAGCTAAATTGGGGAACAAATCGATCTCAGAGTGGATTAGCCATTATCGGTGATGGTTTCTTCAATTCCGGTATGATCACCTCTGCGACTGATGATGATGCGCTGCTCTCCAGCTATCGCGGGATCATGGCACAGCAAAGTTACAATGGTTACATTTTTGATGGCGCTTACGTTATCGGCTTTATGGGCGGTAATGAGGACTCCATGGGGGATTTGAGCGGTGGGTCTAACTACTACAACCCTAATCCACTGACTTATGACTCACTGTATACTTTCCGAGTACGCAAGAAATTCGATGAACCGGGTGGTTATCAGATCGCCTACGGTGAAGCTAAAGACTATTTACGCCGCTTCCATACTAGTGCCTATTACACATTGGGGCTAACACCTCAGACTAACCTTTTCATGCAGGCGCAGTATTACTATAACCACAAAGCTGGCGATTTATGGGATGAAGATGTTGCCAAAGGACAAGCATCCTATGACAAATATGCATCGGCACTGTCGTATGAATTCCGCCTAAATTATGATGCATGGCAACTACTGTATGGCTTCAGCAAAATTAATGCTCCTCGTGCAGGTAGCACTGGTGCCTTCAGCTATGGATTTGGTAACGCCAAAGGTTATTTGAAGCTACCAACAGGGGGTAACTATCATGGCTTCCGTCGTGATGGCGAAGAAGCAATGGTGGTTGGCGCCAAGTATGATTTCCGTCATCTTGGCTTACAGGACATGAGCTTCGCCTATGGCTACCACTGGGGTAAAGCCCCTGTTAAAAGCAAATACACCGGTAACATCGAGTATGGTCGTGAAGAAGAGCACGCGCTCACCTTCGGCTATGCACCACGGACAGGAAAATTACGTGGGCTTACCATTAGTTTGAAACAAGCATTCTACCGTCCAGATGAGACGCTTGGCCAATTACAGCCAGGTGACATCAGCGAAAAAGCCGATAAAACAGCCACTAAGCTGATTGCCAGCTACATGTTCCGGCTTTAAGCCTCAACAATACACTCGGATAACTCAAGCCCCCATTTGGGGGCTTTTTGTTTGTCTACATAGATCACATAATTAAATAATGTCATGAGTCTGTATAAGTACCGAACAAAAACTCTCACCCTTTTCTGTTTCAACATATCGTTAAAAGTTATAATTTAAAAAATTTACACATTTTAAGTTATAACCAACATCTAAAAAACATGAAATTGACCGCAAAAAAAATGTTTAAATTTGCTGTAAACATTTTTATTTCAAGATATTTGCTAACAATTCACCATATATACATATTCATCTGAGATATTTTGCTGTACAAATAATCCATAGATTACCTTTCCTTATTTATAAGTTACATTTTAAATATATTGATAATGGTGTGTAATGATGACATATGATGATATACCTACTATTCACGCATGGAATTCAATCATTTTAGAAACATCATTTAGACTAATTAATTTCGAACCAAGACAGGCACTCCTTGGTGATCTTTGCTATGTATATGCTAACAATAACAAACGAAAAAAAATAAGTGTCGACTCATTTTATCACTGGATGATTCCAGCCATAAAACAAGAACAAATTAAACTTCTTAAGAGCGAATTCGATAGATACCCTTCTGGATATTTAATATGGGCGTGGGTAAATAACAACACGCTTGATGATTACCTTACGAACCCATACTTTGTCCCCTATCCATCTCAGTGGAACGAAGGTGGTAATCTTATTATTTTTGACATTTGTCTACCACACCCGGAAAAAAAATTCATAAAACCACTTATTAAATTAAAACGAGAGTTAAAAAAAGCAGGCGTAAAAAGCATTTACTACAGAGAACCAGGAACTTCAGACTTAATATATAATTGGTAGAAATCAAATGATAAATAACATTTTAATCACTTTCCCTTTACCGGATCGAGATAATACATTGCTTTATAAAGACTGCCTGCCAATATACAGTTTTGTAGAATACGATACGTATAAAGTAAAAAATGCTGAAATTGCGTGGCTCAATCATGCTTATCTTAATGACCTCAGCATCGATCTTGAAAGTGCAGAAAAAATTATTTTGGATAACTTTGCCTATGTGAGCCGCAGCTATGCTCCTGATGAAGCACTTGATTTAAATGACCATAAAATATTTCTGGCTGATCGTTACGGCAATACCGGAGATGCAGGCAATGGTGGAAGTGCGCGATGTGGGATAAATGGTAAGTTGCAAATTAAAGGTAATGGCGTCAATCCATTAGTTGCAATCAATGTTGACGAAGGGCATTCCTCGGGAAAATTACCACTAAACGAAGCATTGAGCGAAGCACTTTGGAGTGAAATTTGCCACAACGAACTCCCATATGGTGCCTTACGTATCATTGCCGTTATCAGAACACCACAGACAATTGTTGGTGCTAATACATTTGGCGATACGGTTGAACAACCTTGCTCTATCATGATCAGAGAGCTTGCAACACGACCTGCACATTACGAGCCAGCTCTCAATTTTTGGCCAAAACAAGAATACGCACGGCTTCGCGACATCACCCACAAATATGTGGAAGAATCAATAAAGATGTTAGAACAAAACGAACTGCGTGAGTCTGGTAGCCACAGCCCTATTTTTGATCTATCTAAGCGATTCGTCATTCGCTTTGCATCACAAGTTGCTGCCAGTCGAGTGAAAGGGATGCCACATGGCTCATTGACCAGTTCAAATATCGCACTTGATGGACGCTTCTTGGACCTCGGTACCATTTCTGGCATTGGTGACTTTTCAAATGTCTTACTTACATCAGGTTTAGGCGCTACATGGGATGACCATTATGGAATAACAGATTGGCTAACCAATTTATTCTATCATTTCAATCGACATAGTCTTTCTGGTCTTAATGCGAAGCAACAACAGACACTTATCGCTACTTTCCTCACAACATTAGAAGAAGAAGAAAACAAATTTACTGCGATTGAATGTGGTATTCCTGTATCAACCAAAAATTTTATTGATATTGGAAAACAACTAAAAGAAATATTAAGAAAAGGAAAAACACACGTATCAAGACTGTCAGAGTGTGACTTTAATAGAGATAAATTTTTATCAGATGTAAAAAATGCATTATCACAAGTTGGCTATCCTGACAGCATACCTATTTTTAAATACAGAGACATAAAATATTCACGATTTACTATATTCTCTGACAAAAGATTAACTGGTAATTGTGGCTCAAAAAATGAAATAAACGAACTATTCTCAACTTATCTAGCATAATTATCATCTTCAGGTTGGTATAATGGAAACTTTATCTATAATAATATCAGCACCACTTATTATTGAACTATTCTGTGTGGCCGTTCTCATGGCTATCTTTATTATAAAATGGAAACCTGAAAAAATCAGTGACGATCAGCCGCTTGTGACCGTATTTGTACCGTTTTATAACGAAGATGAAAAATTACTAATAACAGCACTTGAAAAAATTGATGAGCAAGAATATCCGACAGAAATTCAAGTCATAATTATAAATGATGGTTCAACCAATAATACACCAATGTATGTTGACAATTGGATCAAACAACAAAGAAACCACAATTATATTCTAGTGACAAAACCAGATAATACCGGTAGAAAAGGGGCTGCATTAGATTTTGCACTCGATTTACACATAGCAACTGGCGAAATTTATATCGTTGTTGATAGTGATACCTTCATTCATCCGAACGGTATACTCCTACTAGCAAATAAGATTTGGAGTCATCCCGAGTATGCTGCGGTCTGTGGCTATGTTGTTCCCAAAAATCGTGATAGCAATTTGCTTTGTAAATCACAATTTTATGAACATATCGGCGTGCACGGTGCACTCAGAACATCTCAAGATCAACTTGGTATTGTCCCCGTCCTTGCTGGTGCATTTGTTGCTCATCGCGCGAGTGCTGTAAAAGCTATCGGAGGCTGGAGCGAATGGTTAGTCGAAGACATAGCGTGGTGCTGGAAAGCACTGGCTAATCGCTACCGAACGGGCTATACCTCGCAAGCAATTGCGACCACCCAATGTCCAGAAAATAACAATGCACTTTTTCGTCAGCGGCGGCGCTGGTCTCGCGGACGTGTAGAGGCATTCTGGGAAACATGGAAGGTTTCACCAATGATGGGGTTAATCTCCATGCCATGGTTTATTATTTCAGCGACTGAATTTTTGTTTCCACCTATTTTCATTGCAATGCCACTGTTTGCATTCTTAGGTCTATGGCTCCCTTTATGCGTAATGGCTAGTGCGCTGATCATTGAAACTGTCTTTATTTTTATCTTTATTAGCAAAACAGGTAATTCGCACAAACTAAGCCGAATGGAAATGGCGATGCTGCCACTTTTTACCCACCTACTGCGCTTTATTACCTGGATTCCCAATATATTGGGTTATATCGATGAAATTACGGGACGAGATAAAAAATGGCTGACTCGCTAGCCACAACAAATCTAGTGATACGTAAATTATAAAAGAATGAGACTGTTTCAGTCTACATGTGGGCAGCGCACTTTTCAGCTGTATCCTCTAATGTATAAGGAAATATGTATGTTTGAACTAAATGAAGACCAAATCAAGATGGTATCTGGTGCTGGCTGTGGGCATACCGATGAAGAAGGTCGTCCTATTCATAATGGTACTGATGAAGAAGGTAACTCAATTGGCTGTGGTGGTGGCGAAGAAGGCTACTACCGTTAAACGGTAGAGGGGTCTTAATAACAGGCGCAAGCCTGAATCCAATCTACATGTGGGCAGCGCACTTTTCTGCTGTTATCCTCTAATGTATAAGGAAATATGTATGTTTGAACTAAATGAAGACCAAATCAAGATGGTATCTGGTGCTGGATGTGGGCATACCGATGAAGAAGGCCGTCCTATTCATACTGTTGGTACCGATGAAGAAGGCCGCCCTACAGGTGGTTGCCCAGGAAGCGAAGAAGACTACTACCGTTAATCAGTAGAGAGTCTTAATAACAGGCACAAGCCTGCATCCAAAATACAGGGGCGACAATTGCCCCTGTTTTCAGCGAAAATCAATGCCCGATACTCATATATGTCACAGCAAATTTTCAGACAAGAATATATTGATCAACAGCATCAATCTGAAACCGGACAAATCCTATTATTGTCAGGCCTGAATCAACGTATTGTCACGGGTTGTTGTCTTGTTGTGGTATTTGCGATTTTAGCATTACTGATCTTTGGTAGTTACACAAAGAAAACACAATTAGAAGGGGTCATTATCCCATCAACAGGTGTTATCGCCGTGCAATCCGCTCAAAGTGGTGTGATTGAAGCAATATATATTAAAGACGAACAGCGTGTCAGCAAATCAACCCGCCTGTTGCAAATTAACAGCGAGATATTTGACAGTGGCGGGGAAAGTATCAATCAGCGTTTACAGCGAAGTTTAACACAACAATTATCATCACTGAGCAGCCAGCGAGATTACGAACAGCTCATGAATGATGCCAGTATTAATGAACTCAAGAGCAAAATCGTTCGATTGGATCTTGAACTGAAAAGTGGTCAGCAATCTCTTACCTTTGCTAAAGAGAGAACAGCATTAAAACAACAGGCAATGGATAGCTACAAAAAGCTATTAAAAAATCAGTATATTTCTGATTTATCTTTTAAAGAATATTTATCTAGCCTAGTCGGCTTACAGGCTGATGAAGAAAACCAGAAGTTGCGTATTCAACAACTGGAGAGGGAGCGAATTGCAACGCTACACCAAGTTAACTACATCACACTACAAGGCAACATGCGAGCGCTTGAACTAAAACGGCAATTAGACAGCTTGCAACAACAGCAAATTGCACTCACATCAGCCTCGGAGACCACCATCCATGCACCAGTCAACGGAACCATTACCACGTTAAGGGCCGAAAGTGGCCAAGCTATCAGCCAAGGTGAAGTTATCCTAAATATGATTCCTGATGGTGCAGAGTTACAGGTGGAACTCTATGCGCCGAGTCGTTCGATAGGATTTCTTCACCGCGGGCAATCAGTAGGATTGCGTTTTGATGCCTATCCACATGAAAAATTTGGCATTCAGAAAGGAATGGTACGCAGTATTTCCCAGTCTACGGTTTCTCCTCTTGAGTTGAAGTCTCAGGATCAAACAATTCGTTCCGATACAGAAACACTGTATAAAATTGTAGTCTCACTCCACAAACCCACCATTACCGTGTATGGACGAGAAGAACCACTAAAAGTCGGGATGAGAGTCAACGCTGATATTAACGTTGAGACAAGAAAGCTCTATGAATGGTTATTGGGGCCTCTTTCTCGGATGCAAGGAATTAACGAATGATCCAAATGGAAAGCCTCGATTGGACATGGCGTAAAAAAATCAGACTCATCAGACAAACAGAATCAGCAGAGTGCGGTGTTGCTTGCTTAGCCATGATTGCTGATTGGCATGGGTTCAAAATAGATTTACCCGCATTACGTTCTCGCTATCATTTTTCACAACACGGACTCACCCTTGCCGATGTGATCAACTGTGCCCAGAGTTTACATCTTTCTTCAAGGCCATTACATGCGAGTATTGATGACTTATCAAAGTTGACCTTGCCTTGTATCTTACATTGGGACATGAACCATTTTGTCGTTCTCAGTAAAGTCACCGACAAATTTTGTGAGATCCATGATCCCGCGTTAGGTATAAGAAAAGTTTTAAATGCTGATCTCAACAAACATTACACGGGTATTGCGCTCGAATTGGCTCCAACACATGACTTCGAAAAAGCGGATGTGCGGGCAAAGGTACGTATCAGGGATCTGATCGGTAAAACATACGGATTTAAGCGTGCGCTAACCAAGATCTTTATTTTTGCGGTAGCCCTTGAAGTACTGGCCTTAATGGCCCCACTGATCAACCAAGTCATCATTGATGAAGTTTTAGTCAGTTTTGACCAGAATTTGCTAGATTTAATCATAGTGGCTTTGATCATGCTTGCCGCCACACAGAGTCTGATTAGTTTAGCTCGCCAATGGTTTACTATCTATTTATCAGTTAACTTCAACATGCAGTGGGCTGCTAATGTTTTTCATCATCTAATACGCTTACCTGTTGATTGGTTTGAAAAAAGGGAATTAGGCGATATCTCCGCTAAATTTGATTCGCTCAATACTATTCAACATGCAATTACCACCAATATCATTCAAGCACTGCTGGATATCATTCTGGTTACTGGCACGCTCACTATTATGCTGGTCTATAGTCCAACGCTGACCATGATATGTCTGGCGAGCACCTTGCTCTACGCCTTAATGCGATTTATTTGGTTCGACAGCTTCAAACGTGCAGAAGAGGATATCTGGTCGACTAATGCCAAAGAACAAAGTCACTTTCTTGAAACACTGCACGGAATCTTGAGCGTGCGGATCAACGGGGGGATGGACTGGCGGGAAAACACCTGGAAAAACCTGAATATTGCCAGAAGGAACGCCCAACTTAACGAATCTAAACTCGTCATGATTTATAGCGTAATCATTGAGGGACTAGTAGCAATATCAACCGCTGGCGTATTATGGATAGGAGCCAAACTGGTTTTAAACGGCAATTTTACCGCAGGGATGCTGATAGCTTTCTTATCGTTTCAGATGCGATTTTCAGCTAGTGTTACACAGTTGATCAACAGTTATTTTGAATTTAAGATGCTGTCGGTATATACCGAACGTCTGGCTGATATTGTACTCACAGACAAAGAATCGCTAAACCTAGAACTCCCCTCTTTTGCCCACCGAAACACGGAAAATGAAACCATCATCGTAAAAGCAGAAAATCTAAGTTTTCGCTATTCCGATAATAACCCAATGCTATTTGAAAATTTATCTTTCACGGTTTCATCCGGCGAGGTGGTTGCAATAACCGGTCGTTCAGGATGTGGCAAAACAACCTTAGCCAAATTAATTCTAGGGTTGTATCAATCCAATTCCGGACAGATAAAAATATTTGGTCAAGATATCTCACATTGTAACTTAACCAACCTCAGAACAGATATTGGTTCTGTATTTCAGGATGACCAGCTGTTTAATGGCTCAATTTTATCCAATATTTGCTTTTTCTCTCATGAGGTAAATATGGAAAGAGTCATCGAGTGCGCTAAACTTGCCAATATTCACGATGAGATCGAAAACATGCCGATGGCATACCAAACCCTCGTCGGTGAAATGGGGAGTACCGTATCCGGAGGGCAAAAACAACGCATTATCTTTGCACGAGCGCTTTATAAACGCCCAAAACTACTGATCCTCGATGAAGCAACGAGCCACCTTGATATGGCGAGTGAGAAAAAAATCATACAAGCAATCAGAGAATTAAACTTACCCGTGATTCAAATAGCGCATCGACCAGAAACCATCGCTGCTGCAGACCGATGTATAGATATTAGTCAAGATTCACAGGATGTACCGCACAATGCTGTCGCTTGATAATATAAACAAAAAGCCCCATTTTGGGGCTTTTTGTTTTAGTCGCCATTAATCCTTTTGCCACTTATCCACCACCAGCGCGGCAATCAAGTCCCCTTCGACATTCACCGCGGTACGGAAAGTGTCCAATGGGCGTTCGATGATCAGCAAAATAGCAATGGCTTCAAGTGGGATCCCTGCTGCCAGTAACACTAACTGCATACCCGACATCGACCCTGATGGCATACCCGGTGCACCGACTGACGATACCATCGCCATAATAAAGATCATCACCAAGCCCGTGGTATTTAAGTCAATACCATACAACTGCGCCAGAAAGATCGCTGCGACACCTTCAAATAATGCCGTGCCATCCATATTCATCACTGAACCCAGCGGCAGTACCATACTGCTGGTTGACGGTGATACGCCCAACTTTTCTTCTGCTGCTTGCATCGATAACGGTAGCGTTGCAGCACTGGAGGACGTCGCAAAAGCCATCGCAAGTGGGGCAGAAATTGCTTTAAATAACGGTAACGGATTAATACCCGTTATCACTTTCGCGATAGACGGTAATACCACCAGCCCATGAATAAGCGTGAGCACAAATACCAGCAAAGCGAACATCGCGAGCTGGCCAAACAAGGCCTTTCCACCCGTTAATGAAAATTCAAACACAATGGCAAATATTGCCAATGGTGACAGGCGTACAATCCCGTGCACCATGGTATTAATGCCTTTATTCAGGCCGCTGATCACGTCAAGTAATGGGTGTTTTTCTGGTAATGCAATGAGTAGAGAAATCCCCATCATGAAAGCAAAGACGACGATAGCCAGCAGATTACCATTGGCAATCGCTGCAACTGGATTCACCAAGGCCATATTAAACATTTTGGTGACAATAGCCCCACCGCTTGCCGCATCTTCGCTGATCAAGGTAACACTGTCTGCAACTGGAACCGCTTGCACTAATGGCTGCCAAGGTGGCAATAACAAGGATGTCCCTAACCCTAAGCTAATCGCGAGCAAAGTGGTTACGGTATAAAACAAAATAGTACGGCCACCCAAGGATTTGAGTCGGACCGTTGAGCCAATGTTGGTGATCCCTTCAATTAACGACAGCAGCACCATGATACCGACCACCATTTTCAGCAACCCGATATAACTGGTTTTTCCCAGCAGCAGTACTTGATACCAGCCTTGTTGCTGCAGATCGACACTGAGATTAGCAACAGGATGAAAGAAAGCAGTATAAAGCGTTGCCAGTAGCCAAGCACTCGCAGCCGCTAGTAACAACTGGAGCGGCAAAGATCGTCGTAATTTATTCCACATTACAGGGGGTTCCATAAAAAAACACAAACGAGTGGACACCAACGCGCCACTCGTTATAACAATTAAATTTTGATCGAATTAACCATGAAGGCCGTCTAATTTTTAAGACTGATTTCCTTTGTAGTAAGGGTTCAACAAGCATTTAACTCGCTTGAGTACCACCAATGCACTGACCCGACCCCAGCCGAAGATAATACGCTGATGCAAACGAAAAATCGTGTCATACAAATTACGCACCAAACGACCACGTAACACCAGTTTATCATGCATCAAGGCACCGACGGCGTAATCATGACCCAGTGCAACGACCATGCCGCCATCATTGAAGATAAACGGTTGTAAAGCCTTACCTTTTAGCAAGCGCTTAAACTGACGAGCCAAATGACCTGCCGCTTGGTTGGCTGCTTGTGCACGAGGCGGGACAAATGACCCATCCGGTTGCGGACATTCCGCGCTATCACCCAGCACAAAAATACGGCTATCGATAGTCGACTGCAGCGTCGCTTCAACTTTAAGTTGGTTAATGCGGTTGGTCTCTAATCCATCAAGCTTGGTCAGCCAATCTGCACACTTAATACCTGCAGCCCAAATTTGCAGCTCTGCGGCAATCACACCATCATCTGCGGTAACTAAGCGGCCAGCTTCTGCGCGCTGAATACGGGTATTCGTCAGTACGGTTACCCCTTGCTTTTCCAGCTTACGCTGTACCTTTTCTGACATACATTCAGGGCTGACAGGCAGCACACGATCCGATGCTTCAATAAGAGTAATGGCAAGCTTGGCACCATGATGGTAGCGCTGTAACTGAGCACTCACTTTTGCCAGCTCAGCAGCCAGCTCAACCCCTGTCGCCCCGGCACCAACAATTGATAAGTGGTGCTCACCTTCGGCGCGTAGCAACGGGTTGATCTGCTGCCAGGCACTCTGAGCCTGAGCCGCTGAATCGAGAAACAGACAATGATCGCTCACGCCCGGCGTTTTAAAATCATTACTCACGGCCCCTACGGCCATAACTAAGTAATCGTAATCCAGCGTTTCGCTGCCGTTCGTAACGTGATTAAGAGTAAGAGTCTTAGTTTCACGATCTAACCCAGTCATTGCTGCCTGCACATAGCGATAACCATTACAGGCTGAATGTTGTAAGTAGCTCACTGCATCCAATTCATTATCAAACGTACCCGCCGCAATTTCATGTAAACGCGGTTTCCAATAATGGTGAGAGGATGGCTCAACCAGCGTAATGGTATGTTCTTCTCGACGACCTAAACTACGCCCTAAGCGTGTCACTAACTCCAAGCCCGCCGCTCCGCCACCCACAACAATAATCTTCGACATCGTATGTCCTACCTTGCTTGCACCGTATGACAACGCCGTATAGCTGGCTGTTTACAGTACGTTCATTATTCTGATTTCCCGCAAGCTGCGGGATTTGATGTGGCACATTATATTGATACAAACAGAAATGATAATTAGCTCAAAAAGCAAATTACTATTACCAGGCTGTAATAATCAAATAAGTAAAACAGTGAGAGATGTGGGAAAAGACAAATATGAAAGGAGATAAATTGTATAAGGCAGCTATCACGCTAACTGAGATAACCGCAACACCCATGATCAATATTAACCATGTAAAAATAAGCTGAGAACACAGAACAAAAAATTACAAAGGTATAGATCTCTTGGTTATTTGGTTATTTGGTTATTTGGTTATTTTCACACTTCAAGGTTTCGCTGAAAATGGTGCACTTCCGCGTCTTTCTTAACACGATATAACTTAGCCTGCCGCTTACCCGTTACCGCCATTTCATCAAGCTCTTCCAGCATATCTGTCGATTCGATCCTCCTAATGAGTGATTTACGTTGGATCGGACGACTGATGATCGTTTCGATAACATCTTTTAACTGCCCAACGGTAAAATCGACTGGCAGGCAATAAACCGGCAGCATCGAATAGAGTGCTTTTTGCACCAGCCGCTGCTGTGCATCAGCAATCATCATCCGGTGATCAAACGCAATGCTCACCGTTTCCAACGCCTCCACATCCAGCCATTGTGCCTGCTCAACTGTGGCGATCTGAGATTGAGCATCTTGATACCCGATCAGGGCAAAATAGACCACACTTACACTGAATCCTCTCGGATCGCGCTCATGGCCAGAATAGACTTTAAACTGCTCAAGGTAATTAGGTTCAATCCCTGTTTTGTCCTTTAATTTGCGAATTGCCGTAGCCTTGGTATTAATATCCAGCGTCACATCGACATAGCCGCCAGGCAAGGCCCACAACCCTTCATACGGTCTCTGTGCCCGCTTAACCATCAAGACTTTCAGTCGCCCATCAACCACGGTAAATAGCACACTATCTACCGAGAATAGCGGCTGCGTAAAATCCTGCATCTTACTTACCTTATGTTTCCCTGCTGCGCTCATTCATTACCCATAGCAATGCCATTCACAGCTTCAAATATGTCATTAGGACATAGTAATCAATCTATGAGATACCAGCAAAAACAGACTGTCACATTTTGCACTGCCTCGCATATTTTCACCATAAATTCCAATAACAGATCATGTTCATTTTTTGAGCTTGACAACTATGTCCCTATGACACATTAATATAAGTGTCACAGGGACATATATAAGGATATTCACTATGTTCGGTATTACATTTTTCAAAGCTGATCCTTCCACCTATGTCATGCTCTACAAAAATGGCAAGCTCGCGAAGCAAGGTACTGGGATCAATTTCTACTATCATGAACTCGGTGCCTCACTCTTGGCCATTCCACTCACTAGCCAAGAAATTCCATTTGCCTTTTCCATGAAGTCCAAGGACTACCAAAACCTGACAGTCCAAGGCCAAGTCACCTACCGCATTGCCCATCCGGATTTGGCGGCAAAAATGCTAAATTTTACCGTCGACAAAAAAGGCCAATACCTTTGCGATGATCCGGACAAAGTACAAGAACGCGTAGTGCGAGCCGTTCAGGTCTTAGTGCGCAATGAAATGGAAGAACGAACACTGGTTGAAGGACTCAGATCAGCCAAGCTACTTAGCCGTGAAATACAAGACAGCCTGCCACTGCAGGTATCACTAACCAGCATCGGTATTGAAGTCACCGAATTTTCAGTGACCAACATTCAACCCTCCCCTGAAGCGACCAAGGCTCTGGAAGCCGAAGCGCGCGAGGAGATGCTCAAGCAAGCCGACAATGCTATCTACTCGCGCCGACTGGCCAGCATCCAGCAAGAGCAGCAGGTCAAAGAACGAGAACTCGATACCGAGCAAGCCGTCAACGCTAAGCAACAAATGCTTGAGAGACAAAAGCTGGAAGCCAAACGTGAACAGCAGCGGCAGCAATTCTCGATTGAACAAGAAAAAATCACAGCGCAAACACAAAATGAACAGGAACGTGCACAGCTGGTGGACTTGGAAAACAGTAACAACAATGCCCGCGCCGATGCCAAAGCCTACAGCATAGAACGCACCCTAAAAGCCTATGAAGTGATTGATAGCGAACGGCTGAAGATCATGAGCCAAAGCGGCCTTGCCCCTGAACAGCTCATCGCGCAGGCGATTGAAAATCTAACCCGGGGCGACAATAAAGTGGGCAGCCTGAACTTCTCACCAGAACTGCTTCAGATGCTGGCCAAGCACTAGCACGGCAAACCATAAGCCAAGTAGCATCAACCATCAAAAGCCTCATTCAATCAAGGAGCAGTGTATGTTCACGGACAGAAAAATTGTACTCGTCACCCGCAAAACACGGTTAATGGCGCTGCAAGAAAAATACTGCACCCTCGGGCAAGCCAAGTTTTATCTCGAACACCTCGGCGAATCCTTCGATGTCTATGCTGACGAACACCGTCGCTACCAACAGGCCACCGAGCAGGCAGCTAAAACACTTACCTCAATTGGCAAAGTTCAGCAGCTCGAAAGGGATCTGCTGCCCACCTATCTCTTCCACCCTACCGACATCATCGTTGTGCTGGGACAAGATGGCCTGGTTGCCAATTCACTGAAATATCTCGACGGTCAGCCAGTTATTGCTGTCAACCCGATGCCCGATCTTTTTGATGGCATTTTACTTCCTTTTCAGCTTGCCGAATTAAGTACCATGCTACTCCATACCTTGGACAGCCATGCCTCGAACAGCCCGGTAAAATACCAATCGGTTACCCTCGCCGAGGCCACCACCAACCTCGGCGATCGCCTGCTGGCGGTGAATGACTTATTTATCGGCCCGCAAAGCCACACTTCAGCCCGCTACCAACTACGTCAACAACAGATTCAGGAAGAGCAATGTTCCAGCGGAATCATCGTCTCGACAGGATTGGGGTCGACCGGCTGGATGAAAAGCATCGTGATCGGTGCCAACGCCATCAGCCACCGGACCGAGGTTGCCTATCAGGCCAAAGCGTGGGACAGCCGCTCGCTCACCTTTGCCGTGCGGGAGCCGTTTCCTTCTGCCACTAGCCAGTGCAGCCAAATCTTCGGTGAGATCACGCCACAAACCCCATTGCAGCTGACCTCTCGCATGGCCGAAAGCGGGGTCATTTTCTCCGATGGCATCGAGCACGATGCCATCAGCTTCAATGCCGGCACCGTAGCCACCATTACGATTAGCGACAAAGCAGGGAGCTTAGTGGTGGGCTAAAAAGCGAATTACATAACGTGAAGACATGGAATATGGCGGAAACTAGAACAAAAGAACTGAATAAAAAAGCCCCATTACGATAAATTGACTTTACCGCAACAAGGCTCAATATATTGATGTCACTCCCGCCCAAACACTATCACTATATTGGCGGGCTATCGCTATTTTCCGTTATACCACTTGCTGGTAAATGGCATGGATTTGTTCATCGCTAGGTACGCGAGGGTTACCACCGAGACAAGGGTCATTGAGCGCTTTACCGACCCACTGTTGAATATCAATATTATCAACCCCCATCGCCGCAAAGCTCACCGGAATACCAACACGCTCAGACAAAGCAAAGATACGCTTAATGCATTCATCAGCCGCATTGTCAGCATCAAGTTGGCTCACATCACTACCCATCGCTTTAGCAATATCAGCAAATGGCTGTGGATTTTCCTGCGCATTAAAACGACACACATGAGGAAGCAAAATCGCGTTACACACGCCATGAGGTAAGTTATGAGTCGCACCTGGCTGGTGAGCCATCGCGTGCACCAAGCCCAATCCGGCACTGTTGAACGCCATGCCCGCAAGGAACTGAGCACATGCTAGTTGTTCACGCGCTTCAAGGTTCAGGCCATCATCCACCGCAACAGGGAGCCACTCAGTGATCAGGCGAATCGCTTCCAGTGCCGTTGGCTTAGTTAAGGTGTGACTACCCACTGAGACATACGCCTCAATGGCATGAGTTAACGCATCCATCCCCGTTGCTGCCGTGACATTGGCTGGCAGACCCAGCATCAAGGTTGGATCATTCACTGCAATATCGGGGATCTGGTGATCATCAATGATCACCATTTTCACTTGTCGCGCTTCGTCGGTGATCACCGAGTTAGACGTCATTTCTGCCGACGTGCCCGCCGTGGTATTAATCGCGATGAAAAAATCCCCGTCTTCCGGCACCTTACCAATACCTTCATACTCGCTAATATCACCACCGCAAGAGGTAATGACACGCACCGCTTTGGCGCAGTCAATTGCACTTCCACCACCTACGGCAATAAAACAATCACAGCCGTGATCTTGGTACTGTCGCGCACCATTATGCACGAGTGTCGCCGTTGGGTTCGGTGTCACCTCTTCAAACACATCATATTCAAACGCACAATCATCCAACGCTTTAAACAGTGTGTCCAGCACCCCGTAATCGACTAGCTGCTTATCCGTAACAATAAAGGCGCGAGTTAAGTTCTTACCGCTTAAATGCCCGATCGCTTCTTGTACTGCACCTTCCCCGGCAATACTTAGCTTTGGTAACTTCAGTGAAAATGCCATAATTATTCCCTACTTTTCTACACGTAAGCCATAAGACTTGAACTTACCAAGTACGATATCCATCTCTTCATCGGATAACACCGGCACATCGGCTTGAATCGCCAATGTCTTCAGATATAGTTCTGACAACACTTCCACTTCATGTGCTAACCATAATGCTTTATCTAGATTCGATTCTGCTGCGATCAAGCCGTGATGCTGCAGTAAAATTGCCTTACTGTACTTAATACCTTCTTCGACAAATCGAGCCAAGTCAGTACTACCAAAGGTCGCATAAGGCACGCATGGGATCACTTTCGCACCCGATGCCGCCACCATATAATGAATAGCAGGGATAGGCTTATTCAAAATAGACACGGCGGCACAGTTAATAGCGTGGTTATGTACGACAGCTTCAACATCATCACGGGTTTTGTAGCAAGTTAAGTGGAACATCCACTCACTTGATGGCAGTTTACCTTCTTCAAAGTTGCCGTCATTATCAACGAACACAATGTGATCTGGCGTGAGTTTGTCATAAGCAATGCCGGTCGGAGTGATCAGCATCCCGTTGTTATATTTCACACTGACGTTACCTGCGGTACCTTGGTTCAGACCCAATTTAGTCATTTCTAGGCAAGTGTCGATAATCTGTTGAGCCAATTCTAATCGTTTCATAATAATGTCCTATTAACAGGTTGTGACGCCTTTCTTAATGATGATGTTGCCGTACTTTGCTGTTTCACCGGACAGCACAACCGCATAGCATGCTTTTGCCCGTTCATAGAATGCAAAACGTTCGACACGTTCAATGGCACTGCTGGCAACACCTTGTCCCTGCATAGCATTGAGATATTTTTGTTCAACTTGTGGGTCGAGCTCATCGCCCTCAACCGCCTGCATCATTGCAATGGGTTGTGCGACATATTGGTCAAGCTCCAGCAACGGCGTGATCCCGGCTAACAATACGTCAGCACCGACACCGTCTGCCCGTGCCACATTGCCGCTGAAGGTATGAGCGGGGAAATGGGCATCAGCAATTAATAGCTCATCACCGTGGCCCATTTCGCTCAAAATCTTAAGCAAATTAGGGCTAATTGCCGGATGAATTCCTTTTAACATGTGACCAACTCCTTATGTTCTTGCTGCTGATCTTGATAAGAATGTTGAGGATGCGTTTGTGGATACACCGTTGTGAACCCAGGCTTCATCTCATGCTGTGCCTGTTCGATTGAGTCATAGACCCCGACGCCCATGAAGGCATACATCGCAGCACCTAACACCGTGGTCTCCGATTGCTCAACCACTTGAATAGGCAGATCTAAACCATCCGCTCGTAACTGATTCCATAAGCGGTTTTTTGAACCGCCACCCACCACAATCAGGGTTTCAGCTTTAAACTGACTCGCTTTCTCAAGGTGCAATAAGCTCTGCTTTAACTTCCCGACCAAGCCTTCTAACGCCGCTCGATAAATGTGACCACGCGAGGTATTAATCGTGAGACCTTGTAACGCTCCGCTCTTGGCAAAGTCCGGATCACACACCAACCCATCACACCCAGCAGGAACCAGCTCTGCTTCACTGATCATGGTTTCGTATTTCACTGGCGATGTCGCTAGATCGGTATATACCGTGTTGGCAACCCACTCCATCACTGCACTGGACAGCCATTGAATACCGGGGTTATACAATTTATTGTTCGCATCCAACTCGGTAGTAAACCCATCATCAAACCATTGCGGTTGGATCTCAGGCTGATTAACCCGTGCCATGAGAATTTCCCATGTCCCCGAGCTTAAAACAGGTTGATTTTCTGTCGCGCCGGAGCCGACAAGAGCAAACTGAGTATCATGCCCGGCAGAGATCACGGATAAATGACGCGGTAGGCCTAACAAGTCAGCCAACTCAGCCTGCACCTCACCGACTTTCTCACCCGCATCCACAAAAGGCGGGAACTGTTGCTCAGTAAGGCCTAAATAATCCAATACAGGTTGTGACCAATTGCGCTCATTTAAGGTCGTCATCATTGACGTACCAGCCATAGTGCGGTCGGTCGTCATCATGCCCGTCAACTTATGGGTCAGCATGGAGGAAATAAACACCCACTTATCCATTTTGGCGTAAACAGCGGGTTCGTTCTCTTTCAACCATTTCAATTTAAATACAGTATTAAAGTTATATTTACCCACCCCATTATGGGTAAATACCGCATCGGCACCGAGCTCTGCTAATGTCTGCTCCATCACCTCATTCGTACGAGGACACTTCCACGAAATAATGGGATAAATCTGCTTGCCATTGCTATCAAATGGCGCGCCATCAACACCGAATGTCGTCACCGCCAGTGAAGTAATATCGGCTTTGTTGACTGAGCTCGTCACGTGCTGGCAACACGTTACTAATTTTTCCCAGATCGCCTCAAAAGACCAAATGTGATACGTCGAGTTATTGGTTGGTGTCGCGGTTTCGTTTTTCATATAGTGCGAGGCAACGATGGTGCCTGCATGGTCTATGGCAATGGCTCTGACGTTTGTTGCACCGCAATCAAGAATAATAGATATACTCATAACAACTCTCTTTGTCGGGGTGACTTTCGCCACCCCTCGTACCGATTACTTATAAAGTGCGTTAAAGTTCTGACAAGCGCGGAAGTCCTGACCTTCTTTATCTTGCCCAAACGCAGACCATGCATGAGGACGGAAGACCTGACTGTCATCCACGTTGTGCATGGACACAGGAATACGCAACATCGATGCCAGTGTAAGCAAATCAGACCCTACGTGACCGTAGGTGATCACACAGTGGTTCGCCCCCCAATTTGCCATCACCGAATACACATCTTTAAAGGCACCTTCACCCGTTAGGCGTGGCACAAACCACGTTGTTGGCCATGTTGGGTTGGTACGCTCATTCAAGATGCCATGCACCTCGGTCGGTAGTTCAACAGAATGACCTTCCGCAATCTGCAGTACCGGACCAATCCCTTTAATGATATTGATACGGTGCATAGTGAACGGCATCTCACCTTTGGTCAGGAAGTTGGAAGAGAAACCACCGCCTCGGAAGTATTCGATATCAGCCGGTGGCCAGCAGGTTGCTTCCAAGCACTTAGCGGTATCATCTTGTGTCATATCCCAGAACGGTTTGATCACAGGCTTACCAGATGCATCACGTGCTTCGCCGGATCCATCCAATGCCGCAGAGCCGGAGTTCACTAAGTGAATAAAGCCAGATGCCGGACGGTAATCACTCACACGTTCCACCGAGTCTTGCGACCAGTACGTACGCACATCACAGAACACTTGTGATTGACCAGTCAGTAACTTGCCAAACATCATGTTAACGCCGTTAAGGCTATCGTTTTCAGTCGCTACCACGTGAGGCTCACGGATACCATTCCAATCAAACGAGGAGTTCAGAATCGCTTCCATGAAATCACCGTTTGGCAGATGATCAGTCCAATGACGCTGGCCCTGGAAGCCACTCGCGATAGCGTTATGGCCTAATGCTTCTTCGCCGTACCCCATTTCAGCCAATTTTGGATTGCCCTGCATTAAGTCACGCACAATCATGGTCATCTTAACGACGGTTTCCCAATCTTGTTGCTTACGAACTTCATCGAGAGGCTGCTTATTGTAATCTTTACCTTCAGGGCAGTTTTCCTTGGCCCATGACAACGCAATTTCAAACTCCTCGTGGTCATAAATTTCACGATCTAAGCGGCGCTTAATTTCAGTCATATCGACATATTCATTGCGCATACCCAGGTATTCCTGGAAGAAAGACTGGTCGACAATCGAACCAGCAATCCCCATCGATACAGAGCCGATAGACAGATAAGACTTACCACGCATTGTCGCGACAGACAGACCTGCACGGCAGAAACGCAACATCTTCTCTTGCACGTCTGACGGAATGCTGGTGTCACTCGCATCTTGCACTTCTTCACCGTAAATAGAGAAAGCAGGCAGTCCCAATTGCGCGTGCGCTGCCATGGCCGCAGCCAGATACACCGCGCCAGGACGTT
Organism: Photobacterium nomapromontoriensis; assembly: GCF_050336815.1. Lineage (NCBI taxonomy): Bacteria > Pseudomonadati > Pseudomonadota > Gammaproteobacteria > Vibrionales > Vibrionaceae > Photobacterium > Photobacterium nomapromontoriensis. The sequence continues at coordinate 56,787 of NZ_JAKJSL010000023.1, forward strand.
CTGTACCATTGAAACCCCAAATCGCTTTTGGCATATGCGGGTCCATATCAATGGTTTCGGTGCCATAACACCAACATGGGGTTACCGTCAGTGAAACGCCGACATTTTCACGTCTGAACTTTTCACCGCAGCGCGCCGCTTCAGCCACACCACCAATCGTGGTATCTGCAATAACGCACTCAACTTTCTCACCGTTAGGATGACGCAGGTTTTCTTCAATGAATTTAGCCGCCGACTTCGCCATATTCATGGTTTGATCTTCCAGTGCCTCACGCACCCCCATTCTGCGGCCATCAATTGTTGGACGAATACCGATTTTCACTAAGTTAGACATACAATTACCTTTAAATTTTTCGAATTAATTTTTAAATAAATACGTTGCTATGCGTTATTACGCTGTAAGTAATTAGGCCTTGCAGCCTTTTGCACCGAAGTAGACGAGATAAGCAAAACCAATGAATGGAATAACAAATGCGGCTTCAATACCGTAGTTATCGGAGATCTGCCCCATGATGGCTGTTAATACAGCACCACCGAGGATGGCCATGATCAGGCAGCTACCGCCGAATTTTGCATCTTGACCTAAGTCACGCAGGGACAGGCCAAAAATAGTTGGAAACATCAGTGACATACAAGCAGAGATACCAACAAGCGCATACACACCTGCAATGCCACCAATCATGATAAGAACCAGCGTTAAGATAGAAGCCACACCCGCGAGTATCGACAACAGTTTCTCAGGGGCGATGTATTTCATTAAGCCAACACAGATGAAGCGGAAAGCACTGAATACAACGATAGAAACCAGCAAGTACGTGGATGCATCTGCTTCTGTACCACCTACCTGGGTCATCACATAACGAATTGTCCATGACCAACAACCGATTTGTGCACCCACGTAGAAAAACTGACCAATAACCCCTCTGACAAAGTGTTTTTTCTGAAGTAGACGAGAGAAAGCATCTTTAAGAGAACCCTGTGCAGCTGAAGCCACATCACTTGCCTTTGGCATTTTAGTAAACGCAATGGCAAGCCATACACAGAGGATCACACCAGCCACCGCCAAATAAGGCATCATCACCGCATTAAGCTCAGCAGTTTGAATCGCTGACAGCTGATCCGTAGACATTTGTGCCCGCTCTGCATCCGTAGCTGGATTCAATTGTGACAGGATATAAAACTTACCAACCACGACACCTAAAATGGAGCCGACCGGATTAAATGCCTGAGCGATATTCAAACGACGGGTGGCTGTTTCTTCTGGACCCATCGCAATAATGTACGGGTTAGCACTGGTCTCAAGAATAGATAAGCCACCCGCAAGCACAAAGAGAGCCATTAAGAATGGCATATACGCCATCGCTTGGGCTGCGGGGTAAAACAGTAGTGCACCACCGGCAAATAAACCCAGCCCTAATAGTACGCCAGCTTTATAACTGTACCGCTGAATAAATAATGCAGCAGGTAGTGCCAGCACAAAATAAGCACCATAAAATGCTGTTTGTACTAAACCAGATTGCATATCCGTTAAGGTAAATACTTTTCTGAACTGTGCAATTAATACATCGGTCATATTATTTGCCAAGCCCCAAAGAGCAAAGCAACTTGTTAACAATATAAACGGAATAAGTACAGCCTTTGGTATCACTTCCGCTTTATTATCATTATATATGGGGGTATGTAGAGTATCAGTCACAATAATTTCCTTTATTATAGGTAATATCATCCATACAAAAACAATACTGTTTAAGTGTTTTTATGCTCTTGTTACGATTATTGGTTAATTAGAACTAAGTTGTACTTTTTCTCTAGATCGGCTTTTGTTTCATTATCAATTGATATATTTGTTACCAAATAATCAATTTCATGGATTTCACAAATTTTCAATAAACTTCTTTTCTTATATTTTGTCTCATCTGCAATCACAATGGCGTGATCTGACACGTCGAGTAACGTCCGTTTTACATCGAGATTTATTTCATTGGAATCCCACACACCTTTATCAAAATCAAAACCACTGCATGAGATTACGCAGAAATCTAAACTCAGTTTTAAGAGGGCACTCTTGGTGATCATGCCATAAAAACCTTCATACTTTGTCGAGTACTCACCACCCAGGCAAATAACTTTAATATTGTTCTTTTTTGATAAGGTCTCAACAACATTAATTGAATTTGTCACTACAGTGCACGGTATATTCGGCAATACCTGGGCAAACAACCAGCTTGATGAACTGGCATCAATACCGATAATTGCCCCTTCAAACATTTCAGAAACAATTTTTTCAACTAATGTTCTTTTATTATCTACGTTATATTTGGCACGGTTATTAAACGATGTCCCCATGTCATCAACATTGCAACTAATTGCACCACCATGGACACGAACTAATTTTCCCTTTTTTTCGAGGTCTTTTAAATCACGGCGAATTGTTTCTACTGAAACATTATATTTCTCAGAGAGGTTTATAACCAATGCACTTCCTGTTACATCGATTTCTGTAATGATTTGCTGTTTTCTTATATTCATCTGATCCTCCCGAAGACAAGTTAAGTATTCAAGAAAATAGATATAAAAATTGGGAGCTTCCTCACAGTAAGCCTGCTATTGGCTCATAATTTTGATCGCAATCACCAAAACAGCCCGCTAAAAAACCACAAATTCGGGCATATTCAGTCAACCAACAACATACCGATGCCCGTATATGATTAAAAACAGATAAAAACGGTCAAAACAAGGAATATATCAAGTGGCGTAGCTTAATGATCACTACCAATAACATTTAAAGTAAAAGCATCTTTTCGAATGTATTCCACTTTACCTTTCATGTCACATGCAATTCAAAGAATGAAACAGCCAAAGGTGTACTTACCTTTACTTTCTTTATGATGACTACTCGTATCATAATGGAGTATATAGCATGCTTAAAACGGCACTTTTGGCTGCATCAATCGTTGCGCTGTCACCAGTCGCACAAGCACAGCATGTCCAGCCTAACGTTGTTCTCATTCTGGCTGATGACATGGGCTGGGATTTGGGGGCATACGGCCATCCGGTTAATCACACCCCGCATATGGATAAGCTGGCGAACACAGGACAAAAGTGGACCAGTTTCTATGTCGCCAGCGGAGTATGTTCGCCAAGTCGCGGTGCCTTATTAACTGGCCGCTACCCAATCCGAACGGGGATGTATGGTAAGCAGTCATTCGTCAGTGTTGAAAACGACCCCTACGGCCTCCCTCAAAATGAAATTTCGCTGGCTGAGCAACTGAAGAGTGGGGGCTACACCACCGGTATCGTAGGAAAATGGCACTTGGGCGACAGTCAGGTTGGCTACCCAACAAACCATGGTTTCGACTACTGGTATGGGATCCCGATGTCCAATGATGCATATAAAACATTCACACTGGATCTCGTCCAATCTGAACAGGCCAAATTGAGGGGTGATACTGCGGCCCTCAAAGAACGTGGTCGATTAGTTAATCACGCGAATATGAACCCAGAACAGAAATTCTGGAATTCCCCGGTTTATGAAGGTTACGGGCACACCACGCTCAGAGTAGTAGAGCAGCCAATGAAGCAACAAGACTTCACCAAGAATGTGGTTGCCAAGTCTATTGACTTCATTCAAGACAATAAGAACAACCCATTCTTCTTATATATACCATTCGGTAAGCCGCATGTACCCTTATTCCCAAGCGATGAATTCAAAGGTACCACTCAAGGCGGTGCCTATGGGGACTCAATCGCCGAACTGGATCACAGCGTGGGGCAAATCGTCAACGAACTGGAGAAAAACGACCTACGTGATAACACCATCATCATATTCATGAGTGATAATGGGCCTTGGCTGCCATATAAACATAACTCAGGCAGTAGTGGCTTCTTTGAAAATGGTAAAGGCAGTACGTATGAAGGCGGAGTACGCGTGCCTGCCATTTTTAACTGGCAAGGGCATATCGCTAGCGAAACTATTCGTAACATCGGCTCAGCTCTCGATATTTTTCCGACACTGGCAACACTGACAGGTACAAAACTGGCTACCGATCGAGTATATGATGGCTTTGATATCACCACCACATTACTTAACAGCACGACACCTACACGAGACTACAATGCGTATTTTTTCAAGGGTGAAATGAAAGCGTACCGCAAAGGCAGCTACAAGCTACATTTTGACACCGTCAATTTCCTAAATCCGAAACCTGAGGAAAAGAATACCATCCGACTGTTCAATATCGACATCGATACCCGAGAACGCTGGAATATTGCAGACCAACACCCAGAAATTGTTGAAGCACTGAAAGCAGAAGCCATGGCTTACGATAAAACCGTTGTCCGCGCAGACGAACCGCTATTTGATAAATATATCTTTGAAGTTATTGAAAGCCAAAAAACCAGTGCCACACTGAACTGACCCATGAAGATGTAAAAGTACTCGCTTAACTCACTTACTACTTTGTCTCAGAACACACAAAACAGAAAAGCCACCGAACGGTGGCTTCTTTCAGAAATCGTATTTAATCTACACTCAAAGATTTGAATGCACATCAAAAAAATCAATGCCCTTATTACGTTTCCCTTCAATCACACCGGTGATATGAATAGAATTCTCATCTCGATAGATAAAACCATTTACCGTACCATCCCACTGATTTTCACTATTATTCATGATGGCCGTAATATTGTTACCCGTTATAGAAATATTTGAACAAAGATATTTTCCCGAACCAAAGTTTATTTCACAGGTATTCTTGGCTAAATCAAATGCCATTCCATGTTCATCGGGGGTTTCATCTCCATTACCAATAGAATAGAAAATCGTGCCATTATATTGATACTGGATATCACTAACTGCACTTTTTCTATAACCGACAATGTAAATCATATTTTCAGTGCGTTCCCCAACCAACGGTGAGTTTTTCTTTTCAAACGATGACATGACATAGCCAGTAAACCCAATCAACCGTCCATCTTGATCGTTGATTTCTGTTAACTGATGAGAAACAACGGCATCCTTATACTTATTAGTATCGCTGCTTGTTACCACCGTCAGATTATTATCTTTTATATTGACCGAATATGGGTAATCAGAGTTATGTAAAATAACATCATTCCCCCCCCCAATAACAGAACTCGTTGATGATGATGTCCCGTCATGAATAATATATAATTGATAATCAATATCATGCGTAACAGTTAAATTTTGAGACTGTTTAACACCATCAAATAATGCTGTTATTTGTGTTTCGCCATCACCATATCCAATAATGTATTTATTATTAACTAATTTTACTAACTCTGGATTTTCTATCTGCCATAAAACATCATCTGTAATATCATTTCTTGTTCCATCCGAAAAAACGCCATAAGCAAATAACTCTTGTTGCTCACCTATCGCAAGTTGGGATTGGTTGTTTATTATTGAAATGCTGTCTAATACCGCATTTGTTACATTGACTTGAATAACATTACTTTTAATATCACCAACGGTTGCTGATATCGAGGTAGATCCTGATTGGACTCCTTTTAACTGCCCATTACGACTCATGGTGGCAACAGAATCATCTAGGATATCCCATGACACCTGATTGGTTATATCTTGTTTTTTACCATCACTGTACGTAGCGTTAGCTGTTATTTTTACTGTAACGCCTTTCGGTATTTCATTTTTTTCGACACTTAATGCAATCAAGGTTAAATCAGCATTATTATCATCTTTTGGAACATTATTGCTATCTTGTGTATTTTCTTCAACGTGTGGTGGTGCGACCTGTGTGGCATCTGGTGAGTCATCGCCTCCCCCTCCACATCCAGCTAATATGGCAGAAAGCAAAACCAAATAGGACATTTTTTTTAGATTATTCATTTAATTACAAACTGTGATACTTAAAAGGAATTTAATTTTGCCCGCGACGTGCATAACTTGTCAATCACAATGAATTTATATGACAAAATGATACAAGACTGTACAATACTCCGCCTTTTTCAATAGTAATTAGGCGAATACCGTCATCAAGTACCAGAACTATATATATCAATAAACTAACTCCCCACGTAAACCAAACGGCCATCAATATAAGTAGGATATTGACTATCTTGCTAAGAAAAATACCCACAAAAAAAAACCGCCGAGCTTACGCAGGGCGGCAAAAAAAGATTTACATCGTTGTTCAGAGATAAGTGGCGGTTTCAGGCGACGTCGCGATTAATGCACCGAAAATAGACCTGTTTAGCGATTTGAGTTCTAACCTGCCCTTGTCAGTTTTTATGAAGTAAGCATGATTATTAGTATCAACCAGCAGCGTACGAAGCTTACCTTCCACTATAACCTGATCCAGCATTTTCCAACGCTGAGTCTTGTCCCTATCTGGTAACAGATCATCCGTGTCCTGCTTCATTACCATAGACTGTAACGTCAGCTGGCCAGCCTCATTGAGCATGGCAAATGTATCAAAGGTACCATCCACCTTCACCAAACGGGATACTGACTTAGCTTCAACCGACGGCGTTGCGCTACCACCTAAAATCCAACAATGCACTTCACTATTTTTGGTCAATGCGCAAAAGCGATCACTATCCGGCGTAGCTGCCAAAGCCTGATAGTCACCTTTGATCTCATGATCAAACAGATAGGCCAATGGCCCCCAGAGTAAAATATTACCGGATGACTCCAATGCTAGAAAATGCCCTTGTACTGGCGCGATATCAACGATATTACTCTGTAGGCGACGGTAGACTTTAAGTTCATCATCAAGACTTTGGTAAGCATCTTCTTCTAAATTAGCAGCCGCAATAATAGGCGTCCCACCCATCATTGCGCTACCCCAAGTGGCGACGCTGCCATCATGCAATAATGCTGCGGACGCAAAACCGTTGTGCACGAGTTTTTTAGCGCCTGCATATTGGAGGGTGTTCATTATCGCGGGCTCTGGTCGGCATCCCGCTTCCAATTTATGAATGAAGTTGTAATCACTCGTTGCTCGGGTAAACAGATAACCACAGTGACTCTGTTGTGCAGATTGGTTATTTGCTAACAACTTGAACGTTAACATCTCAGGTGGTGCCCATGATCCGCTAACCCGAAGGCCACCATCTGTATATGGCACCGGTGTCCGATTAACATCTCGCCCATACTTAACTCGCTCAGGTGCACCCCATGCATTACCATCTACCTGCCACGGCCACAGTGCAACGGCACGATCACGGTGACGATATAACGACTCGACTAAGCGGTTATGGACGAGATAGTAATTCGAATTTTCAGGAATGGCGCGCAGTTGCATGAAATGTTTTTTTCCTCCTTTGGTTCGCTCCTTCGCCTTTTCAAGCGCAAGTGCTCGCGCATCAGGACGCCCACTTTTAGCGAGCAAGTCAATCACATCATAAAATGTTCTGTCATTATTAAAGCTATTTAACCAGTACTCGTTAATCTCTATCGGTGATTCGTTATCGTAATAATATTCTCTCAGCACTTTTTGGCTAATGAAATCTTGAAATGCGGCCGCTTCATGTCGCCAAACCAACGCTTCCTTAGCATCTCCTGCTTCAGTGGCTTTGTCCATCAACCATAACATGGCGGTGACGTTGCCTTTCACTGCAGCTTGATGGATCAACTCACGGGTGTCTTTACTTTTAGAGTTTAACGTCAGGGCGTACTCTATAATGGCGTTGGCATCCCCGTCTGCGACTGCGTTAGCCAAGTGCTGACGCGATGCATCAGGATCGTCTTTTTCTAACAACCGATACAACTGATACTGACACCCACCATTACAGCTACCCATTATGTCAGCTGAAATTAGCACATCTAAGGCGGCATCACGCTCATTCTTTTCTAGCAGCACATACGCCCACTCGGTAACAGCTTTTGGCTCTCCCGCAAGCGCGGATTTTTCCAGCAACAATTGCATCTCTTGCTGATCTTGCTCGGTAAAAGCGTTACTCCCTTTATCGGCAAATAGTTCATCACCACGTGCCATTAATGCCGGGCCATAGTCGCCCGCCTTTTCTAACCACGTTTGTGCTATCTTGGGTTCTGGCGGTTGTATGCTTGTTCCATACAGAGACCTCAATCCCATGCGGTAACTCGCCACGGGGTTACCTTGTTCAGCCGCAGGTTTTACCCAGTCGTTCACACAGCGATCACTCATGTAAATGGGATCGCCTTGCATACACAGATCTAGATGCATTTCTGGCGGCACTTCTGCGGAATACGCCCACTGACTAGCCGCTAATATATCTAGCGGTAAACCATAGGCACCTGTCCGGTATCCCTCTGCCAAGTAAAGCCGAGACTGACTAACGTCTGCTTTCGCTGCCTGCCATAAATAAGGGCCAGCTTTAATGGGGTCAGACTGAATAGCCCACCCCTGTACATGGCCAAGAAAAGCACTGTATGCAGAAATATCGTCACCTAACCTGGCACTGAGTTCAAACATTGCCAAAGCGCGGCTTTTATCAGGGGTATTACTCCCTTCTCCGGTATAGTAATAATTGCCCAACATTGCCGCGCTCAGTGCGGTATGTCTTGGAATAGACTGTGCCAATTTCAGGCGTTCATGAGCACTAAGAGTCGGTGTTTGTAATTCCTGCATGAATGCGGCAAGTGGATCGGAAGCGTAAGCTGTACTGAATGTCAGCACCGCCGCTAGAGGGAAAATTGATAAATAGCGCAAGGTAGGTGCCTATCAAAATGAGTCTTAATCGACGTCATAACATTCTTATTCTTTATGACGATAAGGTGCAAATTTACCACCTAAGACGCTGAAATTAAATAATTAATAAAATTATTAACACGAAAGCACACATTGTTCAACTGATGAATCGCCCCGATCAAGCGACACCTCATAAGCACTGACTATTTACATAGCAAGAGGCATTCACCGTCAGTAACACAGTACCATCTTACGAGTAACAACATAATAAAAATGGATATTTTTAAATTCTCGCATGACAAAGTCTAGCCAGATGGCTCGTTAAAAATAATAGCGTGAATGTGGTTTGTCAGGCAGTGCTATTCAGGGTAAGAGAGTACAAAAGTGTGGGTGTCTATACATAATATTCAACACATAATATTCAACGAAAAAAACCGCCGAGCTGACGCAGGGCGGAAAAGAAAAGGCTGAACAGACAATAAATACTGCTCAAAAGACAATGAATGCAGGTCAAAAGACAATATAAGAAAAGCTTTCTAGGATTTACAAATTCGGCGAAAACAGTGGGTTCCGTTTCGATAGGCCCATTATATTGATAACTAAAATAATGACAATCTCACCAAAAAACAAATGACTTTTACTCAGCAGTAATAATTAATGAGAATGAGTCATCTTGGTTGAAACGGCGATACGATTCCATGCATTAATCGTCACAACCTGCATCATGCACTGTGCTGTTGGCGTATCACCAAGCAGCGCAATACACTGCTGGTATGTCTTATCTGTTAATCCTTGTTCCGCAATCAATGTCATTTCATCCGCCAGGGCCAGCACAGCTCGCTCTTCTTCACTGAACAGTGGTGACTCCGGCCATGCGGATAACGCCATCATTTTCTGTACACTCAAACCATTTTTCTGAGCCACAGGTGTGTGCATTTCAATACAGTAAGCACAGTTGTTGATCATCGATACTCTCAGTTTAATCAACTCCTTAATTGTTGGAGAAAGCGTATTACCTGAAACATAATTTTCCAGTCCCATCATGGCGTCAATGGCTTCGCTCTGTAGTGCGCTAATATCGATACGTGTTGTCATAACAATGTCCTCTCTCAGTTAAATTTACTCGGGATAACACCCCCGTTGAGTTGATGAAGTCATTGTGAATCATTCTGACGATAGATAGAATCCATTGAAAATCTGCAATAGTTTTGCATTTAACGCAAAGGTTAATCAATGTTAGAGCTTATACGTGTATTTACCCAAGTGGTTACCTCCGGCAGCTTTTCTAAAGCGGGACAAGCACTGAAAATGGCACCATCCTCAGTAGCCCGCAATATCGATAACCTTGAACAGCAACTGCAAGTCACTCTGTTCAAGCGCAGCACTCGTCAGCTACTACTGACAGAAGAGGGGGAATATTTTTTGATCGGTGCCACCAAACTCATGAATGATGCCGACCTGCTCATTCGTTCCATGGATAAAACCAATGCGATTCCTTCCGGGAGCTTGCGGATCTCGGTATTTGAGAGCTTTGGTAATTTAATTATCAGCCCTATCCTGCCGGCCTTCCTTGAACGCTACCCCATGATTAACGTCGACATCGATCTAAATAACAAAATGGTGGATATGAATGTCGAAAATATCGATCTCGCCATCCGTATCGGAAAACCCGCAGACAGTAGCCTCAATGGCCGGATGCTCATGACTAACCACACCACGCTGTGCGCCTCGCCAGACTATCTTAAACGTCATGGTGAACCTCAAACGCCAGAAGATATCAGCGAGCATAACTGCCTGTTGCTCAGTCACGATCGACAACGTAACTATTGGCATTTCAGTCAAAAAAAGCAGCATAAAAAAATACCAGTGCAAGGTAACTTATGTTCACGGGGGGGCTCACCACTGATGGCTGCCGCGTTAGGCGGAGGTGGAATATTATTACTTTCTAGCTGGATGGTAGATGATCTGATCGCAGAGGGTAAACTTCAGCAGGTTCTGCCAGACTGGATAGCTTCGCAACACGAGCATTCCAGCGGGGAAATCTATGCCGTTTACCGTGGTAGTAAATATCCGCAGCCACAGATAAGAGCCTTTCTGGATTTTCTGGTGGATGCCATTAAGACCAAAAACATACCCGTCGCGTAATGCGTTACATCAAGATGCATTAAAGGCCCGTATCTTGATGTTACTTTGGTATAGTTAACTTATGTTCACAAGGAGGCTCACCGCTACAGATGACATGTCACTAGATTGGAGGAGCGGCTGCTCTAAAGCCTTTATTCTCACAGAGTACAGCTACATAAAAAGATACTAATTCGTTAGTTTTTCGTAAAAAAAACGTATACTTTCCATACTTAGATTACGTTGACAGTGCTCATGAAAAAAAATTACGCTCGCCTCGTACAGACAGCCGCCTGGGCGGCAACAATCACGGCTACCGTTCTTCTTTTGATGAAACTTTTTACCTGGTGGTATACGGGATCCGTCAGTTTGCTGGCATCTCTGGTCGACTCACTGATTGATCTTCTGGCCTCCGTCACCAATCTGGTAGTGGTGCGTTATTCACTACAGCCTGCTGACGAAGAGCACAAGTTCGGGCACGGTAAAGCCGAATCATTGGCCGCTTTAGCACAGTCGGCATTCATTGTCGGATCGGCATGCTTCCTATTACTTAATGGTATTGAACGTCTGTTTAAACCCACCGAACTGCACCATCCAGAAGCTGGTGTGCTTATCAGTGGGATTGCTATTCTCATCACCGCTTGTTTAGTACTGTTTCAAAAGTGGGTAGTGAGAAAAACGGGCAGTCCGGCCATTGCCGCTGATTCACTCCATTACCAATCCGATCTGCTCATGAATGTCGCCATTATCGTCGCATTAGCGCTTGCATGGTATGGCATCCCCATTGCAGATGCATTATTTGCTATTGGTATCGGTATCTTCATTCTGTTCAATGCTGCAAAAATGGCCTATGAAGCCGTGCAGTCACTGCTTGATCGCCAATTGCCAATTGAAGATCAGGAAAAAATTCATATTTTGGCATCAACGGTATCGGGCGTCGAAGGTGTGCACGATTTACGTACCCGCCAAGCAGGGGCGACACGTTTTATACAACTGCATCTTGAACTGGATGATAACCTTAAACTCATTGATGCTCATCGAATTGCTGATGAAGTAGAAGACAGACTGGAAGTGGCCTACCCTGGAGCCGATATTCTAATTCATCAGGATCCGATGTCGGTTGTTAATCACGTTCACAGAAAGCACTGAAAAGAATCAGACGACAATCCATTAGATGCCACTTATTGTGGCATCTTGGATTTGCACTCATCACATAAAGAAATCAACTCATGACTACCATCATCACACTTCATTCAAATTAACTTTTAATACGGTGTGATTTATCGTTTAACTGGCTATTCAGTCAACCAATTCATAAGTTTTCTGCATTTCATCCGGTGCAATACCGTAACCACCATCAGCAAGGAAGCCATCTTTATACACCGTCATCCCCTTGGTATTCCAATCCACGGCAATCACTGCGGTTTCACCATTTTTGCTGCCAAGCAAAGTCAGTACATCATCAGTGATCGGAATCGCCTTAATGGTTTTAATCCGCTTAAACGGCATGAAAGTATCAAACATTGGCACCTCTCCATAAGTGGCCTGCCACTTATCTTTAGGTACCAGCCACTCATTATAGACTGCACCACTGACAGGCTCAGGATTACGGGCGATCACTACCTGATCGGTCACGATATTTTCAGTTTCTAGTTTTGGTCGCCCGTCACTGCCGGCAATATAGGTAGGAAACAATTGCCCCAATTCTACTTTGTGCGCTAATCGGCCATAGGTCACCGCTTTTTTACGGTACTCTGCTGCGGTATCAAACTCAGTCATGATCTGTGGGATAGCCTGAAATGTTACAGGCACAGTTTCTGCCGCCGCTAACACACCCGCTGATGGCATCATCAACATGGCTGTGGCTGCAAAAAAAGAAATTCTCATTATGGCTCTCATTATTATATGGATTTATACCTAAACCACCTCAAGATGCCGATCTCAACACCTGCATTTTGAAGTCACTTGGGTATAATCACAATGTAACTAAACCTATAATTCTACATCTTCCAAACTATTGATGATTTGCTCCCTAAGCCAACGGTGACTTGGGTCAAAATCAAAATGTTTATGCCACATCAACACATAGCAGCCTGACTGCATTTCAACGGGTACTTCCAATATAGTCAATTCTTCATTTTTCAGCATGTAGTTCACATACTTAGCCGGCGCACACAAAATTAAGTCACTGTGTTGACATAAATCCATGGCCGAATGGAAGTCGGTCAGATTGACGGCAATATCTCGCTTACGATGCTGTAAATCCAAGACATCATCCAATAGCCACTGATCTATGCCCCCGAATACCACCTGTAGATGACGGTATCTTAGAAAAGTGTCAAGGTTCCATTCTTCCTTATGCAAAGGGTGATCTTTACGAACCAAGCAAATGGCATGATCTCTGACTAACTCAACATAGGCCAACTCGTTCGGAATATTGCCGACATGCCATTTTGAGCGAAGATCCCACTCCCAACAGCTTATTGCCATGTCAATATCACAACGCAATAACTTATCTAAGCTATCACTACGCCATGTTTTGGCATCAATACTCACTAAAGGGGCTTGGCGCAATATCTCTGGCATAAAATAGGGATAAGTCAACGAATAAGCGGTTTCCACCATATGAAGATGAAAGGTACGTTCGCTTTCACTAGGCTTAAAATCACTCGGGCGTGTAAATTGCTCCAGGTGCTGCAATACTCTTCGTAGCTCGGGAACCAATTGTTTGGCCCTTGGGGTGGGTCTTAAACCATGAGAGCTGCGTTCAAACAACGGATCATTAAATATGTCACGTAATTTGGCTAATTGCTTACTCACCGCAGATTGACTCAGGTGCAAACGTGCAGCAGCGGCTGTGACACTTTGCTCGTCAAGTAAGACTTCCAATACTTTCAGTAAATTATAGTCAAACTGTGCCACAACAACTCTACCTTTCACGTATTAATTCATGCTATCAATCACAACGATTACGACTGAGCACATTGCTTGCTTTAACTTTATCAATTTCAATTTCTAAATCATTCAACAGTGCAATCACCACGGCAGCTGCGCGTTCCATCATTGCAATATATTTAGCACCTTGCTGATCATTACCTTCTGAATATGCTTGCAGTGCGATTTTACCAAAATTATGGACATTCGCATGTGGGCCTTCAAGCTGCTGATAAGATGGGCAATGGCTAAATAGCTGTTTACCCCGGCCTTGATAGTACCAATTACCTAATCGACACTGCTGATAACCGACCACTGTCGCAGCATTATAATCACGATTGCGGATTTGCTGATAAATGTTAATTTTCCAGACAATATGATCAAGTTGTACTAAACGCAGGAAAATTGACGAATAACTTTGATCGACCAGATTATAAAGCAACTCCGTTTTATTGATCAGGTTAGTGACGATCTCGACCAGTTCTTCTGTTTTTCCATGTAGCTCTTCACACTGTGCTTCAATAAAAGCAGCACTTTGACCACACATGTGTGCATTCTGAGTAATTTCACCCACGCCATTTTCAATCTGACTAGCCGCTTCGCTAGCGCTGCTAGCCAATTTTCTGACCTCATCAGCCACAACAGCAAAACCACGCCCATACTCACCAGCACGGGCTGCTTCAATAGCAGCATTGAGTGCAAGTAAATTAGTTTGCTCTGATACATGATTAATCGTCAAAACAAAACGGCTGATCTCTTCAGTACTAATAGTAAGGGTTTCTATTGAATTACCACTAGATTTAATTTGAACAATTAACTGATTCAGAGTGTGGCGAAAGGTATCTAAAATAGCCAGACCATCACGGCTTTCAACTACATGCTGTTCTAAATGAACTTTTAAATGTTCTGCAGCTGTAGCGATATTGGTCCGAATATGTTCTATGGGAGCGATAGATCCTAATAGGCTATCGATAAACAAATTCTGTGTTTCTAACGCTTTAGTTGCCGTATCCACGGATGATTGAAGCTGACTACATTCTGCTTCAAGCACTGTGTATGCATTTTTCTGTTGTGCGATTTGCTGCGCTTGCTGTTCTAAGAGCAGCTTTTTATCGTCTTGTTTTTTAAAGTAGGGTATTCCGAACATAACATTCACAATAAAATTAAAGTGTAAATTAATCACTCAAAAAACGTTAATAATATGTTTAATTATTAGCCATTTTTCTAAGTAACATCCCTGCCACGACGTTATTGGTGCTTTTATACCCAATAAACGTACATATTAATAATCGCCATTTTTAACTTTGGAATTTATGCACTATCAACTTTATGACTCATTAATGGGGAATCAAAGTTAACGTTATTGACTTAAAGGCGTTATTGTCTAACGCATGAGTTGCATAATAACGTAAATACCCGAGTCTGTGTATTTAATCCTTAATATCTTTGATCGGTAGACTAATGGTAAATCGAGCACCACCACTGTCACTGTCGCTGATTTCAATACTACCATGATGTAAAGCGACGACTTGATTAACAATAGCAAGCCCCAAACCATGGCCACCTGATTGTCTATCCCGAGCGGTACCAACACGATAAAACGGTTGCAATACTTTTTCTCGCTCTTCAGCAGGTATACCACAACCATCATCATCGATCTGAATATAGAGTTTATGACCTAAACAATATGCCCGAATATTAATAATCTCTTCCGCATAGCGAAACGCATTGCGGATAATATTAGATACCGCCCGCTCTATATGGTGCGCATCCACCATAACGTAACAATTATCAGGGCAATCTAACCGCAGTTGCTTAGTGGTATCTTTCTGACAATGGAGGACCGTTCGTTGCAAAACCTCCGCGATATTCTGTTCCGACACAGCAAGCTTGATTCCTGAACGCTCCATTTTGGCAAAATAGAGAAGTTCCTCAATCAGCAGCTCCAACTCTTCCATATCATCATGGATCCCTGCTATATGCCCTTGTTGTTCAGCATTTAATGGTGAGTCTTCCAACATTTCAAGCTGACACTGAACCCGAAAAATCGGTGTTCGTAGCTCATGAGCAATAGCATTACTTAACTGTTTATGGCTTTGGATCAGGCCAGAGATCTTATCTGCCATCTGATTAAACCGAATATTTAATCGACCCAGTTGATCACAGTTTTTTTCCGATGCTCGAACCGAAAAATCCCCTTCAGAAAAGGCGACCGTTGCTTTTTCAAGCATTCGGAACCGTCGCGCTAACAACTTGATCATAATGGCACTGTACAATGCGAAGGTCGCAAAAAAAGAGGCCCACATCAACATCATCTCAACATTGAGATGTTGCCATACAGAAGCGGTCAAATCCGGTTCAAGGTAATAAACCCATTTCCGGTCACCAAACGTCACCCAATACCGATTTTCAGCAGCAAACACCGCCCCATCTCGCTGCAATTTTGTTTCCTGTAGCGGTGACAGCGCCGGTGTATTTCTTGGAAATCGAGTAAATTGGAGTGAATTTCGCCGAACAAAGCCACTAAACAGCTTATTGGCGACTTCTTGACCTCGCTGAGCGGCAACATCATCGAGGATCTCAACCGTTCCCGAGACATAACCAATCTCGACCTCTGCATCATAGTCTGGCGTCAGTTCCTGAGTCACATAGGTAAATGTAAGAATGCAAAGAAAAAAGAGGGCAGAGACACCTAAAAAAAACTCTAGATACAGACGCTTCATTTCACACCCCTACCAACGATCTGGAATAAAGAGGTAGCCTTTACCGCGAACGGTAATGATCTTACGAGGAAGTGCCGGGTTATCACCTAATTTCTTACGTAATGTGACAACCTTGTTATCGATAGTGCGATCCAAGCCATCATACTTTATCCCACGTGTTTCCATCACTAAGTACTCTCTGGTGAGTACCTCATCTGGATGGCTAGCCAATAACCATAATAAGTTAAACTCACTGTCAGTTAGGCTAACTTCCTGCCCTTCCAGCTCACAGGATCGACAGCGGTTATTAATGGTTAATGCCCCATAGTGATATTCCTGATCATGGCCATTATTACTCAAGAGGGTAACTTCATCACTGGGTGCTGCATTTTCCGTAACACTCCCCCCGCGACGCAAGAGCATCCGGATCCGAGCGAGTAGCACACGTGGCTTAATCGGTTTATTAACAAAGTCATCGGCTCCTACTTCTAAGCCGGCAACATGATCAATGTCATCATCACTGGCGGTCAGCATTAAGATTTTGCTGTTCACTTTGTCACGCACTTGACGACAGATACTTAGTCCATCCATACCCGGTAACATAAGATCCAGAATCACTAGATCAGGCTGTTGCTCAACAATAATATCCGGTGCGAGTAGGCCATCAGATACGGTGATGACATCAAATTGTTGCTGGCGAAAATAATTAGCCAACAACTCACACAACTTCACATCATCTTCAACCAGAACAATCTTTACCATGTTCAATAATCTTACCCTTAAATAAATAAAACGGCGGTCAATTAATTACATACCCCGCCATCAACCTGTTCCCATCCATTTATGACAGCAATAATACCCTATAGAAATAACCACTCAAGGCTAAATCCACTTTAAGGATGAGGTATAACCAGATAATTAGCAGTGAAGGTACGGCAAGAGTCAGCAAGAAATAGCAAAAAACAACAATAAAAAAGGCTAACCTTTTGGTTAGCCCTGTAATTTTTACCGTTCAATAAGCGTTTCTTATGGTTTAATTAAGCCTCCGTGATAGTGCAACTCATACACTTTTCGACTATCAAATTCGATCCATTCATACCCAGTAAACCTACTCACATCCCCTTCATTAGTATCGATGTAGCGACCCCACTCAGTATCATTGTTTGAGTTGCCCAAAAAATGACCAGTTTGATAGTGCTTGGATAAGCTGGCAAGGACCACGTTCCCTGCTTTTTCTCCATCATAAATATCAGGTGCAATAATCCGCCCATAATAATTCATCGCCCATACCGCTTCATTCCTGAAATAGACAACTTCCTGACCCAAAAAGTCGGTACCGCCAAAGTAACTATCAAGATAAGCAAAATCATCTTCTTGATATTGAACATCATGGGAGTCAAGGCGAGAAGGTAAACACTTCGGTGCCCGGCCAACATAAGAATTAGCCTTAGCTTTTACAATAAACGCATACAGTTTATCTGTATCAATACTCACTATCATGTCCCTCTTGATAAAGAATGCACATGATAACTGTATATAAAAACAGTATCTTTATAGCAAATCACAAATCCGTCATTCGCAGCCACAACCTTTTTTCTTCGCCTCAAAATCAATCACATTACCGTACTTATCCAGCGATAGATCACAGCACTCCTGAAATAATTCAAGGACATGTTGACGACTTTTTTTCACTCGTGATTTTAACGTCGAGTATTTCAACCCTTTCTTTTGGGCAAATTCTTTTTGTGATTCACCATTAAGCTCAATCGCCCTCAGCATCTCCGCTTCATCTGCGGGTAATGCTTGAATAAAGGGCAATACGCAATGCGCTAACTCCGCTCGCATTGTCGATGGCTCTTCGCTATACCATAAATCCTCTTCCCTCCAGCCGGTTTGCTTTGCCCGGCGACGATAAAAATCGATAATCACATGATTAGCAATTTGAAATAGCCAAGGTTTAATTTTGGTTGCATCCTGCAAGGTATGCAGATTTTGATACGTTTTGATCAAGATTTCTTGTTTCAAATCATCCACATCATCCGGATTAGAGACGTGTTTATGTAAAAAGCCCTTAATGCTTCCTCGGTACTCATTCCAAATCTGATCTAGGTCCATACGGCACGGTTCATTCGTTTTAACATCAATACACTCAAACTACCTCAAGATCTGCATTTCAGCGAATATCTTGAGGTAATGGTGCATTTCTTTACGCAATTAATGCTAACGAATCTAAAATACCACGGCCACTGTGGATCCCACCTTCATTCTCAGTAGCAGGCTTACTACGTACCAGATAACCCGCATAGCCAAGCTGTGAAGTCACAGGTTGGCCCCTAAAGTGAATGGTAAACAACCCTATCTCACTGATCAGATCATCAATCTGCTCCGCCTTAGTCTCTCGCACACCTAACGCGAATTTTTCCCGTGTATGGGGATGTAGCCGCTGCATTAACGCCCATGCATCGTATTCATCTGGCGTCAATGACGCTAACGTTGTCGCTATATCACGGCCAAATACGCAGTGTCCCCCCCCTTCGCCTTGATTTTTCAGTACCCATTCTTCATTGTCGGTGTCATTTTTTAACCAATCCTGCGTGTCTACAGTGATTGGCAGCATCGGAGCAAGTACCAATTTAACCTGCTCAGCTTCATCAAGGGTAAGCCCCCATTTGACTAATTCAGTCGCTGGCATATTGGTGATCAGCATTTGCATCGTTTTACTGGTCGCCAATTGCTGGCTGACCGTCGCATTCACGGCAACATGATGACGCTCAATAAAAGCACGCGTTTGGCTTAAGGTATAACAACACTCCGATTCAATAATACTCTCATGGCAGTAGTCCTGATATTGATAACCCGCACGGAGGTAGATCACGTCCACATTGCCCAATCCTTCCAACGCTAGTCGGTCATTCTTCCCGGTAGAAAGTTGGCTGGCCAGCTGAACGAAGGTCCGCCTTACTGTTTTAATACCCCGTTGCTGCAGTGCAACCTCGAGTAAATGCTGATCATAAATATTATCTTCATTCTCTTGTACCACCATAACAAAGAGCGGCTTTCCGTCTTCACCTGCGGCCTGACGCATATGACGAGCCGTCGTTGCGATGCCCTGAGCCAACTCTTCCAAACCTTGGTTGTCAGCTAACTCAGCGTTTGGGTTTTCCGCCCACATCCCATACTCTGCCGGCCATTGTTGCTGTACATAACGATGAAATTCATGCGCGCGCTGTCCGAATGGCCCCATACCCGCAGCAATGCCATTAAACTCAATCACTTTAGGTCCAAGAATACGATCATCCATGTAATCCGTACGCATGATCAGCAGTGGCTCACGTTTTGCCGTGGTATCAACACCGAAATGGATCTGCTGATGCAGATCAAACAACCGGTTAAAAAATGGTTCTGCCTTAGCCATCTTACTCAAAGCATCACTGATAAAGGTGTGATCTTCCGCGATATTACTCACTAGCCTCGCTATCAGTGGCGTTATTGTGATTAATCGGTTATATACCTCCCGCTTAATCGCGATTGGAGCCAAACTAAACGGACAATGACGTGCCGTACCATCACTATTTTTTATAGCGACGCCATGCATCATGGCCCACTCACTCAATTCATTAATGATGGTTTGTGATGGGAGGATTGGAGATAAATTCATCAGTGCCATTAGACAAGCCTTGTTGTTGTAGCCAAATTAAACTGTCAGCGTTCAATTCTACCAGTTGATCATCTATCAGGGAGAAAACAATGCAGTGATAACGATACGTTACACCGCCATCAAGAAAAGCATGCCATCAACTTGAGTAAACAGCATAACTAATCAGTTTCGCCCCTTTCTGGCTATATAGACGACCGGATACAAAAAAAGACGACCCTTTGCTAAAAAATATAATCAACCAATGAGAAGTGAGATCATCTACTCATTCCAGTGATTTTTCATGGATATGACCACATTTCGTCTAATTAAATTACTTCCCAATATTATCAAATCTTGTGAAACTTAGATTTTATTTTTGATCTAACATATAAAAACTTTATAACTATTTTTTGTTCCTTATAACCATTCCGTTAATTGCATACAATACTATTGTTAATAATAGCTATAGTGATATTTGTTAGTAATCTGTTTCATATAAATTTATTTATTACATGTTAAAATGGAATAAAAACCACCGCTATTCTCAGCCTTACTCTCTGAGTACAAATAAAATCAACAACAGGACATAATAGTAACTTTTAAAATTTCAACAAAAATTCGTGATATGCGCCGCATATTGAACAATAAATAACCACCATATGCACATGTGCAACATATTGATTTTTATTGATTTGTTGATTTGTATTACATATAAAATGGTTTTCAATTGTCAAAATGTGATATTGATTTAATTTTGTACGTTTATATTATCTTGAATATCAGCAGTCAGTTTACAGGAATAAATCTCATGATTGAAATAAGCGTTATAATTCCAACGTACAATCGTTCAATATTACTTTCCCATACCCTTACATCCCTAACAGAACAAACGTTAAGTAAGGACTCTTTCGAAGTTATCGTTATTGATGATGGAGGATGTGATAATACTAAAGCAGTGATTGATGCGTTTTCAGAAAAATTAAACATCAAGTATTTTTGGCAAGAAGATAAAGGGTTTCGTGCTGGTAAAGCAAGAAATGTTGGCACTGCAATTGCCGAGGGTCAATATATTGTCTATATCGACACAGGCATTTTGCTAGCAACCACTACATTAGAAACACATTTATTTCGTCATAAAGTCTCACCTCACCCTATCGCCATTGTGGGGTATGTTTACGGGTTTGATCTTGATGAAGCAGGTGTTGAAAAAATGTCTGCCGTTATCAGCCCCAATAATGTCGATGAAATCCTCAAAGAGCTCGATGCACAGCATGCCTATGACATTCGTCAACGTCAGTATGATGACTTAGGTCAGAATATTTTTGACTGGCCTGCGCCGTTTGATTTGTTCTGGACCTGTCACGTCTCAGCCGAACGTGAACAGTTGATTAAAGCGGGCATGTTTGACGAACATTTCAATAGCTGGGGTGGTGAAGATGTCGATTTAGGGGTTCGCCTTTTCCTCAATAACAATATGTTTATTGTCGATAAATCAATGTCCTCTTTCCATTGGCCTCACCCTAAAGAAGTAAAAGATACCGGTGAAAGCTCAAAGAGCGCAGCCAAAATCATCCATAGCAAATACAACATCTGGCAGACCAGTTACTATAACCTTGACTATTCTATCAATGACTTACCGCTCAACAAACTCATCAAAGAATTAACAGGGAGTACGACAGCCCCAGTGGCAAATCCGTCATTGTATCTCCCGCCGCATCAACCCATCGCTGAATCCAATGTTGGACTACTCTAATGCCATGCGTGTACGAAAATATTTATCCAATATCAAAAGGAATTACTCCTGATGATATTCGTATTAGCCACCAGCAGCAGATTCACATTGATAAAGAGGCGACCTTCGTGGGGCTCCCCCATATAGCATTTACACTGGTTCGTGATTCGGATAACTATCAACGTGATGTACAGTCCACATTCATTGAACTGACCAACTTCAACGACACTATTTCCATTGGCAAGGGAACCGTACTGTATTCCGACGATAACCTGGGATTTGAAAACCGACCTGTGCGATTGACATCCATTCAGGTTAACAACCATCCCCCTGGCAAAATTCGTATTGGCGAAGGCGTGGTTATGCAAGGCACCGCGATTGTCGCTTACAGCGAAATTAGCATTGGCGATCAGGTTTTATTCGGTCCTCAAGTCACGATCATGGACAGCAGCGGCCACCCTGTAATAGGTCGTTGGACAGAAGATGAAGCGGCGAGAACCCGTACAGCCAAAGTCACCATAAAAGACAATGCGTGGATCGGGATGGGAGCCACAATCTTAAAAGGCGTCACGATTGGTAAAAATGCGGTGATCGGTGCCAACAGCGTAGTTTATGACGATGTCCCCGATAACTGTATTGCGGTAGGTAATCCCGCTTATGTGGTTAAAAATCTTACCGTAACCCCATAACTCTTGCTTCATAAGTCATAAAAAATGTCGCTCCTTTTCTCCCTAATAACGGATGAAAAGGAGTGCCCCTCTATATATCAACAAAAGTGATAAATACATGTCGTTATTATTACGCCTAAGAACACAGCTTGATACCACGAAAACCCTATTGGCTCTTGCTCTGCCTATTGCGCTCCAAACTGCCATGTTCTCAAGTAAAAGCACTGTTGACACATTAATGATGGGCGCACTCAGTGAATACGATATTGCTGCGATAGGACTCGCAGCCAAAATACAGCTCATCATTACATTTTTTATTATTGGTCTCAGCATTGGCGGTGGTCAAATTGCTGCGCAATGTTTTGGCCTAAAAGGGGTGCAAGGGTCTCGAAAATTAGCCAGTTGCATACTGGTTACCTTATTACTCAGTGGAATCACTGCGACGGTATTTGCCATTGTGCTGATCTTTTTCCCCTCACAATTGATGGGGTTAGGCAGCCAATCCGCCGAAATCATTGAACGTGGTGCTGACTACCTGCAAATTATCGCGATCAGTTTATTTTGTTTTGCCTATGCCTCTAGCATTGCAGCAGGGCTACGTGCCATGCACCAGCCGGGTATTGCAACCCAAATTAGTGCGGTAGGCGTGGTACTAAACTTACTACTCAATTGGGTATTCATCTTTGGTCATTTAGGTATGCCTGCACTGGGGATCAAAGGAGCCGCCCTTGGCACCGCTATCAGTGCCATTATCGAATGCATGGTACTTTTCCTTTATCTGCACCACAAAGGCCATTTACTTGGTAAGTTTACCCGCCAACATTTTGCTAATCTGCACATTACAGATATAAAGCTCGTGGCTCGCCTGTCAGCCACTGCCGCAGTTAACAGTGTGGTATGGGCCGCAGGGCTCTTCGCCTTTCATGCAATTCTTGGATACAGTGATCCCAATTTACTGATCTCCCTTTCCGTACTTGCCCCACTGGAAGCATTAGCGATGTCACTGCTCATTGGCTTAGCAACGGCAGGTTCTGTCATTGTCGGTAATATAGTTGGAGCTAATAAACATCAACAGTTAACAACCGTAATACCTCATCAATTAATACTCAGTGTGATTACCGGAATCATCACTGCCACTCTGTTATGGCAGGTAAAATACCAGGTGCTCAGTGTGTTTTTCCACACTGATACGCCGTCGGCGGCACAATTACTTGCGGTATCACTCTACGACATTATGGCGTTCTCACTTGTCATTAAGAGCCTATCGATGATGCTGATTGTCGGAATTCTTCGGGCTGGCGGTGACGCCACATTTTGCCTTTGCACTGACATCCTTGCTCAATGGGTATTTTTGCTTCCCTGTGCTTATTGGATGGCCCATATCGCCGCTTTTGACGCGATATACCTTTATGGCCTAGTCCTATTCGAAGAATCTGCGAAGATTATTGTCTGCCTATGGCGCTTAAAGGCTGGCCGCTGGGTAAAGAATTTGGCGACTGCGATGCAATAACCCAAGGGGGCAGCCCTCGCTCTACCATTGAGCAAGGGCTGACACTTGTCATTGCAGCATAAAATGAAAGATACCTAGCACCTATCAGACAATAGGAATGTAAATCTCTGTTTTGAGGTTTTCAGGCTTAGTCCTTCTCGGATCTTTATTTAAATAATGTTCAAACGGTGGATTATCAATTAACTTATAACCACTGTCAGGCAGCCAATCATTGAAAATATAAGAATAGGTATTTTGAAGGTTATCATAACTGCCTGTATGAAGAAATTTCGCATACTTTCCACCAGCAATCACTCTTCTGTGCAGACCCATTTCTAACTCTTCACTCATTTCCACATCAATACATGCATCGTAACGGATCCGATTCGTCTCTGTCAGATCAGGATCATCATGTGACACACCTATTCTTTTCACATTTTTATGCATTTGCTTCTTAGAGTAAGCAAACTGCATGAGTTTTCCCCAAGCTTCAGCAGCCGCTTGTGCATATCCTCCCACCGCTCTTACCGAGATTGTATGGATTGCCTCTATTTCAATGATGTCTGGTTTCATACTAACAATCCCATTCTGGTTGATAATGATTTCATCTCTATTAATACAAACCAATTGATTTCGAGCTTGGCTCGGTGAACAGGAGAACGCCTTTTTAAACGCTTTATTAAATGAGGCTTGGTTATCGTAACCGCATTTGAATGCAATCTCAGTAATACTGTCATCCGAGTATTTTAAGTGCTTCACCGACTGTTCTAATAACAGTCGTTTTTTATAGCTATAAATACTCTCGCCACAGTATGCGCGAAATAATCGATGAAAATGGTATTCAGAGTAGCAGGCTATGTCTGATAACAGAGAAACATTCATTTCTGATTCAAGATTATTTTCAATGTATTGCATAACCTTAAATATTCTTTCCATCTGGATGATTTTGTTCATACGACCTCTAGCAACTGGTTTCCAAGAACATTATCACTCAGTGCGGCGTATGACTTTTCTATTCCTGCTTTTCTTCTGCCATTCCACGAAGACAAGCAACAGAATGTGATGCGCATTTGTGGGGAGATCATATTTTTATACAATCGCATCATTTCAGTATAAAAATATCACGCCTGTGTGAGAATTTTTCTCACTGTAAAAGTGAGTAGGAGGTCACTAAAATTCACTTTTGTTAACCCTCTACTCTGAACTCAAAAATACAAACTCGATCACACCTCATGCTCTAACTGGGGAATGGGCGTGTCCAGCGAGACCTTTACCCTATCCATCACAACGATGGTTCTAAACCATTTTACATTGGGGTTGTTGTAAAATAACCGCCCGCTGATCGCTTCATATTCCGCCATATTGGCGACGGTTAGTACCAACATAAAGTCAGCTTCGCCAGTGACGTAATAGCATTGCTGAATCTCTGGCCCAGAGAATAATTTCTTCATCTCTTCCATATCAGACGCTTGCGTGCGCACCGTATGCACTTCAACGAGAATGGTGATAATTTGGCCGACTTTTTCCGGGGCAATAATGGCTGAATTTGCCTTAATCACCCCTGAGTCTTCTAAGCGTTTAATGCGTCGCTGCACGGATGCTGTCGACAGATGCACCTGTTCGGCAACAACACGTAACGGGGTGGTATTGTCTTTTTGTAAAATTCTGAGGATGGCACGATCAAAACTATCAACTATCTGGTTCATGTGAAAAATTTTCTCAAAAGCACGACCTAATTCGAGCGCTATTCTCAAGTTAAGCAGAATAATATTGCCAGCATATTCACTCCACTACTGATTCGGAGCATCAATATGCATTGGCATACCAGACTAGTTCAACCACAGACTTTGGCTACACCAGGGTTTGAATCCTTAGCTACACCAACCTACCGCGGTTCAACGGTATTGTTTAATAAACAAGCTGACGTTGTGGACGCTTGGGATCAAGCGAAAGGCGGTTATAGCTATGGACTATACGGTACACCAACCACACTTGAATTATCAGGACGTATTGCACAATTAGAGGGTGCACTTCACAGTTTTGTCGTCCCAGGTGGTCAAGCAGCAATCGCATTGGTGTATTTCGCCATGTGTCGCGCCGGAAGCCATGCACTTGTACCGCATAACGCTTACGGCCCAAACAAAGAAATGGCACAAGGTCTACTGAAAGATCTTGGCATTGAAGTAGAGCCTTACGACCCACTTATTGGAGCGGGCATTGCTGAGCTTATCCGTGATAACACCACCTTAATTTGGGTTGAAAGCCCAGGCTCTGTGACCATGGAAATTCAGGATGTTCCGGCTATCTGTGCTGCCGCCCATGAAAGAGGCGTTGTTGTTGCGCTAGATAACACTTATGCCGCTGGTGTGCTGTTTGATGCTTTTGCCCATGGCGTGGATATCAATATGCAAGCATTGACCAAATATGTTGGTGGCCACAGTGATCTGCTACTAGGTACCGTATCAGTGAATACTGAAGCACTGAAAGAGAAAGTCGGCGCCACCTTCAAGCAACTCGGCTTGGCCGTTTCACCGGATGATTGCAACTTAGCCCTGCGCGGCCTGCAAACCTTAGGCATTCGCTTAGCTCACCTTGAAAAGTCAACACTTGAGGTCGCGGAATGGCTATCTAAGCATGACGGTGTCGCACAAGTTTTCCATCCTGCATTCCCTTCATGCCCTGGGCATGAAATTTGGAAACGCGACTTCACCGGTTCAAGCAGTGTGTTCTCTTTCCTCTTCACAGAAGACTACACCGCAGAACAAGTCGAGCAATTTATCGACACGCTTAAGATGTTCAAGATCGGCATGAGCTGGGGCGGTCTAACCAGCTTGGCTCTTGTTTATCCAAATCTTGATCGCCCAGGTAAAGACTATGCCGGCCGTTTAGTTCGCCTCAATATCGGCTTAGAGCAACCCGACGATCTTATTCAAGATCTCGCTCACGCAATGCACGTGATCACCCAATAAAAAGAATAAGCAGTCCAGACGAAGAGGTACTTACCCGTGGCTTCGTCTGGCAAATAGACAGATCAACACAACCCAATAATAGGTTATGTAAGGTAGAAGAGATGACAACACCTACTCGTGGTTTTACCCAACAAGAATTTGAACAACGTACTATTCGCGCACAAAAAATCATGCATGACATGAAACTCGATGCGATGATTTTTACCACCGAGCCCAACGTCCGTTATTTCACGGGCTTTCACTCTCAGTTTTGGCACAGTCCAACACGTCCATGGTTCGTCATTGTACCGGCAGAAGGTAAGCCCGTTGCCATTATTCCCGAGATCGGCGCAAAAGGCATGTCGAAAACCTGGATCGACACCATCATTACCTGGCCTGCTCCTCGCCCTGAAGATGATGGCATTAGCCTTGTTGCCAACGTATTGAACTCGCTACCAAGCCGTCATGGCCGTGTGGGTGCAACATTAGGCATCGAATCACACCTTCGTATGCCTGTAAACAACTACTTAAAACTCACCACCATGGTGAATAAAGAGTTCGTTGACGTCGCCCTTGATGTACACGGCCTACGTCAGATCAAGTCTCAGGCTGAAATAGCCAAAACCCGCGAAATTTGCCGCATCACCAACATCGGTTTCAAGCGTATTCCTGAATATGCCCGCACCGGAATGACTGAACGTGAGATCTGTAAGCAGTTCGGTATGGACATGCTGCAAGCCGGAGCTGATGAGTGTCCATTCATTATCGCAGGATCGGGCCCTGATGCGTATGACGATATCCTGATGGGTCCAACTGATCGTGTGATTGAACATGGCGATGTGCTGCTAATTGATACTGGCGCGGTGTGGGATGGCTACTTCTCTGACTTCGACCGTAACTGGGCTTTCGGCACAGCCAGCGAGCAAACCAAAGCGGCTTATCGCGCAACTTACGAAGCCACGACCAAAGGCTTTGAAGCGGCACGACCTGGTGCAACCACCACCGATATCTATAACGCAATGTGGAAAGTACTCGAAGCCAATGGTGCTCTTGGTAACGACATCGGTCGTGTAGGCCATGGCCTAGGTATGGAGCTGACAGAACGTCCATCGAATACCGCTACGGATAACACCGTATTAAAACCGGGCATGGTGATGACCCTAGAACCAGGCATGACCTACGCACTAGGCAAAACAATGCTTCATGAAGAAAACATTGTCATCACTGAAGATGGTGCCGAGTGGTTGTCTGAACGTGCTGAGCCTGAGCTGATCATCATCCAATAAAACGTATAGAAGGGCGACTTCCGAGTTTAAAGAGGTTGCCCTAATAAAATAACAAAAAAAGGAACAACCCATGAATTTTGAAGAATTCAATAATTTTGAAGTAAAACTACAATTTGAACCCGCACCTCGCCCTGACCGCGTCCATATCGGTCTCGTACAACTTGCAAATGACCATACCCTTGAAACGGATTGGTCACACCTACTCAGTGAACAGGCAGCGCTATTTAGCACCCGTATCTTTAAAGAAAACGGCATGACACCAGAAGCACTGGATGCCGTCGCAGCGAGCATTAGTGATGGTGCGATATTGGTTGGCGATGGCCTTCCAATGGATGTGATGGCATTTGCATGTACATCCGCCTCTATCGTGATCGGTGAAGAAAAAGTGTCAAAACTTCTGACTAAAGGCCGAGGTGATATTCCAACGACCAACCCATGGTCAGCCGCTCAAGCTGCTTTTAAGCACCTTGGTGCGAAGAAAGTGGCTGTATTTTCACCTTATCCAACCGATGTGAATTTCCCACTACGCGCACAATTAATTGATGCTGGTTTTGATGTGGTGGCATTAACGGCTCTTGGCATTATTGATGACAATATCATCCATAAAGTGCCGCTCACATCATTTGAAGAAGGCATTGAAATTTTAATTAAAGACAAAGATGTTGATGTTATTTTCATGTCATGCACCAGCCTGCGTGCAGTAGAGAAAATTCAATACCTAGAAGATAAATACGGTATTCCCATTGTTTCAAGTAACTCCGCTTTATTTTGGCATTCAATGCAGCTATGCGGAAAAACTGCCGTTTGCCCAGGTTACGGAAAACTACTTTCAGGTACTGAAATTTAATCTTATTAAAGGATGGATTCATCATGTTAGATAAGCAAAAAGGCTGGATTGCCGCCATATTTATCGGCTTCTTATGGGGTACACCATGGGTTGTAGGCACACCGCTAATGGAAGTAATGGACTCCAAGATGCTAGTGTGGCTACGTTATGTCGTCGCCTCTATCACCCTATTCTTTATTTTGCGAGTCATGAGCAAATCGATTGCGGCTGAAGGCTACAAAAAATTCAGCTACTCATGGGCAAACCGTGTCGATGTCGTAAAAACATTCGCATGTGGTTTTATCGGACAAGCACTGTTTAGCTACTTTGCTTTCTTGTCGTTGGATTACATCACTGCATCTGAAAACGGTGTGATCATGGGCTTGATCCCTATCCAAATTCTAGCCGTGGGATTCTTTACTCGTGGTGAGCGCTTCACCATGATGCAAATGGGTGCGGCATGTTTAGCCTTCGCAGGCGTTACCATGCTGGTTTATGACCCAGCGTTAAACTCAAGTGGCTTTAATATCGGCCATGTAATTGCGTTCATGAGTGCGTTTGCTTTTGCTTCAACCGCTTACACACGTCTGACTTGGCTGAAAAATACGGTTCAATCTCTACCATGTTCCATCAGTTCATCTTTGCTGCAGTTGGCTTCACCTTTGTGGTGATGTTCTACGGCCTAGATTTTACAACGGCACTAGGCGCGTTCACTGCTCCGTCACGCATCTTGAGTATCTTCATTCTGGGCGTATTTATCTCTGGTATCAGCTATCTCATCTATATCTACGGCATTACAAAAGTGGGCGTAGACGGTACAGGCATGGCACTGAACTTAATACCTTTAGCATCGTTTGTCTTAGCGGCAGTCGTACTTTCTGAACCTGTAACACTGTGGAAATGTGCAGCAATCGCCATCGTCGTTAGTTCGTTAATGGTATTTGTGAAAGCGACATCAGCACGTAATAAAGCAACTGCAGAAGAAAATTTATCTAACGCTAAAGTTGCAACAGAAATGGCAAATTAATTAGTCAGTCAACAGAGCGAGGTTGTCCTTATGACCTTGCTCTTTTTTGCTCAAAGTGAACACTATGAATCCGAATACTATAAATCTACCCAATAACATTATCGAATGGCGTCAATTTCTGCACACTACCCCTGAAATAGGTTTTGAAGAAACGGTTACCTCTGACTTTATTGCGCAAAAACTGGAAGCATTTGGCATTGAAGTACACCGTAATATTGGTAAAACCGGGATGGTGGGGATTTTAAAACGCGGTACGTCTAGCCACTCTATCGCATTACGTGCTGACTTCGATGCCGTACCCGTTCAAGAACAAAACGACTTCGCTTATGCTTCTAAAAATAGCGGCATGATGCACGGTTGTGGGCATGATGGTCATGTTTCGATACTGCTTGGTGCCGCTTATCAGCTTTCACAACAAGATGACTTTGACGGCACCGTGTACTTTGTGTTTCAGCCAGCAGAAGAGCAAGGCACTGGTGCCAAAGCGATGATTGAAGATGGCCTGTTCACACGCTGGCAGATGGATTCCATCTACGCAATGCACAACTTACCGGGGCTTGAAGTCGGCAATTTCTTGATCAGTCCCAATTCGGTCATGGCCAGCGAAAACCATTTCAACATTGAAATACTCGCTGCCGGTGGCCATGCGGCAATGCCACACTTAGGCAGTGATCCTGTACTGGTAGCCTGTAACGTGGTCTCTACTTTACAAGGCATCATCACCCGTAATTTGGATGCGATTCATGAGCCTGCCGTCCTTTCGGTAACCGATATCAAAACCAACGGTGGCGCCAATGTGATCCCAACGGTGGTGACACTGTCTGGCGATACCCGCTGCTTCTCAGATGAAACGCAAGAATACATAAAAAATGCAATGGAGCGCGTTGTCTCTGGTGTAACCGCTGCGGCGGGCCTTAGCTACAACTACGAATTTTCTAACTGTGTACTCTCTACCGTGAACAACAGTGACAAGTCTGAAATCGCGGTCAGAGTCGCGAAGAAAGTCGTCGGTGAGGCCAAGGTGAACGACAAGTGTAAGCCGTTCTGCATCTCAGAAGATTTCTCTTTCATGCAACGTGAAGTCCCGAGCTGCTACATCCTTGTCGGCAATGGTGCCACAGGCGAGAAAGGCGGCGTACCACTGCACCTTCCTCACTATGACTTTAACGATGATCTATTAATGATCGGCGTTAACTTCTGGGTAGAACTGGTGCGTGATCAGTTAGCCATTTAATTATTTAGCTCTTCTCTGTTTAACAAAAAATAAACACAAATGCAGATCACCCGTGGTGATCTGCATCCTTGTGTATTGAGGTACGTTGTATGAAGTTATCAGGTAATGGGATAGCAGTTTGTGCCTTTTTAGTCTGGGGATTACTGCCGCTTTATTTCCAATATATTCCAAATGCTAATGTGCTCGAAATATTATCAATTCGAGTATTATTTTCTATCCCTTGTATCTATTTATTACTTAAAGCTTTTTCCATCCCTATGGATAAAATTTGGGCGGCGATGCACAGCAAAAGAACCGTGCTGTTATGCTTTTTAGCTGGGATCTTTAATTTTGTTTCGTTATATAGTTTTACTTGGGCCGTCACTAATGAACAAGTACTGGCCGCAAGTTTGGGTTATTTTATTAACCCTATCTTCTCTATTATTTTTGGTGTGCTATTTCTAAAAGATAAACTGTCCACTTATCAATCTGTCGCTGTTGCGCTCTCCATTGCGGGCATTGGCTGTCAGGTTTTTTACTACGGAGAGTTACCATGGCTTTCCCTTGTCATGGGTGGTGCATTTGCCTTGTATGGTCTCATGAAAAAGTATGTCAACCTTGATGCACTCAGCATCATGATGATAGAACTGATCACCATCTTACCGATCGCCCTGTGTTTTATGCTCAGTGATTTCTGGCAACAGACATCGGTCTTTCAATCCGGTGACAGCAGTAAGATCATGCTGTATTTACTCTCTGCGCCGATCACCCTAATCCCATTGGTACTGTTCTCTCTTGCGGTAGAGCGAACTAACCTCATCATGATTGGTTTTATTCAATACATCGAACCCAGTATCCAGTTCTTGCTGGCGGTCATTGTCTTTGGTGAAATATTGCTGCAGGTGAAAGTGATGAGCTTTGGGCTGATATGGCTAGGGCTACTACTCTGCATTATCGATATGAGCTTTAAAAAACGCACCCTACGCAGAGCGATGGGATAACGAAACATCCCATACGTATCAACGCGTTTGATCTATTCATCGTATTTTCTTTATAAAACGAGGAAGGCAACAGCATTGCGTTGCCTTCCTTGAATTTAAGGCGGCTTGCTCTCTTTTCAATCAGTGTTATCACCCACTGATGAGATACAGACTTGCCGATCACAAAGGCGATTTAACAGCGCCCTGTCATGAGAAATAATCAACACCCCCAGTTGACGTGTTCGACAATGATTGAGCAAGGTTTGCCACAACTGTTTTTGAGTCAGTAAATCCAATGGTGCCGAGATTTCATCACAGAGTAAAAACTGTGTTGAAGGGACTAATGCGCGCACCAAATTAAGACGCTGTAATTGACCTCCCGACAGTTGTTCTGGTTTACGCTGTAACCAACTTGGACAAATACCATAATCCGCTAATAGCAGCATAAAATCGTCACTCTGCCAGCTTTCACGCAATGAACGTTGCAAACTTAGATAAGGATTAAAGGCAAACTCAGGTTGTTGCGTGACCCACTGAACCGGGTTTGCTTCACCTTTAATTCGTGGCGGCGCACACCGTTTACCAGCACTTAGCGGCTGTATACCTGCAAGCACTTTAGCAAGAGAGGATTTGCCACAACCACTTGGCCCGGTTAACCCAACAATTTCACCACGCGTTAACTCGATATCCATCACGTTTAACGGCTTGTCGTGATAGCGTACTTGCGCATTATGCAAACTCAGCATTTAACGTCTCCCAATTTTCAGGCAATGCTTCCCACAATGAACGACTGTACGTATGGCATTGATTATCACGAATCGCATTAGGCGTGGTGAGTTCAATGAGCTCACCTTGCTTAAGCACTAAAATTCGGTCTGACCATTTCATTAATTGACGTAAGTTGTGCGAAATAATCATCATACCGAGATGGTCGTTGTCGGTTTTTTGGCGTAAACGTTGATAAGTGTGATGAGCCGCGTCGTCATCCAGCCCCGCACAAGGTTCATCAGCAAGCAAAAAGTGAGGGTTTTGCACGATTGCCTGAGCCAAACACGCTCGTTTTGCCATTCCCCCTGAAAGCTGGTGTCGATAACTTGATGCAATATTTTGGTCGATACCAAGCTGCTCTAAATAATGGTCTTGGTGGACAAACGCGCGTCGCCAACGTGACAAATGTTGACTAATAGTTCGTAATGGATCAAACACGGCAGCCGATTGCGCCGAGAGCGCAACACTGGCCGAAGCGGTAATATGCCCCTTAATACGATACCCCTTCGGTACATGGCCTAACATTGCGTGCGCAAGCAAGCTCTTACCACTACCGCTTTCGCCAATAACCCCTAGAATTTCTCCTCGTTGAAGATCGAAACTCAGCGGCTTTAGTAGCTGACCATCGCCAAAATTAGCCGTAATTGATAACTGATTAACGCTCAGCATTGACGTTGCCCCGCCATTCACTTGGTGTTGTGATTGATGATGTTTTTTTCGCCTGATGATGTTGACCACGAATACGCAGTGTAATTTGATGTGCAACGGCTGAAAGCAGTAATAATGTCACGACCAGCAGCGCACCGGGTAACACCGCAAGCCACCAATCACCCGCAAGAAAATAACGACTTGCTTGAGATAAAATCACACCCATTGAAGGCGATGACGGATCTAAGCCAAACCCCAGGAAGGTCAACGCCGCCATATGAGACAGAGCAAACGGTAGCATCACCAAAGCCCCCGTGAGCCATTGTGGAATAATGTAAGGGACTAAATGACGACAAAATACCCGCCATCTCGGTTGTCCAAACTGCAACGCTAATTGAAAGTACACCGTATTCGATACGCTGTGCATTTCAAACATCAGTAGCCGCGCAATTCGGGGCCAATGGCTGAGTGCAATGGCGGCAATCAACCCAATAGACGACCCACCAAACGCAAGCGAAAGTAAGATGAGTAATAACAGATGAGGTAATGACAACGACACATCAACCAACAGCTCCACCGCTTGACGAACCCAACGATGTGTCATCGCACACGCCGCGATAATCAAAGCTAATACACTGCTTAATACCACCGCGAAACCTGCCAACGATAAACTGGTCAACAGAGCTTTTAAACTGCGGGTGAGCATATCGCGCCCTAGCCAATCAGTGCCAAACGGGTGCGTCAGTGAAGGCGGCATATTGCGCAGTAACAGGTTAATATCAAGTCCTGAATTAGGCCAGATAAGCGCGAGCAGAAGTAAACCAATCACACTCCATAATGGCCAAAACCCTTTCACTACATCACGAGAGATCAAAGTTAACATCAGCGTAGCGCTCCCGGTGTTAGCTTTAACGCCAATAACGAGGCAATGCCGTTACTGGTAAAAACCAATAGCGCGCCCAGCACCGTCGCGCCCATAAACAGAGCACTATCACTGGCTAAACCCGCCTTGACTAAGGTTTGGCCTAAGCCGGGATAATTGAAGATAGTTTCCGCCAAAATCGAACCACTAAACAATTCAGCAAAATGGCTAAAATGCAATATTACTGCGGGTAGCAAGCTGTTCTTCACCACGTGAAATTGGGTGACCGCTACTGCACTCTGCCCATGTAGCTGAGAATAGAGTGCCGGAGCATCATTAAGCACATCAACGACTTTTTCCCGCGTATGTAACGCAAGCGGCGCCATATAAATTAAAACCAACGTTGTCACTGGAAGGGCTAGATGCGCTAACATACTGGTAAAACTTTGTGCTGAAAAACTACTGTCATAGGGGGCAGCACAGCACACTGGCGTCCACTTTAAGGTGACAGAAAATAGACTGATCAATACCATTCCAAGCCAAAATGGCGGTACAGAAGCCAGTAACCACGCGGTGGTACGAATGATTTTATCCGCCAGCCGATTTTGATAGAGTCCAGCCAATAATCCCAAACCGTAGCCCATCAATAATGCGATCCCCCAACTCAGCCCCATCAGCAGAAACGACAAGCCACCTCGCTGACAGATAACCTCCGTCACGGGTTGGTGATAAAGGTTGGAATAGCCGAAATCACCGTGAAAAACGTGCCCGAGCCATAACCCAAATGACTGCCACCATGACAGATCAAGATGCAGTTGTTGCAGCATCTGTACTTTTTGCGCCGCCGAAACCGCAAATACATTACCGTTAAGGTAGCTATAAATTGGGTCTAAAGGCGAAAAGGCCAGTAAGCACCACGCAAGGATGATCACCAACATTAACTGCAACACTAAACGCAGACTTATTTTTAATACCGTCAACATCATGATGGATCTGGGCACACCCATGTCCAATCAACGATATTGTTCGTTAATGGCCAACCATGATCATGCGGTTCAACCATGGGTGTAGCTAAATCCAAACAAGGATTACCGGCATATAAATGCTGCAGGTTAACTAACCACGTCCACGGTTCATCGGTATAAATAAGCGTTTGAGCTTGGCGATAATATGGCATCGATTGCGACCATGATGCGGCCGACTGTGCCTTATCTAACAGCATATCTACCTGACGGTTTTGATAATAACCACTATTATAAAAATCAACGCCACGATAATCACTGTGATAGGTGTAACGCATTTCACTTGGCGACAACGCACCAAAGCCAAACAATACCGGTTCACGATGCATCACTTTGCTTATGTTTTCCCAACTCGTGCCTTTGGTATCAACAATAATGCCCAGCGGTTTAATCATCTGCGCTACCGTCAACGTTAGCTGTTCACGAATGCTATCACCCGATTTGTAGTAAAGAGTGAACTGCGCTTTCACGCCATTCTTTTCACGTACACCATCGTGTAACCGCCAACCTGCATTATCCAATAATTGCTTCGCCTCATCTAAAGAGGCGTGCACTATCTTAGTAGGCGCACTATTCCAAGGTAAGCTATCTGCAATTGAGTAAGCGGGACGCGCATGGCCTTCTAATAAGCCTTGAACCAAAACATCCCGATCAATGACGTCATCTATTGCGGTGCGAATGGCTTTATCACTGGTAACATCATTGCCAATCGCCTTGCCATCATAGGCCACCATTGGCCACGCGATGCCGCGATTATCGACACTTTTGACACTCCACAACTTCGTATTGCTTGGCAAACTGCGCACGTAATGTGGCGGAATAGCGGCCAAATCAAGTTGATGAGCTAATAATTGCGAAAAACGGCTATCTTCCTCACTGAACACGATAATCAGATGACGAATATCCGGTTTTTTCCCGTAATAATACGGGTTGGCGATAAGCTCTAACAACTGCCCTTTTTGCCAACGTACAAACTGATATGGCCCCGACCCAACAGGATGCTGCGCATACTCCGGACCATAAGCATGCTGCGGAACGATCGCTAATGATGCCAAGGTATCCATAAAAGCGATATCAGGTTGTTTGAGGTGGAAAGTGAGAGAATCAGAAGAACTCACCTCAACGCGGTCTAAGTTGGTTAAGTCATATAGGCTGGCTGCCGATTTTGCCGTACGGTAGGTAAAGGCAACATCTTGCGCAGTCACATTCGAACCATCACTGAATTTCAAGTGTGGTTTTAATGACACTTGCCACGTTCTGCCATCATTCGATAGCGTCCAGCTTTGCGCCAAATCCCCCACTACGTCTAACGAACCATCACGTTTCAACAGTGCGGATTGCATTAATGGATTATTGTAATGCCCCCAGCCATAAATGGGATCGAATCCCGCTTCGGGCTCTGCGCCAAGCGCGATTGTCACCGGTTTAGTATGAGGTTGACGAGGTGGGTTAGTCTGCTGAGTAGTAACCGCTGGCTCAGCAACGGTTTCCGGTGCCGCCCATACACTGGTCGTAAGCGGTAACACCAATAAGGCTGTGACGGGCAACAATGAACGCAAGGTGTGACCTAACGTTTTACCTGAAACGGATCCTGAAAAAAGACGCGTCATTGTTTTAGTTGTATCTTGAATCGTCGCCT
Organism: Photobacterium nomapromontoriensis; assembly: GCF_050336815.1. Taxonomy (NCBI): domain Bacteria; kingdom Pseudomonadati; phylum Pseudomonadota; class Gammaproteobacteria; order Vibrionales; family Vibrionaceae; genus Photobacterium; species Photobacterium nomapromontoriensis. Next base: position 93,943 of record NZ_JAKJSL010000023.1, read on the forward strand.
TTGGCATAGGCGATGAGTGATTTTGATTATGATCCATTATGAATTCCGTACCAAAGTTGTCCTAAAGCGATGCTGGCATCATTGATGGGTAGTTGCTGATGGGAGAGAAGTTGGAAGCCCTGACTAATCAAATGCTGCTCGCATAACGCGTACAAGACTTTATTTTGAAATACACCGCCGCATAGCGTAACGGTATTAATACCCTTTTGCTCACGCTGCTGAACGGCAAACGCACAAACAGCATCAGCCAGTGCGCCAATAAATCCCCCCGCAATCGCCGCAATACGCTGCGATGTCAAAGGCTTCGCGATAACCGCATCCAATATCTGCGCAAACAAAGCGTGGGTATCCCATTGTAGCGCTAATGATTCAGTGGTTACGGCTACCATCGCTAACGCAAAAGGCAAAGTAAGATCTGTATGGTCGTCACTATCTAGTAAATAGGAAGCATGTTGCGCTATCTTCATGCCCGCTTCGCCCTCAAATTGAGTGCGATCAATCAAGCCCAACAAGCGAGCGACAGCATCAAACAAACGCCCCGTTGAACTGGTTGCAATGCAAGATGCTTTTGATGTCCATAACCGATGCAAATTACGAATTAAGCTCGGTTCACAATCGGCAAGCGCCGTTAAATTCATGGCCAGAATATCGTCTGGCGAATAACGTTCAAATAGCAAAGCTAATAACAGACGGTTAGTGTCTTTAACGGCATTGTCAGCGCCAATCAACATGAAGGGTTTAAAGCTCGCAAGCTGTTGATAGTCATGGATGTCAGCAAGCATCACTTCTCCGCCCCACACCTTGCCATCATCACCGAGCCCGGTACCATCAAACGCAAAACCCAAGACAGGTCCATTCGATTGATTGATCGCTAGCTGAGAAAGGATATGCGCATAATGATGTTGCAGGGCAATTGGCTTACCACCAAGCCCCATCGCTATTTGCGTCGAGGCGTAGTTAGGATGTAAATCATGTACCACGACTTGAGGCATAAACTGATAGCATTGCGTCAATGATGTTAACGTCTGTTGATAGTGCTCTTCACTGGCAAATGAATGTAGGTCCCCGATGTAAGGGCTAACAATCACTTGTTTATCAAAGGCCAACGCCAGACTGTTTTTCTGTTGCGCGCCAGCAGCGAACGTTGCACGAGAGACAGGCTCGTGTAAGGCAAAACTAAGCGGCGCAAAACCTCGCGCCAAGCGAAGCACCATCACCTTGTCATTAATCACTTGTACCACACTGTCATCGCAAGGATGAATAATGGCGCGATTATGATCAAGAATACCATCGACCACCAAACCAAGCTGGCGAATGACGGCCTGACAGTCCGTCAAAATAGGATCGCCGCTGATATTGGCCGACGTTGCTACAATCGGGCAATCCACCCCATCCAATAACAACGCATGCAGTGGTGTATAAGGTAAAAACAACCCGAGACTCTCAATATCAAACGTCAGTTCATCGGCAAGCACCAATGTTGGGTTATCCCGTTTTTGCATCAGCACGATTGGGCGTTGGGCACTGCGCAGTTGCTGCCACTCGGCTTCGCAACCCACCACGACGCTCTGTGCCATCGCCTCATCTTTCACCATGACCGCCAACGGCTTAAGCGGGCGTTGTTTACGCAAGCGTAACTGCTGCACGGCCAGAGAGTTAGTCGCATCGCAAACAAGTTGAAAACCACCCAGCCCTTTAACAGCAATAATTTCGCCCCGCAGAATAGCGCTAATTGCATCTGATAACGCAGACTCAGCCTGGCTTTGCTGGCAACCATCAGCAGTTAAATAACGCAATTGCGGCCCACATTGAGGACAGCTAATTGGCTGGGCATGATAACGACGATCGTTAGGGTCGCTATACGCCTGACGACACGCCGGACACATATCAAAACCTGCCATCGACGTCGCTTTACGATCATAAGGCAATGAGCAAATAATCGAATAACGAGGGCCGCAATTGGTGCAGTTGGTAAACGGATAACGATAATAACGGCTGTGCGGATTGGCGATATCCGCCAAGCAATCAGGACAGGTCGCCATATCTGGCGAAAGCGCCACACTGGCACGACAGGTTTGCTGACTTTTAATAATATGAAAGCCGTTAAACACGGCTTCATCATCGAGTTCCTCGACAGTATAAGAGTCGATACGTGCCAACGGTGGTGGATTAGCAATAATCGCGGCAATACATGATTCAACAGCAGACGCTAAACCATACAAGTGGATCGTGACACCTTGAGGATCATTAAGCACAGAGCCGGATAAACCATGCGCATTTGCCAGACGATACACAAATGGCCGAAACCCCACACCTTGGACGATGCCCTTGATGTTCACTTTACAATGATGGAGCGCCTCTGTTTTCATGCCCTATCTCCGACGACGCTGGCTGAGTAGCAGTGCACCGACACTCAGGTTATTGCCATCAATCATCAGACGTCGATTAGCAAACAACGGAAAATTATTACCCACTCGCACCGCTATACGCTGAGTGAGGCATTCGTTATCCATTTCATCTCCCGCTAACACAACCTGCTTGATGCCGTATTTACTGTCTAAATGCTCAACCCAAGAACCTAAATAATCGGCTAAGGAATCCATGATGCCAAAGGCCAACTTCGGCACATCGTCCATCTCACCGTTAGTCGCTAAACGAAATGCCATGACACTGGCAAGCGTTGGATAGTAATCCAAACCACTAATAGGCATGAGTTCCGCATTGGATTCATCAAACGCAAAATCGACGCGATGGGCGTTTTTACCACGATAGCGCATCGCGGCTGCCACCACTTTATCGGCCAGTTGTTCAGTGGAGTCCCCTTGCTTGGCTAAGCCTAAACAAAATGCACTCATAGCAAATAATGTAGTTAAGTTGTCACGCTCACCATCAAACTGATAGTGCGTTAACATCTCAATATCATTGGCAAACTGCGCAGAGAAACGGCTAACCACTTCGTTACGGCCGCTGGCAATCAGTCGTTCGAGTAGCTGATCGCCACTTTCTGGTAGATCACGTAACTTAAAAAACGTTTCTGTTTTTAGACGGCTACCTAAAGCAATCAACTGACCTGGCGCTTGGCGACTAAAGTAGATCACCGCACTGTTACGCAAAATGCCTGACTCTACATTACCGGCATGTAATGCACACATGGCATGCGTGTCGCGATCTGAGGTATCTGCAAACTCTGAGGGGTTAAATGACACTTTGCCTTTGCGCCAATCCGCACGAAGGCCACGAATAATCGCATAATCGTGCAGCGGCTCTTTCATCGCAAATGGCACGCTAGGTAACGTCATCGGGCTATGATGGGATAACTTGCAATCCAATGACGAGCCAATTTCACTCCATTGATTCGCCACCCAAGCCACCTGCATTTGCGCTTCATTGGTCTGGTAAAACAGATAATCAATACCTTGCTGGCGTAAAATCTCTGCAAATACAGACAGCATACGATTCCAAGCGAAACGTAAATCATAACGAGTGTGCGTTAACTGCGCATGATCTGCATTAGCACGAAGCGTGACCAAGGGTTTTTCCAAGCTTGATAACGCTAATACATGTTGATTATCGGCGGCAAAATGATCATTCAAACGATTAGGGTTACACACCAAGACCTGTTGACGCTGACCATGAATAAATGGCTTCAAACTCACATGGTAATAATGACCATCCACCAAAAATGAAGCTTCGCTTGTTTCACGTAGCTGAGCCGCGCTATTTTGCAGTTCATTAAACGTTATGCAGCTCGGTGCGGTATGTTCGCCGTGGCATAACGCGCATTCCACATCGAGCTGACCAAATTGCGCAGATTGATTATCAGAAAAAAGCGGATAACAGTGATTACAAAATGGTAGTTGCCGATCAGCATGCGTCAGCTTACTGCGGCTACCGATTCTTGCACTCACCACATCCATTTTGGCGTCAGTCAACCAAATTGAAACCATAAAGTCATTAGAGATCGAGGCAGCCAAACGCTCTAATTCCGCTTGGTCACCTTCCGCTTCTAGGACAAATCGACGGTCAATCCAGCCAATTGTGACCGACAATTCCGCATAATTGAGATAGTGATTGCAAAGCTGGGCATAAAACGCCACTTTTCGCGAGCACGCAAATGAAAAACGAATTAACTTCATAACATTTCTCACTGGGTTAACGTTTAAATGAATCAGGGATCAACGCTTCAATGGGAGTATTCGCCACACGTTGATAGTCAACATTCAGTGAATCCATATGTTTCAACAGCGTTTTTTCCATCAGAGGAATCGCTTGGCTAATTTTCTCGGTTAAACCTAAATACATCGGTTCAAGCACCGTTGGTACCACACCCAACACCCACGTTTCCGGGCGGTCCCCCACCATTTCCATCATGATCAGCGTTTGCAGCATTTCCACTTCATGCGCACTGCCTTGCCAGTCAATTTCTGGTGGCGCATTATCAAAGTTAAAATAATAAACTTCGCCCGCATCCACATCCGTCGCGTTGACGGTATCGACCAAAATCAAATGATCATACTGAGATAAAATGGGGGTTAATCCTTGAGCCAGCGTACCGCCATCAAGGGTATCAATTTGATGTTCTGGGTGGCTGAAACGGTAGTTTTCAGCCATATAGTTGACAAAGTGAACGCCGACTCCTTCGTCGGCGTATAAAACATTGCCAATACCTAATAGCAATATTTTCATTCAGCGTGGTCCTTAGTGACTGAAGTGTAGTCATAACCAGAAAGGATTGAGTCAGCGGTACCGTTACGGAAACGAATACCCGTCCAAATCACTAGGTAGATATGGCTCAGTACAAAGACGATAAATACCCAGGTTACATAGTGGTGCCATAAACGAACGTTCGCCAAGCCCCCCATAAGCTGAGTCAGATAATCGGTCACTGGCAACAACATCGCCGCTAGACCACCGTGATAAACGTTGTCATACAACATCAATCCGGTCACGCACATGAAAATAGCCAGCATGGAAATCGACGCGTACACAGCAAGCTGCAATGGACCATAGGCGCCTTGATGCGGTGGTTTACCCATCCACAAATACGCTTTGATCTGCTTAACCCAGCTCTTAGTGCTGACGATATCCTTTACCGATCGTCGTTCAACATTGCTCCGGCTAAAGAAGAACAAGTACACCCGCGCCATGGTGATCGCCACCAACAGAAAGCCAAACACTTCATGAGCAAAGCGGATCCAGCCGTTCACCAATACGTTAGTACTTTCAGGCGCGACCAAAAAAGGCCACGCAATATAAAAGCCAGTAATCGCAAGAGCGGTAATCGCTAACGCGCGCAACCAGTGACAAACACGAATAACAACAGAAAATACCCGCTCTCGTTTATAGAGAACTTCTTTAGTACTCATGATGACCCCCTTAAATCGCGCTTGGATCGATACGGAACTCGCTCAATGATTGACCTTTGTAATCCATCACGTGAACTGAACATGCCATACAAGGGTCAAATGAGTGAATAATACGAAGGATTTCGAGTGGTTTCGTTGGATCATCCAACTTCAGGCCAACCAGAGATGCTTCATACGGACCAACTTTACCGTTACCATCTCGCGGACCAGCGTTCCATGTGGTTGGCACTACGGCCTGATAATTTTCGACCAGACCACCTTTAATGCGGATCCAGTGACTTAACAAACCACGCGGTGCTTCGATCATCGCAAAACCTTTGTACTCTTTATCAGCATCAAGGTTTGGTGCAATGTATGTCGAGGTATCAGATTGAATATTATTCACTAACGCATCAAAGGTACGGTTACCATAACGAGCCTGAACCAGGGTATGTAGCATGCGCGCCGCAGTACGACCCAACGTCGTAAATAACGCTTCTTTTGGTAAACCCGTACGCGCCAAGAAGCCATCAACCACCTCTACGACTTCAGGTACACCACGACCATAGTTAACCAGCACCGCCGCCAATGGGCCGACTTCTACAGGCTCGCCAGCATAGCGCGGTGATTTAACCCAAGAATATTTACCTGCACCGTCAACCGTTGGCAATTTACCAAATACCGTTTCACGCTCAACAAATGGCGTGTGCTCAGGAATTGTTGTGCCATCTAATGGATGCTGCGCGCCCGGCGCGCTATACCATGAGTGCGTCACATCTTCTTCAATCTTGAAGGGGTCGATGTTTTCTACGTTGGCAAGATCGCCATTGCGCACGATACCGCTATGGAATAGGTATTGATCTTGGCCCACTAATACGTCGTCAGTCGACATGAAGTTTCTTACATTTACACCGCCAAGCACTGAAGGCTCTTTGCCGTAAGCATCAGCCGCCATGATAAGGTCAGCTTGGTAAGCACGTTCGATAAACTCGACGACCGTTGCTCGACGCTGAGACCACTCTTGGAGACGCGCAGGGTTAATCATGTCACGCACGCAAGTGATACCACCAACTACGACAGATTGTGGGTGTGGGTTTTTGCCGCCCCAAATCGCCATCATTTCAGCAGCCACTCGCTGGATTTCCAACGCTTTAAAGTAGTGCGACAGACCGATCAGGTTTTGCTCAGGCGTGAATGAGTAAGACGGGTTGCCCCAGTATGCGTTCGCGAATGGACCAAGCTTGCCTGTATCAACAAACTTTTTCACTTTTTCCTGAATCGCACGTAGCTCACCTTCACCGGCAGCCATTGGCGTATCTGAATATTTCATTGCAACCTGGGCGGCCTTGGCTGGATCCGCTTTAAGAGCAGAAACAACATCTATCCAGTCGAGGCCGTGCAGGATGTAAAAGTGCACGATATGGTCATGCATATGCAGCGCTTCAAGCATCATAGAGCGAAGATATTGCGCATTCATTGGCACACTTGCACCAATCGCATCTTCTACTGCTTTAGTACCACAAAGGTAATGAGAGAAAGTACAGACACCACAAATACGTTGAACTAATAAGCCCACGTCAAAAGGAGTGCGGCCTTTCAAAATAATTTCAAGACCTCGAAATAGTGTGGATGATGCCCACGCTTTTTCTACCACATTGTTTTCGTCAACTTCGACTTCAATGCGCAGGTGGCCTTCAATACGGGTGATTGGATCAATTACAACACGCTTGCTCATTCTTATTTATCCTCATCTTTATAAGCGCCAGCAAATAAACTACCTACGGCATGCACACCAATACCCACAGCGGTTAAACCAAGGGTGACCGCACCAATGGTGTCGGCAGTGGCATCAAGCCCGTGAAGTAATTGACGACCAAGCGGTTTTTCAAAGTCCGCCATGTCATCCCAAAAATCAGGTTCAGAACAACCAATACAGCCGTGACCAGCCATCACTGGCCAGCTAGTGTGATTATTGAATCGTAATTGTGGACAGTTGTTATAGGTGTAGGGACCTTTACAGCCTAATTTGTACAGGCAGTAACCATTTTCGGCGGCAGTATCACCAAACTCTTCAACAAACTCACCCGCATCAAAGTGACCACGACGCTCACAGTTATCGTGTACACGTGCGCCATAAGCCCATTTAGGACGGTTAAACATATCAAGCGCGGGCAACTTGCCGAACATGATGAAGTACATCAGTGTGCCGACAATGTTCGATGAGCTTGGAGGACAACCACCAAGGTTAACGACAGGGCGATCGATAACCGCGTGCACGCCTTTCGCCCCCGTTGGGTTCGGTTTTGCTGCTTGGACACCACCAAATGAGGCACAAGTACCCACTGAAATGATTGCAGCCGCGCCTGCCGCCACTTCCTTAACCATCTCTAAACCGGTACGGCCTTTGCAGCCTAAGGTTAAGAATGAACCGCCGTTTGCAGTTGGAACAGCACCTTCCACAGCCAATAAATATTGGCCTTTATAATCACGCATCGCAGCATCAAGGTTTTCTTCCGCTTGCCAACCTGCAGCAGCCATTAGCGTCTCTTGATATTCCAGAGAAACATGATCAAAAATCAAGGTGCTAATATCTGGCGTCGATGAACGGATCAATGATTCAGAACAACCTGTACACTCGGCCATGTGCAACCAAATTAGAGGCACACGATCAGCCAGCTCTGCGGCTTCAGCCACCAAGCTGCTAAATGGCATCGGTAAGGCCAACGCTGCAGTCAGGGTTGCACTCCAAACCATGAAGTCTCGGCGGGTAATGCCATTTTCTTCCAACCGTTCTTGCAAAGGTTGTTGCTTATTGGCAGGCAGTTTACGCAGCAGCTCAAGCCGCGCCTTACCTTGCTCATAGAGGGCAGCATGTGTATCCATTGCTTATCCTTATTATTGTTGTTTTAGTAAGTTCTTAGCACTGTGTAGTGATGATAAGCACCTAAGTGCAAGTCATCTAAACAAGCGTTAATTACGCTTCCAGTTCAAGTTGCATCAATAGCAACTCTTCGCCGTCAATAACCTTGGTATCAAGGCTTTGACAATGAGGGCACATCACCTGTCGTGCCTCCATTAACGATTCTTGCCGACATTGATGACATATAATCACCAGTGGCTGAATTTGCATTTCTAAGATAGCGTCTCGGCAAACCCCTTCTTGCTTGAATGTCTCGAAGGCGGTTTTGAGCAACGTGGGTTCAACACCGCTGAGCACACCCACTTTGATCGCCACTCGTGTCACACTTGAGGCATTATTTTCACGCGCATGGCTTTCACACTGATCAATCAATGCACTGACAATTGAATATTCGTGCATTAACAGATCCTCGGTAATAGCTCGCCCTGAGGACAGTCAAGATAACGCTGACTGCCCCATGGCGTAGTCAGCAATACGCGGCCTTGCTGACGCAGGTTAACGTCACCGATTTGCGCGACATTCTGGCTACAAGCAAAATGCTGCATAATCGCAATAGCTTCTTCAGCCTGATCTGCGGGCAATGCCAGAATAAATGTACCTTCATTGGCAAGATCAAAGGGTTCCATGCCGTAGAGCTCACAAAGACCGCGGACCTCATCACGCACCGGGATCGCTTTTTCATCGAGGGTAATACCAACATTAGAAGCACGAACCCACTCATTCACCACGGCAGATAAACCGCCACGAGTGGCATCACGCATGGCATGGATATCAATACCCGCAGAAATCAGAGCTTCAACCACAGGCCATAACGTTGCGCAGTCACTTTGCAGTTCAGAAGTCAACTCCAAACCTTCACGGCTCATCAATACCGTTGCACCATGACAACCAATATCGCGCGAAACAATAATCGCATCGCCCTCTTGTAAACGACTGACTGAGATGCCCGATTGCTTAACCTGCCCAAGCCCTGTGGTATTAATGAAGATACCGTCAGCACAACCACGAGGAACCACTTTGGTATCACCACAAACAATATGAGCGCCTGAGACTTTCAGTTCTTTCGCCATGCTGTTTACGATGGTTTTCAACGTGTCGAACGGCAAGCCTTCTTCAAGAATGAAGCTGCAGCTTAGGTATTGCGGCTTCGCACCCATCATCGCGAGATCGTTCACCGTCCCCGCTATAGCAAGTTTGCCAATATCGCCGCCGTTGAATATCAATGGTGAGACCGTGAAACTATCGGTAGTAAACGCAGTGTTGCCTGTCAGTGTTAACACAGCCGCATCTTCTTCACGGCGCAAAATGTCGTTATCAAAGGCCGAAAAGAACATCCCTTTGATCAACTGGCTCATTTCTTCGCCGCCGCCACCATGACTTAATTGGATATTTTTACTTTTCATTGAGAACCCCTTGATAACGATAGTAAGCGTTACACGCCCCTTCTGAACTCACCATACAACTACCCAATGGTCGTTGCGGAGTGCAGCCTCGACCAAATACTCTGCAATCTGCAGGTTTAGCTAAACCACGAAGAATATCGCCACATTGACACGCTTTGTGGTCATTGATTTCTTCATGGGTCAGTACGGAATCAAAACGAAGTTCTGCATCACGATGGGCAAATTGCGGTTTCAGCTTTAGCGCTGAATTTTTGATAGGGCCTAAACCACGCCAACGAAACTCGTCACGGGTTTCGAAACACGATTGCACCAATTGTTGTGCACCAACATTGCCTTCAGGGCTAACGGCGCGGCTATATTGGATATCAACGCTGGTTTCGCCCGCTGCTTTTTGACGCACAATACGCAGCACCGCTTCCATCACATCAACGGGTTCAAAACCTGAAACGACAACCGGCGTTTGATACTTTTCAACCAACGGTTGGTAGATATCGGCACCTTGTATCACGCTGACATGTGAAGGACCAATAAACGCATTAACACGCACTTGAGGATCGTCCATCACCGCATCAACCGCAGGTGGCACGAGTACGTGGTTAATATGAAAAAGCAGATTGTCTATACCTTTGGCTTCAGCTTGTTGCAGCAGCACCGCGGTCATTGGTGTCGATGTTTCAAAACCAATCGCGAAAAACACCACAGTTTTGGTCGGATTTTCTTCTGCAATACGCAATGCATCAAGCGGGTCATAAAGAGGTCGAACATCACCGCCTTTGGCGCGACATTCAGCCAAACTCCCTTTTGACCCCGGCACACGAATCATGTCACCCAGAGTCACCAAAATAACGTCGGGCTGTTCCGCTAATGTAATCGCGTGATCGATACGCTCTTTCGGCATCACACAGACCGGGCAACCCGGACCATGAATAAACTGGATATTTTCTGGTAGTAGCGCCTTGAGACCAAACTTCATAATGGTGTGAGTATGACCACCACACACTTCCATAATGTTGAGTGATTCTGGCAATTTTACCGCCTCAAGACGGATTGCATCAGCTAAATGGCGAACGGTTTCAGGGTTGCGAAACCCATCGAAAAGCTGTTTCAAGTCGAGCATTATTCGTTCCCACCATCGAGCTTTTCAATCAACTCTTGGTAAAGAGCAAGACTTTGCTCAGCATCGGCTTTATCGATTTTATTCATCACAAAACCAATGTGGATCAGCACATAGTCACCCAGCTCGAGCGGTTCCATGTATAAATGGCGGCTCACTTTACGCTGTACGCCCAGTGACTCGACAGTGATACTAAAATTTTTGTCATCAATGGCGATAATTTTTGATGGTACAGACAAACACATTGCTCAATCTCACTTACTGTTGTTGGTTAGCCATTCCACAACGGGGATCAGCGTTTCTGGTTGTTTAACCGAAACGTCCATGACAACGGCATTAGGGTTTAACTTCGCAACCTGTTCACGTGCTTCTTGCACATCAAAATCAAAGTACGGTAATAAATCTGTTTTGGTCAGTAGCACCAAGTCAGCGCGGCGAAACATCACGGGGTATTTTTCAATTTTGTCATCGCCTTCTGGCACGGAAACCAGCACAATGTTTTTGTGAGTACCCACGTCATAACTAGCCGGGCACACTAAGTTACCGACGTTTTCAACAAAACAGATATCAAGATTATCCAAAGGCAAGTGATGAAGTGCACTATGAACCATAAAGGCATCAAGATGACACGCGGAACCGGTTTGAATTTGATACGCTTCAATGCCTTGCGCTTTAAGACGATCGGCATCTCGGGAGGTTTCTAAATCCCCCTCAACAACCGCGTAACGCAATGACGTATGCTGATGAAGATGCTCTAGCAAGGTCGTTTTACCACTACCTGGGCTACTCATTAAATTGAATGCTTTAACACCGTGTGACTCAAAATGTTCACGGTTATGCGCGGCTTCTATATCGTTCTTATCGAGAATTTTATGAATAACACTGAGTGTTTTTTTATCGTTAAGTTGAGGGTTTTGAACTAGGCCATCATGATGATGGTGATGATCGGTCAATGAACAGCCACAATCTTTACACATAACAACTCCCAAATATATTCTGTTTATTAATTTACTTTTCTTGTCGCATTTGATTAGATAGAGTTAACTCACTATTAATAGACTATGAATATATAACTCGATAAATAACTCAACGTATACAATGCTAAATTAAATCAAATAAATTCATAAACTTAGAATTAAAAACTCTTGAAAATTGCAATCTAACCTGTGCGTTCAACTACCTATCAAAAAAGAGATAGTAATATGACTCTTATTAGCCATGTTAATGGTTAAAGCATTCCATATAAATGCACAAATGATCAATCTAAATTTCTATTTTTATTTCTATAATCAATACATTGCACAACAATACAGCGACAAACAAATACACAGTTCATCAGGGCAATTACACACTGATACATATCAGTATCATAGACTCCCCCTTCACTATTCTTGATAAATATATTTATTACCTTGAAGTGATAAATTCTCAGCTTAAATATTTAGTCAAAAAAAAAGCCTAGGTGTTAACACCTAGGCTTAAAATATATCAAATTAGCAGAAACCTAAATTCAGCTCCTAATATGAAACATAAAGAAAATAATTAATAACAAATTTAAATTACAATACTAAAATAGTGACAATTATTAATAATTAGAGTCAATCAACACCGCTTCGCCATACTTACCAGCTTGTGGCATTGGTGTGTAAGTTGACTGTGCATTTCTTAGGAATCGAATGCCTTTTGCTCCGATGTGTTGTGCACTGGTAATATCAGCGTCTGAATCACCGTAGTATTGTGTGATACCCGCTGCTTTTAGCTGCTTCTCTTTCTCTAAGCCTCCGGCAAACACAACCGGTTTGATCTGATCACGATATTCTTTAGGGAATATATTACGAATCATGGTTGTTAATGTCTCTTGGCCTTCTGGAGCAGTACGGCCAGTGACAAAATAAACTGTATCACCATGCTTCAAATGCATTTTTACAAGCTCAACGGCTGACTTTTTAGGAATCGAGAATTTATCTAGGCCAGTACTAGCCTCATTCCAAAAGTCCTGATCTTTTAAATAAGCATATGAGTTTGGAGAATATTTCTGCTGGCCATAATAAAATACAGGGGATGAGAATAACAATGTATCATCAATATCTAAACCAACAGTAATCGGTTGAGCGGGTAGATTTTTTTGAATTTCAGAAATAGATACCCAATCGATATCTTCATATTGCTTGTCAGTTGGAGATTGCGCGATATAAGTCTGCATATCGATGGTTTCAAGCGGCTTAGCTGAAACACAAGATGATGCTAATAAAAGAGCACTGATCGTCATCGCAAGTGTTTTATTAAAATGCATTATGATTCCTTTGAATACAGTTATTTAATATTTGTACAGTGACTAACACGTTGAAGCGTGAAGACTACTCCTCAAAAAACGACAAAAATGATAGATAGATCACATTAATATGCAAGAATACATAAAAATACGATTTCATGTATATTACCTTGCTGTTTAAAATATGAGCTAAATTAATATTTACCCACACACCACTTTATAAACTAATTGTGCTATCTAATAGTAATGACACAAATTATCCATCAAAATAATCCGCGGATTTCTCTGATCTCAGCCACAATCACTATCCATGATTCTTCAATAAAAGCACGATAAATATACATATGGTAAATTTTACGACAAATATTAATGCGATGTTTTTTATTCTTCTTTATCTCTTCTTCAATTGAATCGACTAGCCAAGATTCGTCAAAACCGTCCCAGACACCCGCGACACAACATAAATTGCCACCACAAACAGGCGTAACCTCATGTTTTAAAATGTTAAGTATACCCAAGCTACCTCAAAATGCAGGATTCAGAGTGAGCTCAGCGCATTCAATTCTAGGAAAATGTCTGAAGGAATGGTGCTCCCTTTCAAGGGTATTTGACACCGAAGTGATTGCGCTGAATCACTCCCAAAGGGCGAGACTTATTGGCTTCTACTCCTCGTTGCAGATTTTTAACGTAGAGCCACTATGTCTACAAATCTACGCCTTGATTAGAAGCCAATACCTTCTCGCTGAAACGAACATCTTGAGGTGGCTTGGGTATAATTCATCAATAGTGTAGGGTGAACACGCACATTCTTTGGCAATAATTGAATAATATGATTCACGATCACAGTCTAAAAAGAGTTCAGATAAGGTTATCCAAAGTTGCCTACGCACACCTAAGTCATAAACCGTTGAGATCACCATCGAAGCCATCCTCTCATAATACAATCCCTTGTGTTCTATAAATGTCAGATTTCAGAATTAGTGATTGTAAATTTTATCCGTCTACACAGTAAGAAGCTAGGTGCTATTTCTTTCAACACATTTGGTAATCATTGCCTACATCGAGCAAAAACAGAACAAAAACGAGAGACTCATCACCTTATTTTGTTGATCACAGGGATAGCATCTGCAAAAAGTTTGATGATAATCACTATTGGATGTATCAGTTATGCCTTATTTACATTTTCTTTTTGGCCTTGCGGTTGTTGCAGCCCTCGCCTTATTAGCTAGCAAAGATCGCAAGAACATAAAAATCCGTTATATTATTCAACTTCTTGTGATTGAAATGGGGCTGGCTTATTTCTTACTCAATTCCTCGACGGGAATAGGGATTATCACCGAATTTGCGGGTGCCTTTAATGGCCTAATGTCATTTGCATCCGAAGGAACAAACTTTGTCTTTGGTAGCTTAATCAATAAAGATGGTTTTGATTTCTTTTTACAGGTATTAATGCCGATTGTCTTTATTTCAGCCCTTATTGGTGTCTTACAACACATCAAAGTATTGCCAGTAGTTATACGAGCCATTGGTTATTTGCTATCTAAAGTTAACGGTATGGGTAAGCTGGAATCCTTTAACGCAATCAGTGCATTAATGGTGGGCCAGTCTGAGAACTTTATTACTTACAAAGATATTCTAGGCCGAATGTCTGAACGTCGCATGTACACATTGGCTGCGACGGCTATGTCGACTGTTTCGATGTCAATCGTCGGCTCTTACATGCAGCTCATCGCCCCTAAATATGTTGTTGCCGCCTTATTCCTCAACATGTTCAGTACTTTTATCATCCTGTCGATCATCAACCCTTATAATCATGAAGAAGAAATCGATTTTGATGACATGATTGGTGGTGACGAAATTGAAAGACTCACCTTTTTCGAAATGCTGGGTGAATACATTCTAACCGGTTTTAAAGTCGCGGTAATCGTTGCGGCAATGCTAGTCGGCTTTATCTCACTGATCGCAATGGTTAACGCTGGTTTCTCCTTCGCCTTCGGTATTAGCTTCCAAGATCTGATTGGTTATGTGTTCTACCCTATTGCATGGCTAATGGGGATCCCAGCCAGTGAAGCCTTACAGGCAGGCAGCATTATGGCGACTAAATTAATCTCAAATGAATTTGTCGCTATGATGGCAATGCAAGATCAGCTTGGTAGCTTGTCTGCGCACACTGTCGGCACGATTTCTATCTTCCTGGTCTCTTTCGCGAACTTCAGTTCTATCGGTATTATTGCCGGCGCGGTGAAAGGGGTAAATGAAGAGAAAGGGAATATGGTTGCTCGCTTCGGCCTACGCCTACTATATGGTTCAACATTGGTGAGCATCCTTTCAGCGATGATTGCCAACATCATGATGGTTTAATAACTAATTCAAACAATAAGTATTTTGTTTTAGTTCATTAACGCGAGAATAAAAAACTCATTGTCGGTCACAACCCCCGTTGTGGCCGATTTTTTCATCGACAATGAAAAGACGCCTATTCATAAAATAGGCGTCTTCGATAACATCTAGAACAACGACGATTATCAGCTGTTATCTTTACAAACAGATCAGAAGTGCTCCCTGACCCATTGAATATAAAACTTAACGGATTGAATGATTCGCCATATGCTCAAGCGCTTTGATCATCGCAGAGTGGTCCCAGTTAGAACCGTCCAGCGATGCACACGTATTGAATAGCTCTTGCGCTGTTGCCGTATTTGGCAAATTGATGTTTAGGGCGCGTGCACCTTCCAAGGCCAAGTTCAGATCTTTCTGGTGCAGTGATATACGGAAACCAGGGTCGAACGTACCGTTGATCATACGCTCACCATGCACTTCCAGAATCTTTGAAGAGGCAAAGCCGCCCATCAGTGCCTGACGAATTTTCGCTGGATTGGCACCCGCTTTTGATGCGAATACAAGCGCTTCAGACACAGCTTCAATGTTCAATGCAACAATGATTTGGTTCGCTACTTTACACGTCTGGCCATCGCCGTTAGCACCAACAAGTGTGATGTTCTGTCCCATGATGTCGAACAGCGGTTTTGCACGTTCGAAAATTTCATCACGACCACCCACCATGATAGAAAGCGTTCCGTTAATGGCGCCGACTTCGCCGCCAGATACCGGAGCATCAAGGTAGAATGCGCCCAATTCCTCGATTTTTTTCGCAAATTCTTTGGTCGCAATTGGTGAAATTGAACTCATGTCAATCACCACTTTATTCGCAGATAACCCCTGTGCGATACCCATTTCACTAAACAGAACGTCATTCACTTGTGGTGTATCTGGTACCATCACTATGATAAAGTCACACGCTTCAGCAACTGCGGCAGGCGTCGGCGCAGCAAAACCATTATCACCCAACAAATCTGCGGGGGCTGACTCGAAGTGCTCAGAGAAATACAAGGTATGGCCTGCATTTTGCAGATTCTTTGCCATTGGCTTGCCCATAATGCCTGTGCCGATAAAACCGATATTTGCCATTTTTCTATCTCCGATTCTCAATTCTTTATGCCATTAAATTAGGTTGTATTCTTTCAGCCAGCCAAGGCCAGCTTCTGTTGTGGTGGCGGGCACGTATTCACAGCCAATCCAGCCTTGGTAACCAATCTCATCAATGTGCTTAAGCAAAAATGGGTAGTTAATTTCACCCGTTCCTGGTTCATGGCGGCCAGGATTATCAGCCAATTGAATATGGGCAATATTGGCTTGCTTGTCTTTCAACGTCCGCGCCAAGTTACCTTCCATAATCTGCATGTGGTAAATGTCATACTGGTAACCTAAATTTTCCTCGCCCACTTCAGCGACAATACGCAGTGCCTTCTCGGTGCTATTCACAAAAAAGCCCGGCATATCTTGAGTATTAATCGCTTCCATGATCAAACGGATGCCTTCCGCTTTTAGCTTTGCGGATGCAAATTTCAGATTGTCGATCACCGTGTGGTATGCGTCTTCTTCTGATACATGCTCTGGTTTAATGCCAACCAGACAGTTTACTTGCTCACACTTCAGCGCTTTTGCATAACGAATAGCGCTGTCAACACCGTTACGGAACTCTTCAACACGATCCGGATGGCATGCGATACCACGCTCCCCTTTCGCCCAATCGCCAGCAGGCAGATTGAACAGCACTTGGGTTAAACCAAATTGATACAATTCTTCTGCAATTGCTTGTGCTTCGTAGTCGTATGGGAATAAATATTCAACACCACGAAAGCCTGCTTTCGATGCCGCTTCAAAGCGATCCATAAAGTCATATTCAGTGAAAAGCATGGATAAGTTGGCTGCTAATTTAGGCATGGTCACTCCATTCAATGTTGTTGGCACTCTCCCTCTAACTCGTTGTTGAGGGAAAGTGGTAAATCAATTAATCCAAGTCGATGATGTCTTCAAATTCCATCACTTTGTCGATATCTGGACCCATCGCGATATTTGTTACACGTTCAGTAATCACTTCAACGACAACAGGCACCTGGAACTCTTTCAACCATTGCTGAGCTTTGCGCAGTGCTGGCTGGATCTCTTCTGGGTCAAACACACGAATCGCTTTACAGCCAAGTCCTTGAACAACCGACACGTGATCCACACCGTAGCCATTCACTTCCGGGGCGTTAATATTTTCAAAGTCCAACTGAACGCAGTGATCAATGTCAAAAGCACGTTGAGACTGTCGAATCAAACCAAGGTACGCGTTATTGATGAGTACATGGATGTAAGGCAGTTTAAACTGAGCACCCACAGCCAGCTCTTCCATCAAAAATTGGAAGTCATAATCACCCGACACACCGACGACTGGCGTGGTTGGATCGGCTTTCACCACGCCTAACGCCGCAGGCATTGTCCACCCAAGAGGACCCGCCTGACATGAATTAATCCAGTGACGCGGACGATGCACATGCAAGAACTGGTTGGCTGCAATTTGCGCATTACCGATGGTTGCTACATAGCGCGTTTCAGGACCAAATACCGCATTCATCTCTTGGTAAACACGTTGTGGTTTTACTGGGTTATTATCGAAATCAGTACGACGAAGCATGGTGCGCTTGCGCTCTTGGCATTCACCCACCCATGTAGCACGGCATTTCAGTTCGCCACGCGATTGCATCTCTTTTGCAACATCAACAAACACTTTCAATGCTTCGCCTGCATCAGACACAATGCCAAGATCAGGGCTGAAAATACGACCGATTTGCGTCGGTTCAATATCAACATGGATAAACTTGCGACCTTTGGTATAAGTCTCTAGTGCACCGGTATGACGATTTGCCCAGCGGTTACCGATACCAAAAACAAAATCAGATTCTAAGTAGGTTGCGTTACCGTAACGATGGTTCGCCTGACACCCCATGCGGCCAGCCATCAGCTCATGATCATCAGAGATCGCCCCCCAACCGCGTAGCGTTTGGATCACAGGCACACCAGTAATTTCAGCAAATTGTTGAAGTAACTCAGCTGCACCAGCATTAATGATGCCACCACCAGCAACAAGCAACGGCTTATCGGCTTCATTCAACATTTGTAATGCGCGTACTGCCTGAGCGCGTGTTGCTTTAGGTTTATGGGGTTCTAGTGGCTCATACAAATCGATATCAAATTCGATTTCCGCCATCTGTACATCCATTGGCAAATCAATATGTACAGGACCTGGACGACCAGAACGCATTTCATAGAAGGCTTTTTGGAAAGTGCCAGGAACCTGACCCGCTTCGCGAATAGTCACTGACATTTTTGTCACGGGTTTCGCAATCGCTTCAATATCAACACCCTGGAAATCTTCCTTGTGCAATTTAGCCGTTGGCACCTGCCCGGTTAGCGTCAAAATTGGCGTAGAGTCCGCAGACGCAGAATAAAGCCCGGTAATCATGTCTGTGCCCGCAGGACCAGATGTCCCGATACACACACCGATATTGCCATCTTTAGCACGGGTATAACCCTCTGCCATGTGAGATGCACCTTCAACGTGACGCGCTAATACGTGTTCAATGCCACCAAGCTTTTTCAATGCTGCGTATAGCGGGTTAATTGCGGCACCAGGGACACCAAACGCGACCTCTACCCCTTCTTTTTTCATGATTAAAACTGCCGCTTCAATCGCTCTCATCTTTGACATAATACTTCTCCAAAAACTCCGCACCGCATGGTGACGAATTGAATCATTGCTGTTGGGAAGATTATTTGACAAAAAAATGACCGCCGCAAAAAATCAAAAATGCTTCAAAATGAAACCTTCAATTTTCACCACAACGTTCCAATTTGAAACATAAATTAAAGTAAGACTGCTTTTTTTTGAGAGAAGTAATATTTAACCAATAATCAACTCCACATTAAGAGCAAAATTCTACGTCTTGTCAAAATAAGAAAGAATAAACATATCGAAACACAGACGTTATTAATATTCATCAGTACACTGTTAAAGTGGGGGATAAAATCACAACGCCAACATTCATTGACCATAATATTCCCTCATTCAATTTATTCTCATTCTCACATTATAATTACAGGCCATTGAATACTCATTAGACATAAACAGTTACAAATTACCGGTATATTTGCTTTAAATGTATCCACACCGAAGTGATTATTCGCTAAAAGACTGACTTATGTCAGGTGTATGTTTCATATTGAAAATCATAGAAAAATGATGAGAGATATGTCACGCCGTTGCGGTATTGATGAATATATTATTAACATCTAAATTGCGCCATGCACACACACATCAGTGACCAAATATTTTCTAATATTCAAACTCACAACTACATTCAATAACGAGTCTCAAGCATAGACCAACGAGATGAACATGCCTTCAATCGAAGATAACAAGAAAAAATGGGATTTCTTCCAGAAACACCATTGGGTGTCACCTGAGTTTTCGCTGTCTCCTGTTTTAGAGTCATGGGAAAGATGCTCAAAGCAAAGCAGCCCCTATAACTGGTCCAAACCTCACATCGCTTCCGGCTATACCCTGTCCTCTTTAGTTAAACGAAATGAACGAATCATCGGCTGCGCCACTACCGTCATTGAAGATACCTACGATTTACTCAGGGATGAACAGCTAATGCTGTTTGTCACTGACGACAACGGCTGTGTTTTGTTTAGCATTGGTCATGACACAATGACTCGTGAAATGAATGATCTTGGAATTAAAATGGGGTGTTTTTTCTCTGAAGGAAGAATTGGTACCAATGCAGTCAGCTTATGTATTGAAACCCACATGCCAAGTGACGTTTTCGCGGCTGAACACTTTAATCGTCATTTACATGACTACGCAACGGCAGCCGCACCTGTTTTTGATACTTTTGGTAAGCTACGAGGTACCATTTCAATCATTAAACGCGCGGCAGAATATTCCAAAGAGAGCCTTGTTATCATCACGTCGTGTTCGAAAGAGATCGGCTTGCAAATCCATATCCAGAGCGAGCAAGAAAACATGAATCGCTTAATGTGTGCCCATAACGCCACGATGGAATGTATGGATGATGGCATATTGTCATGGAACAATGAAAATCGGATCACGATGGTCAACCATCAAGCAGAACGTCTGTTGAATATCAGCACCCTTTCCGTCATTGATAAAGACGTTTTTTCCATCATGCGTTTTCCGCCTAATATCTTAAGTAATATCGAAGCAAAAAATATCATTCGCCGCAAGCAAACCACCATTGAAGTCAATGGCGAGTTTCTTGAAGCGATCATTACCCTTCGCCCACTCAGTGACGGTTCAAGCCTTCTATTTGTGCATCCAATCGATAAAATCCGAGAGCTCGCACAACAACAAATTGGGGGGAGTGCCCGTTACACTTTCGATACCTTACCGGCTATTTCGCGCAAGATGAAACACATCATCACGGTGGCAAAGCGTGCGACTAAATCCAAAGCCCCCATTTTGATCACAGGGGAAGAAGGCGTGGGTAAAACCGATCTAGCGATGGCGATCCATAACGAGAGTGACTATAAAGAAGGGCCATTTATTACGTTGAACTGCCGTTCCATTAACTCGGAGCAAATGATTAGGGAAACACTGGGTTATGATGAAGGGCAAGGTCTGCCGTCTAAATTCGAATTAGCCCATAACGGCACCTTATACTTAGAAAAAATTGAGTATTTGAGCGCAGATCTGCAAGCGGTGATCCTTCGACTACTCAAAACTGGCTTAGTCAGCCGTTACGACAGCCAACGTTTAATCCCCGTAAAATTTCAGCTAATCACCAGTAGCGCTGCAGACATTAGCGAATACGTGGCACAACGCTCTTTTGGTCGCCAACTTTACTATGAAATCTCGTCAAATGAGCTGCACATCCCTCCGCTCAGAAAGCGCAAAGAAGATACTGAACATATGATTTTAAAAATCATCAATAGCTATGAGAAGCGACATAACATCGCAATATCGATGGAAAAAGTAGTTATAGATGCATTGATCAACTTCAGTTGGCAAGGTAACAACTCGGAGTTAAGAAACCGAATGGAGCGTATTTTACTCAATCGCAGTTCTAATCTGATTAAGCTCGACGATATTCCGGATGAAATTAAACTCAACCTAAACACGGGCAACGATCAGGAAAACCAGCCGATTTTGTCGTTAGAAGAAGTCGAGAAGAAAGCCATCATCCACGCATGGAATATCTACGGCGGCAAGATGAAAGAGATGGCTGCAGCATTAAAAATTGGCCGTACAACACTATGGCGCAAAATCAACAAGTTTGGTTTAGCGGATCAAATTGAGTTGAATTAAAGCCAACTAAAAAGCCCTAAGGTATTACTACCGAAGGGCTTGATATAACCACGTTACTATCACAGCAAATTAGGCTTTTACCGCCAAATCAATATGACGCACTTGCTCTTTAAGAGCCGAGAGCATACTCGCGCTGGCACTGAATTTTCTCAGCCCCAGTTGCAGCAACAACTCTGTAGCTTTCGTGTCACCCGCCATTTCACCACACATACTCACTGAAATTCCCGCTTTGTCACCTGCGGCGCAAGTCAGTTCAATCGCTTTCACAACAGCAGGTTCAAAATAGTTTACCAGCTCTGCAACTGCGGTATTTCCACGGTCTGCCGCCATGACATACTGGGTCAGATCGTTGGTACCGATAGAGAAGAAGTCAACTTCTTGTGCTAAAGCATCGGCATTAAATACCGCTGCAGGGACTTCAATCATGATGCCCACGGGGAGTACTAGATTTGCAATACCTAAATTTTTCGCTTCACGTTCTACCAAGGCTCTTACACGCCTAACTTCATCTACCGTCGCGATCATTGGGATCATCAGCTGAATATTGCTTTGCTCTTGGTGAGCACGGAGCACCGCACGAATTTGCGTTACGAACAACGCTTCATGGCTCAAACATAAACGAACGCCACGCATACCAAGGAAAGGGTTTTCCTCTTCTGGCATCGGGTACGCCGCTAATGGTTTATCGCCCCCCACATCAAGACTGCGAATGGTAATGGGTTTATCGCCAAACGCGGCTGCAATTTGGCGGTAGACCGTATATTGCTCATCTTCCGTTGGCAGTTCATCACTCGTTTGGAACAGAAACTCGGTTCTGAACAACCCAACACCTTCAGCACCGTTTTTTAATGCCGCATCAATGTCTTCAGGCCCACCGATGTTTGCCAGCGCGTGAATCACTGTGCCATCTGCCGTGATCGCTTTCTCTTGCGCACTATTCAGTGCCGCTTGTTGCGCTTCTAGCCACTCATGACGTTTCTGTGCCAATTCCGCCTGCATCTCTGCAGATGGTTCAAGCCAAAGCAAACCGCTAAAACCATCGACTGTAATACTTTGGCCCACTTTCACTTTCTCTAGGCAGCCTTGCGCTTTAACAATCGCCGGAATCCCCATGGCCCTAGCTAAGATTGCACTGTGTGAGGTTTTTCCGCCTTCACTTAAGCAAATCGCCATCACTTTTGATTTATCCAAACCCGCCACATCCGATGGCATCAGATCCCGTGCTAACAGAATGCTTGGCTGTTGAATAATAAGCGCCGTCTGCTTCGCACCAGTAATATGAATCATCACTTGGCGAGTAATATCAAAAACATCAGCTTCACGCTCGCGCATGTATTCACTGTCTGCATTGCGGTAGTCTTCCGCTAGCGCGTTGGCAGTATCCATCCAGGCCTGTTCTGCAATCGCGCCCGCTTCAATGTGCGTAATGACGTCTTGCCACCATTCAGGATCTGACAGCATCATAAGATGTGCCTGAAAAATGTCACCATGAGGTTGTTTGGCTTGCACCGTAAGATGATGCTTTACCGCCTCTACCGCTGTTTGAATGCGTGCCGTTTCTGCTAAAACAGACTCAAAAACGCGATCAGGAACCACGGGCATTTCATGAGCGAACAATACGGCTGGAGCCGTTACAATGCCACCGTTAACACTTAGACCCGCAATCGCACCCGCGATATTTTGGTCTATGGTGTATTGGTCTATCGCGGTCTCACTGGAAATGGCTTCATCTGCCGCCATTCCGTTTTGAACTAACTCCGCTTCACCAAAATGGGCATGCGCCAATGTACTGAACGCTTGAATCGCACTTTCGGCATCGGTACCGCATGCGGAAAAGATGATTTCATCGCCTAAACGAACACCCAGTTTTGCGATGTTATTGAGGCTTTTCGCGCTAACTCGCTGTTCGCCTTTTTGTAACCAAAGATCGCAACCAAAAGGTGCCAATTGACCGACAATCGCTGCCGCAGGACGAGCGTGAATACCGTGTGGGTTTTTCACAGCCCAAGTAAACGTCAGGGTTTCACCCGTTGCTTGCGAGACTGTGTCAGGCTGTGCTACTGGGCCAACGTCTTCACCTAAATGTTCACGTTTCACATCCAGCGCAGTGCGCGCTTCTGCGATAACGGTTTCAATGGCTAAACCAGCTGCCGCCGCAACGGATGCCGCCATGGTACCTTCCACGATAGGCGCCGCAACAAGCGCTACTTTTCCACTGATATCATCATCAAGCAGCTCCATGGCCATTTCAGTACTAAGCAATGCGCTGCCTAAGTCCATCAACACCACAGCACCTTGCTCATCGCAGACTTCTTCAATCGCAGCCATGATCGCGATGGCATCAGTCCCGATGGGGTTTTCCGGATCGTCCACACCAGCAGCGATCGCTAAATTCACCTTACCTTGCGTCATTTGGATGGCCAGTTCGGCCACCCCTTCGGCAAGACGTCGGCTATGAGATACAACTACAATCCCGACCATACTTAACTTCCTGTAACCGCCTGACGCAATGCTTTGATCATAATAAGTGAAGAGGTCGCACCCGGGTCTTGGTGACCAATACTACGCTCACCCAAATAGCTTGCGCGGCCTTTCTTCGCTTGCATTTCAATGGTCGACACTGCACTTTTTTCAGCAATCTCAACCATTTCATCTAATAGATGATCGGGGCTAATGCCACTCTCCAGTGACGCTTTGGTGGTATTGAGCACCGGTAGCCAAACATCACACATGGTTTTATCGCCTTGTTCCGCTTTACCCCGCGAGATCACGCCATCCACACCACCTTTGAGCGCATCAATCAGCTCGGCAAAAGAAAGCTGCTCGCGCGTCCCTAATGACGCAGCGGTACGAATAAACAAGGTGCCATATAACGGTCCACTGGCGCCACCAACACTGGATAGCAGTGTCATACCTGTATTTTTAAGGATGGTCGCAATGTTTTGCTTTTCCACTTTCGGCAGGGTTTCTGCCACTTTTTTAAAGCCACGATTCATATTTAAACCGTGATCGGCATCACCAATGTCGCGGTCTAAATCGGTGAGAAAATCCTGATTTTCTTCATACGCAACCGCACACAATTCCAACCAGTTGATGATTTGATTCTTTTCAATTTGCATCTGTTTATCCTCGCCTTACCACTTGATTGCTGCTGTGTCGACTGGGGCGTCGTACAATTCGATCATCTCTTTGTCTGCTTTCAGTAGCGTAATTGACATGCCTTCCATATCCAGCGATGTACAGTAGTTACCGACCATATTTCGAACTAGACGGTAGCCTGAGCTCTCACAGACTTGAGCCAACCGACGGTATACACCGTACAGTTCCGATTCCGGTGTGCCACCAAGGCCATTCACGATAGCGATATAGTCATGATCCGCTTCAAAGGGTTCGACTGTTGATTCCACGTCATTCCAGTCACCTTCTTCACGATTCCAGATCCGTAATGTGCGCGTGTAATCGATATTCTCGGTAAGCTCAACAAACATCTTGTCGACCAATTCATCAGCATTGGTGTATTTTATGCGCTCGATACCTGGTTCACCGTGGATACCCACGCCGAACTCCACTTCGTCGTCACTTAAAATAAATGACGGTTTACCCGCCGCTGGGACCACACAAGCATTAAGAGCGACACCGAACGAGCGGCAATTGTTGTTGATGCGACGAGCAAGTTCTTCACATTGTTCTAGCGAATAGCCTTTATCTGCCGCGGCACCAACGATTTTCTCAACCAATACCGTACCAGCGACACCACGGCGGCCTGCGGTGTATAGGCTATCTTTTACCGCGACATCATCGTCGATAAGGACTGAACCCACTTTGATACCATCGGCATGAAGCAGCTCGACGGCCGTTTCAAAGTTCAGCACATCACCCGTGTAGTTTTTGATGAAAAAAAGCACGCCCTCACCAGTGTTTACCTGATTACCACACTCATACATTTGATCCGGCGTCGGTGAGGTAAAAACTTCACCCGGGCAAGCCCCGGTCAACATTCCTTTACCGATGAAACCTGCGTGTAATGGCTCGTGACCACAACCGCCACCCGACACAAGAGCAACTTGCCCTGGTGTTTCTTCATGCCACATATAACGTGGTTCATACGTCACTTTAAGATCTTTACGAGAAGCCGCCAGACCTTCCATTTGCTGCTTCACAACATCTTCAACACTATTAATTAGCTTTTTCATCATTCCGTTCTCTTGTAATTCGAATTTCGTTTCGTAGGGTTAAAGCCATCTTAAATGGAGAAAATAGTCGCTCAATCAAAAAATATCCGTTCCACTGTGAAACGTTTTTCTGTGCGTTTTCGTATCACAATGAAACGAAATTCCACTGACCAAGGACAAGTTTGACCAATGCCAAAAAGCATTGCTTCTGAATGTTTTCAGCGTATACAGATTGTCACCACCATCATAATTCCAAGGTTATTCAGGGTGATTTACTTCATCATTTTTATTCAGTTCTCTACGATAGCGTTAACGTTGAAACAAAACATAACCACATTAATAAAGGTCTAAGAATCATGGATAAAATCATCATCAGCCCAAGTAAATATGTTCAAGGTGAAAACGTATTGAGCGCTATCGCGAGCTACGTAAAAACGCTGGGGAAAAACCCTCTGGCAATCGCCGATGAGTTTGTAACAGGCCTGATTGGCGACACAGTAAAACAGAGCTTTGCTGCTGCTGATATGCCACTTGCGATGGACATTTTTAATGGTGAATGTTCTCGTGTGGAAATTGACCGTTTAACCGACATTTGTGCCACCCAACATAATGACGTCATCATCGGTATTGGTGGTGGTAAAACATTGGATACAGCAAAATCTATCGCTCACTACACCAAGATCCCGGTCGTTGTGGTACCAACCATCGCATCAACAGATGCACCAACATCGGCACTCGCAGTGATCTATACACCGGAAGGTGAATTCGCAGAATACTTACTGTTCCCGAAAAACCCAGACATGGTCGTCATGGACACTGCGGTAATTGCAAAAGCCCCTGTTCGTCTATTGGTTGCAGGAATGGGTGATGCGCTGTCTACTTACTTCGAAGCACGCGCTAACATGACATCAGGCAAAGCAACAATGGCTGGCGGCGCACCAACGCGTTCAGCTCAAGCGCTCGCAAAACTGTGTTATGAAACGCTATTGGAAGATGGCTTAAAAGCAAAAGTAGCGGTAGAAAATGGTGTCAGCACGAAAGCGGTTGAGAACATCATTGAAGCCAACACCTACCTCAGCGGTATCGGCTTCGAAAGTAGTGGCCTAGCTGGTGCACACGCTATCCACAACGGTCTCACCAAGCTAGAAGAGTGTCACCATTTATACCACGGCGAAAAAGTGGCCTTCGGTACATTGGTTCAGCTTGTACTAGAAAATGCAGCAATGGAAGAGATCAATACGGTGCTCAACTTCTGCCGCTCTGTTGGTTTACCGACCAACTTATTTGAAATGGGTGTAAAAGAACTGAACCACGACAAACTGTTCGAAGTCGCACAAGGTGCCACAGCAGAAGGCGAAACTATCCACAACATGCCGTTCCCTGTAACAGCAGAAAACGTCTTCTCTGCGATTCTGACAGCTCACCAACTCGGTTTGAAATAATCCCCCATACAACCTCCAAGTAACGTTTAAAGGCAAGCATCAGCTTGCCTTTTTATTTCGCCTACTTAATACCGCTAGCAATAGCTTGCAGACTTCCAGTACGTTAAGTGTGTGTATAATCAAGCCCCCTCAACATGCTCATTTCAGTGCGCTCTGTTCGGTATCAAAGACCGTTGAGCAGGGAATGCCGCCTCTTAAGGTATTTGCCTTGATTTGAATACGCTTAGCTTCGTCTGAATCTTGTAACTTAAGGTCACTTGGGTATAGTAACTATCACTGTCAATCGGTCATTACAAAGCGTGACTAGATACACTAAAACCCCTTTTTCACAGACAATTAGAATACCCCCCCACCGTAGCCTCATTTCCTAACCAGCCATACAACCTATTCGACAGAAAACTCAGGTATGAAACTCAGACATAAAAAATCGGCCTCAACGATGTTGAGGCCGAATATCAAGCCAGCTAAGGATCATTCAATTACTTAAAGCAATCGGCATTATCCACATGAAGGCGCTTTTTCATATTCATATCGCGTCGTTAGGATAGCTGCTCGACAGGTAATGTTCCTGTTGGTTCTTGCTTGAGTTCATCCAAAACAATGCCATGTTTCTCGGCGAATTGCGCCACTTCTTCATCTGTCATGTACTTAATAGTGTAACCCGTCATCGCATAGAACGTTGCAAATGCCATTGAGCCAAAGAACAAGATACAGTACGGCAAATAGTCCATCGTAGGAACGCCTAACGTGGTTGCCATATACAAACCGGCTGCAGTCCAAGGGATTGCTGGGCCTGTCATCGTGCCGAAATCTTCTAGGGTTCTAGACAGTACGAGAGGATTTAAACGTAACTGAAGGAATCGACGCTGCATTAACTCAGTCGTAATTACCTTGTTTAGGCCATCAGATCCCGTCAGCATATTGATCACGATACAGATAACCCCACTACCCAAAATTGCTGATTTGGCGGTAACGATTTTCTTGGTCATTTCAGACATCGCGACATCCATCATGCGAGTCCCGGTTAAGATCCCGGCAAATGCCATCGCACAGATAATGAAGGCTAAGAAACCACCTTGATTATTCAAACCACCACGATTAAGTAAGTTCAGCACTTCCGGTTCTAATCTTGTAGGATCAACACCTATCATGCTCACATCAAAACCGCCCATGGTTGCTTGAACCCCGTAGTTCAAATCAAACCCTTGATACTGCCACCCCACTAAAACCGCAACCAATGAGCTCAGCAACATGGACGGTACCGCTGGCTTACCAATGAAGGTACAAATCAGAATCACCAACATGGGCAATAATGGAAGAATGCCAAATTTGTAGATACTGGCTAATTGTTCCAACAAACGCGTACTAGACTCTGAAACCCCACCGACAGAGTCTGCGGTATAGCCTAGGTAAAGAAAGAACAGTAAGGCAAGCACTGTTGATGGGATCGTGGTCCAAAGCATGTATTTAATGTGCTCATACAACGGGGCTTTGGTGACCGCTGATGCGAGGTTGGTGGTATCCGACAGTGGAGACAGTTTGTCGCCAAAATAGGCGCCGGTCACGATCGATGCCGCTAGCATACCCACATCAACACCTAAGCCAATCCCCACCCCCATCAACGCAACACCAATCGAGGCCACTGACCCCCAAGAGTTACCCGAAACGTAAGACAGAATGGCGGTCAACACAAATGATAAGAACAGCACCAACTCAGGCTTAATGATCTCCATGCCATAATAAACCATCATGGGTAACGTCCCGGAGAAACTCCAGGTCGCGACCATGAAGCCAACTAAAATAACAATAAAACAGGCTGGCATCACTGCGGCAAATTTATCGATAACAAACTGTTCTATTTGTTCCCACGTATAATTCAAGCGAGAGACTGCAATCATACCGGCACAAGCGGCAGAAATAAGTAAACAGACGCCGGTAGGCCAGCCTAACACTCCCATTCCGATGGCTAATACAAACACCATAAATATTATGGGCGAGATAGCTTCTTTAAAGGTCGGTAACCGTACCGCCTTATTTATTTCATTTAAATTAGACATAGTAGACCTTATTTATTTCACGTTTTGGATTTGGCGCACTAAGGTTTTATTTAAATACGCCATTTGTATTATTTGTTATTATTTTATGGGGAATTAATGGACTCGAACTTTCTGACTTTCCAATGCATTTTGAACTGAATTAATATCGACATCACGACAAACAACTTTTTGCTTAATCGCTATCGCAGCGGCAACACCTGCACCTTGTCCTGTCACCGCACAGCAAGCCATATTCCTTGTCGTTGCATGCGCAAACGCGTCAGAGTCAATTGCGCGACCACACACCAATAAATTTTCGATACCGTTTGGTAATAGAGCCCCATAAGGGATTTGGAAATAACGAGGTTCAAGAGGTAATT
Organism: Photobacterium nomapromontoriensis; assembly: GCF_050336815.1. Classification (NCBI taxonomy): domain Bacteria; kingdom Pseudomonadati; phylum Pseudomonadota; class Gammaproteobacteria; order Vibrionales; family Vibrionaceae; genus Photobacterium; species Photobacterium nomapromontoriensis. Next base: position 123,740 of record NZ_JAKJSL010000023.1, read on the forward strand.
TCAACTTACCATTGCCATCAATGAATTCCGGAAAGATGCCAATAGAATCTGAGTGACGACCTTGATTAACAATATCGTTTTCAGTCAACCGAGTGCGCCCAATGATATGGCGAGATTCACGCGTTCCGACCGTCATACCAAAGTTTTTTAATACTGCATGTTCAAATCCTGGCTGCATATGTCGCAATGCCTCAATCGCACATAGCGCTTGTTTACGGCCTTCGATTTCTGCTTTTGTTAAATCGAAAACATCGGTGCAATCGATACCCGACATACTTTGAACGTTCATATAGTTCGCGTCACCATGATCGGTGATCGTGCTCCAACTACCGCCTAACGTAACCCCTTCTGGCACCAGCCCTTCCTTCTTGGCTTTGACAAAGACTTTACCCAGATATGGACTAAACATGCCTTGACAGCTTTCATGTATTTCATAAGACCAATTCTTATTATCTTCGTCTTTACCCCAGTCACTGTATGTGGGTTTGGTTTCTGCAATATTGGCAAAGAAACGGGCTTTATCGATATTTGAGCAGTTGAAAACCGTGGTAACACTCATCAATTTGTCACGAGACGGTTTGACAAAATCAGCCCCTGCAAACATCGCAATATCGGCATCACCAGTACAATCTATCACCACTTTAGCCAGAATCGCTTTACGTCCCGATTTACTCTCAGTCACAATGCCATGAACGGTATTGCCGTCCATCAAAACGTCGACAGCCATCATGTGAAGAATACGTTCGACACCGGACTCTTGAAGAAAATCATCGGCAACCACTTTAAACATTTCGGCATTAATGGCCTGACTCACCGACTGCACTTCAGGGCTGGTTGCGCCAAATGCTTTTGCTCGATCTTCAAACTCTTGTGCCACACCACCCGCATCCACGGTATGCTCATGACGCCACCAAGCAATCGACTCAACACCAGCGGTTGTCATCATGCCGCCAAAACACCCGAATCGTTCAACCAGAATCGTTTTTGCTCCTTCACGAGCGGCGCCAATCGCGGCGGCCATACCCGCAGGTCCCCCCCCGACTACTAATACATCAGTTTCAGCAAGCACTTCAATCTGCTTAGCGGGCTCGGTAATTGTTTTCATTATTCTATTTCCTTAATTTAACGTTGTTTATTTGATGCAATAAACAATTCACGTTATTGGTTAATTAAGAAAATATCAGAGAGCTATTTAAACCGTAATGAAAACCCTAAAAATTAGAATGGATTTGTGAGCGTAAAAAACAACTTATTCTTAAAATGGTTAATATAAATCGCTCTTTGTGGTGAAGATAACAAAAAACAATCTCAACCCTATTTCCTGTTTCAATATGAAACATCAATAAAGCCTCTGTTTCCATTTTGAAACTGACCTACCCCCCTCATTACGTCAATCAATACAACCGCATTTACGTATTGGTTGCATATACCATAAAAAAACCCACCGATAACGGTGGGCAAACAGATAATTAATCTGAACAGGATTTCACTTTACACATTCGATCAGGCTAAACATATCTCAACTTGAGCATTATCTTTAATATCAAATAACTGGCTTGGCAGTTCCAAGAGTGAACCAAATACGTTCACTGGCGAAGCGGCAACGGGCTTGTCTGCTTGGCTATAGGGGGTACTGCCAAAAAAGACACAAAATGCCTGCCCAGGCGGCCAGTAAGCCAAATCGCCCACTTCAACCTCAGTCTTAGCATCGGGACATTCATCTATAACCAAGGGGATTGAGAAATAAATTTCCTCGCCCCAGCGTTTAATGCGGCCCTTTATGGGCAAAGAGGACAAAATAGATTGCGCAGTATCCGTTTTGTTCAGTGTTGCCAAATAATCGTTATTATTGATACGTATTATTATGTTGGTCATCGTGCTCACATACTCCGGCCTAGGCCATTTCCGGCTGTTCTACCTTCTTGGTATTGAAGGGTTTAACCGCGCCGTGCTCCATCGTTAGTGCCACAATGTCTTGTGCACTCACCTCTCGAGAATAGACACCACGTTTAACCGCTAAGGCTGCCGCTGCACCCACCGCTTGTCCCATTGCCATACACGTACACTGAGCTCGAATCCCGGCCAGTGACACGCGGTCAGCAGACAAAATACGCCCGGCTACCGTAATCCGGTTAGAACCTTTCGGGATCAATGCGCGCATCGGAACCGCAGGGATCAAGCTGGCAGACTCATGAAAAATCTCATCACAGCCATTGTCTTCGTTGTGCATATCGATGTAGTTGAATGCGTTACAAATGGCATCTTCGTACTTCTCTGCGCCCATAAACTCAGGCTCTGTGACGATGTGTTCGCCAATCACTCGGTAGCCTTCACGCGATAATGCGCGGTTATACATGGTTTTTAGCACCGCACGTTCAGCACCTGGGATCTTGGTACGAACAAACTGATACATACGCAGCATACGCTCACGACCTTCAATGTTCGCCTTGGTCTGACCGTCGGCATCCGAAGTATCACAAGAATAAATGTGCGTCGAATTATGTCCCCCCATTTGTAGATACCATTGGAATGGATAGATACCGAAATACGCCCAGTCGCCTTTTTCCAACTCACCGTTGTCCATGGCTTTTTCGTAAATCTTTTGCACTTCGCCCTGCCACACTTGCTGCATGTCGATGCCTTCAATACGATATTCCAATGTACCCGGTTGACGCTTCGGTGACTTTTCAACGGCCAGGCCAAGCGCACGAGAAACATCCGCGTCACCGGAACAGTCGATAATTTCACGGCAGCGGGTAATACGTCTAATCCCACGCGCGTATGAGGTCACAATCCAAAAGTTGCCATCGTGCTGCATCTCACCGATAAACTCGTGGTAATGAATCTCAACCCCCGCCTCAATCGCGGCTTGCTCCGCAACGGTGGCGTAAATGGGCACATTAATATTGCTGTAATAAGCTGGTGTATCAACACCATACCGCTCTGACGGTGGCTTAATTCGCAGACCTTCAATTTCTTTCGAGCGGGAGAACAGCTCCCAGCCAATTCCTTGTACAACCGTTTCATTTGGTGAATGCCAGTGGTTGGGCATAAACACCCCGCCATCGGTCATGGTGCCGCCGAGCATTGAACTGGCTTCAATCAATGATACAGATACACCAGCACGGGCAGCCTGAATGGCGGCGATATGACCCGCTGTACCGCCACCAGCGACGACAACATCCACATTTTGCTTGATCGTTTTCATTCGCATACCTTGTTTCACGTTATTGGTTTTATTTATATTCCAATCAGTCAGACGGTTCTTCCCTGAGCCGTCTGAGATGACTGTTTAATGTGTTGTTATAAGATGGAAGATAAGGAACCAAAGTGGTACCTCAATAACCATGAATTAGTGAATACGTGCACCTTGTGCTTTCAACGTCTCTTGAAGCTTGGCGATATCAACATCACGAACATTCACTTCTTGCTGAACGGATACTGCCGCCGCTGTACCTGCGGCCTGACCCGTTACCGTACAGCACATCATATTTCGCATGGAGGTATGGGCGACAACATCAGCGGAAATACAGCGACCGGCAACCAATAAGTTTTCTACTTTCTGGGGCACTAAGCAGCTATACGGTATTTGGAAATAACGCCCTGTTGTTGGCAATATGAGATAACCGCTGCCATCGATGAATTCCGGGAAAATACCGACACTGTCATCACAACGCCCCTGGTTAAGAACATAATCTTTCTCAACACGCGTGTTACCGACAATCATCCGTGACTCACGCGTACCCAGCGTCATCCCAAAGTTTCTCAGGCGTGCATGTTCAAAACCCGGGACGTAATGACGTAGTGCATCAATCGCCCACAATGCCTGTTGACGCCCCCATTTTTCACCACGGGTTAGGTCTTGCATATCGGTGCAATCATAGCCGGATTCATAGACGACATTGAGCTGAATGGCTTCACCACTCTCCGTAAAAGTACTGTAAGAACCCGCAATGGCAGAGGCATCACCGGGAATGACGCCTTCCTCTTGTGCTTTATTGAAAACCTCTTCCAGATAAGGGCTAAACATATTGTCTTCCTTACCCGTTGTTACCATAGACCAATTTTTACCCCAATCTGCATAGGTCGGCTTTAATTCTTCTTTGATGTACTTTTGGAATTTCTCAACATCGACACCCGCGCAATGGAACATCTGAGTGACGCCCATCAGCTCTTTTTTATCCCGCTGGGTAAACGGCGCGTCAGCGCGAGCGGCAACATCCGCATCACCAGAGCAATCGACAATGCGTTTGGCTAAAATAGCTTGTCGACCCGATTTACTTTCGATAATTACACCAGAAAGTGTGTCTCCATCTTTAATGACATCAACAACCTGAGAGTGTAAAAACGTTTTGACATTCGCTTCATCGACCATACAGTCTGCAAGATATTTGAATCCTTCAGGATCGACCGCATGGCTGATTGATTGAGGTTCTTTTCTCGCAAATCCCGCTTCCAATGCCCGGACTTCAAATTCCCGGCCAATCCCTTCACAATCCACCGTGCCTTCATGACGATACCAAGCAAAACTCTCTACCCCAACCTGAGTCAGTACACCACCTAAACAACCGTAGCGCTCAATTAACACGGTATCCACCCCCATTCGCCCAGCGGCAATGGCAGCGGCGAGGCCAGCCGGTCCTCCACCCACGACCAATACATCGGTTTCAGCAATAACAGGGACTTCTCTTTGAGGTTCGATGATTTTCATGTTTATTTCCTTATACGCACCTCCTGTAACGGAAGGAGGTGCTTATGATGGGTCTGATATAAGAGTTAGCTTAAGGTCGTTGCTGGCTTAACGTCAGGTTCTGTACCTTGATCGTCTTCCGTTTGGTCAACAGGAGTATCCAAGTAAATACGACCTTGTTTATCTGCTGCGGGGAAGCCCTCAGGGAAATCAAGATTAATCTGCTTGATGAAACTTCTCGCCACGATACCGATAACAAAACAGAGTGGGAAACCGGTCAGAATCGATACCGTTTGCAGTGGTTTCAAACTCTCCGGATTAATGAAGTACAGTGCCAGCGATACTACACCCGCCAGAATCAACCAGAATGCGATGTTCCAGTGTGCCGGATCTTCGTTTTCTGCGATTTCATCTTGTGTAGCAGCGGCCAATGAGTAACCCACCGCACAGTGACCCGTGATATAAGAGATCAATGTGATAAGACCGAACGCGAACACAAACAGCGTACCAAGCGGCATTTGCTCAAGCATTGCATACACAACCGCACCACGCCCTTGCTCATTCATGATAGTCATTAAGTCAACTTGACCTGTCATTTGCATGTTGATGCCCATGCCTGGAAGCACCATGTAGAACACCATACAGCCCAATGAGCCAGCCAGCAGGCCTCCCATCACGATTTCACGAATCGTTCTGCCTTTGGAAATTTTGGCAATGAACAAACCAAACGGCAGTGCGTAAACCACCCACCAAGAGAAATAGAAAATCGTCCATGCTTGGGGGAAGCCGCCATCACGAATAACATCAGTCGCCAAGCTCATGTACACAAAGTTTTGTAACATCAAGCCTAAACCATCAACTGAAAGGTTTAGAATGTATGCTGTCGGGCCACACACAAGCAGAGCTATCAACATCACGACATCGGCTTTTACGTTCCAGTTACTCAGTGCCGATACCCCTTTTTTCAAACCCATAATCAGCGCCACAAGCGGGATAAAGGTCCACAGGAAGATAACAAAGGTGTCTAAAAACGCATTGCTCGATTCCCATCCCATTACATACACGATGGCATTAGAGATAAGTGGCGTACCCAGAGCAAGAGAGGTCATTACCCCGCCGACCATACCGAACATGTACAAGAAGTTGATCAAGTGCCCCCAAATGCCATCCACTTTTTTACCTAAGACAGGACGGGCAAACTCACTCATTTTTAGGGTTGGCTTTTTACGGACATAGAAACAGTACGCGATTGGAATGGCACACGCGATATACCAAGCCCAAGCAGAAGGTCCCCAGTGGAACATACCGTATGCTGACGCCCAGCGAGCAGCTTCAATACTGCCAGCCTCTACACCAAATGGTGGCGCTTGCATGATCCAGATCCATTCCACCGCTCCAAGATACAACACACTACCACCGGTACCAGACGTAAAGATCATGCCTAGCCATGTCGCCGTTGAGAACTCAGGACCATGCTCTCTGTCTCCCATAACTACACCGCCGTAGCGCGATATTGCGAGAAAAACACAGAAGACAACCACTGCAAAGGTCGCTAAGAGAAAAAACCAACCAAGCTCACCGGTAGTGAACGCATGCAGTTTGCCCATGACAAGCGCACTGGAGGTCGGGTTCATTAAAAAGAAAACTGCCATCGCGAGGGTCAAGATCGTGGCAGGCCAGAAGACCGCCTTATCGATTGCCCCTCTTTTATGTTGTGAGGTTTGATTAGTCATTATTTATGTCCACGCTACACGTTATTGTTTGAATACAATTACCTTACTGAACCATGAGTAATGGAGGCACATCTTTTGGTATTCCCATATCAATAAATTGACGCTGAATATAAAGCGCTCATCATTTGTCAGGTCAAAACTAACGGTTTATGACAGCTAACTGATTTTTATCTCAATGCGTAAAAACATTTTCAAATTGAAACGGTTTATTTTATTAAATGTTTCAACTTGAAACGCAAAGTAAAATAACGTTGCGCAGTTTCAGCTTGTATTCAAGGACATACGGCAACAGGATAAATGATCATACTGAGCTAACGCGTCCCCAACATTTTAAAGTAAACGAGTACGACATCGAGTGACCACTTGAGGATATTTATACCTTTACGGCCTACTAGGCTGCCTGACATAGCGTTATAATCTATTCTTGTGGCGTATTATTGATAGGTAAATGCCTTGAAACTCTCTTCTCTTCTTTGGCAAAAATGGCATGTGTTTTGGCTACATTTACGCCATGTTCTGGTCGCTCTTGCTGTCTTCATCAATGGATTGCTCATTCTTGAAAGTGTATGGGGAACATCATTCAATCTGATTGGGCTATTTCATATCGACAATTATTCATCCATGAACTGGGCGAATATTGCCAATGGTCCTTGGTTTTTGCTTGGTGTTTTTTTAACGCTCAACGCATTCGGATTGCTTTTTCGTGCCCGAATTGCGTGGGCGGTCAGCATCGTCTTGTTGCTGATCACCTTTGTGTTTACCTGGCATTTCTTCCCCGACTTAACCCATAGTCTGATCTTATGTGTGGCAACCTTAACCAGTCTTCTGTTGCTAGGAAAAGACTTTGACCGTTCCAGTGCCACCGCAGGTGGGATATTTGCCTTTATCAGCTTTACTGTGTTGTTGTTTTATTCAACATACGGCGCACTCTACTTTGGTGCGGGTTTCCATCCCGCAATAACCAATTTAACAACATCGTTTTACTTCTCTATTGTTACCATGACAACGGTTGGTTATGGCGACATCATTCCTATCACGGAACCTGCTCGTTTATTTACGACGTCAGTCATTATTGCGGGAATAACAGTATTTGCCACCTCGGTCACAACTGTATTTGGTCCCTTGATCAAAGGGGGGTTAAATAAATTAGTCAAAGGTAATCAAAAACAGATGAATAGAAAAGATCACTACATTATTTGCGGCACTTCGGTATTAGCCATCGCAACGACTAATCAGCTACTAGAGCGAGGGCTCAACGTCACGATACTAACCAGTGAGCCAGAAGATAATTTCCCAAAAATCCAGCAAAGGGTTAACAGAAACCTAGATATATTATCGGGCGATTACAGCAATGATGCCGTATTAAAATTGGCGGGGATTGAACATTGCAGGGCGATACTAGCATTGACAGATGACGATGCTGATAACGCATTCATCGTCCTGTCTGCGCGGGAGCTTTTCCCCACCACGAAAACAGTGTTAGCCGTCAATGATGCTAAAAACATGAATAAAGTCAAGCAGGTAAAAGCCGATGTGATCCTATCCCCGTTACTCTTTGGTAGTGAAGTATTGGCGAGTATCATGTCAGGCGAACCGTTAGATAACGATCGACTCATTGCTATGTTGCTCAATTCTGGCCATGGCTTATTTGATAAGAAATAAGGATATGCCCCGTGCACCACGGGGCGTTTCTATTTGAAATATGTAAGTCAACTAATAGCAGTGTAGCACCCACGATAATGCGGTTTCGTTTGCTATCAACGCAACACATGTAAGATCAATCTTCGTCTTCTTTTTGCACCATCAGCGGTGCGATATCGCTATCTTTTTTGATAACCAATGAATCGTCGGTACGCAGGCACACGCCGCCATAATTACCATCCACCGTAAAAGTACATACTTGCACGTATTTATTGGCAATCTTCGGTAAACACCATAACTCTTGATAGATATTTTTCTGATTATCGAACGAGCCATGAGTCTTATCTAAGATTGACTCATCGTGATTGACTAAATCGATATTGCTGCCACAACGCCCTGCAATAGGCTTAATCGCATACCCCGTTTGCTTAAGTTCGTCATTCACGACGAAATCGGTGTTTAACAAATAACGGTGATGAGGGAACAATGACCATAAAACAGGTAAAATCGCCTTATTACTTGGAATCAACGTCCATAATGGTTCAAACACTTTGACTTCAGGGCGGAGCAATACGTCAATCAGTCTGACTTTTATATCAGGGTACCCTGTATGAATAGGCACTGCCGCGTATTCATCACTGCTCACTTCGCGCACTTGATCAATTGCCGTTTCCCATGACCAGGTTTTCCACACGCAGTGAATTAACCGTCCATCATCATCAATAAGCTGCCCTGCATCATTCCAGTGGATACCGTCGAGTCCCCTTAAGATCTTGCTTTCAATACCCGCGAGCGTCAGTGCTTTTTGCATAAACAGCGCGTGATAATCTTCTTCTTCGTCATCATCTTGCATGATATGGACAAAGGTATGCTCTTGGCTGTATCGCCACACACTGGATAATTCGTTAAGCAATTCTTCAGCTGGCGTATCGGCATCAATATCACCACCCTGTTGTGCCCAGCGGGTAATTATTTCACACGCTTCAGTATGACAAGAAGCTGAATCTGCATTGTATTCGTAGACTTTTAATCCTCGTTCATCCATACAAAAATCAAGTCGGCCCGTTAGCATACTGTGCTGGCGCTGTTGCCATGACAGGCGCAGTCTAGGCCACAGGATTTTCGGAATATCAAACAGTGCAAGTAGCTCATCGCTTTGCATCACCTTCTCGGTGGCATGCAAATACATTAAATGCAACTCATTGGTTGCTTTAATGATTTCTTGCTCTGCTTTTGGTGTCATAGTGAAATATTGATACAAATCCTCATTTAAAACATAGTCATCGCTCGCCTTAAGAAAAGCATGCATTAATGGCTCACTATCTGCTATCCAATGACCATCAAACTGGCCTTTATTTTCACGCACCGCAGGCTGCATCATTAATACGTGAGGGTCAATTTTGGGCTGAGGTAAGCCATCATGATAGTCAGTATTATGGGTCATCCAACCCAATATTTCGGTATCATCGAAAGTATCTTGAATAAAGTAATGACCATTTTCGATATGAAGATTTAATTCTCGCGTCCATTGCTGACCACGAGGCAGGTAAGAGAAACTGGCATTTTGCTCCGCAATCATGACCTTATTGTCTTCAATGTGAGTGATAACAGCGACGTGACCAGTGCCTTGAAATTCACCACGGTCTGCCCAAATAAGCAAAGAGCCTGCGATTGGCGCTCGAATAGAACCATTTTCAAAGGCATAGAGCGGCACGATATGATTGTCGACGACCTTGCGGAGAAAGCGTAACGAGAAGATCTCATACGCCATGCCGACATCCGTAAACACCAAACCATAATTGACGTAATAAAAACGGCGAGCAAACTCAACGCACTGCCATTTATACCCCATATATTCACAATGCACATAACTACGCATTGACGATTCATTGGGGTATTGACTCTCATCCAGTTGACTATAATCCGAAGAATACATGGCGATACCGCCCGCAGCATAACCAATTATCTCGCCAAAAGAAGCGTCATTCGCACCATCATCACTCATAATAAATCGATTCCATTGTATAAAAAGGCTATTCGAACAAAATTTAAATATTCAATAGAATCAATACACTAGAATACGCCTACCCTATCGAGTAACAACTAGTCGATTTTAGTTTCTTAGTTATAAAATTTGATCGTTAAATAAAGAAATATCACTGACTTTGAATCATTTAATGCAAATCAAGATACTGATTGAGCACCATTGCGATGCTCAACGATACATACGGGGTATCTATAGATAGGGAAAACAGACCATTCAGCCCAAATGGCCATCAAACAGGCATGATGATTTAAATATGAATTCTACCTTTCATATAGAGAACCCCTTTACCAGATACAATGACGTGTTGACTTAATACAACACACTTCAAAATACCGCCTCGGCTAGAAGCTTGATATGCCAGCAAACTAGGCTTATTTAATTCTTCAGCCCAGTACGGTGCCAATCCTGCGTGAACAGAGCCCGTTACCGGGTCTTCATCACCACCATTTGCAGGCCAGAAGTAGCGAGAAATAAAATCATATTTTCGCGATGTTGAGGTAACAACAACATCATATGGCGCAAGCTGCTTCAACAGTTCTGATTCATACATAACATCAAGAACATCTTGTTCAGTGTTAAGAATGGCAAAATAAGCCTGCCTATTTCTCAGGACCTCTATCGGTTTTATTGATAAGCCTGAGATAAGTTGCTCTGGTATCACCGCGACAGGTTCTGGCTTTTGGGAAGGGAACGTCATCTCAATTTCATGATCCTGATTCAATATAACCGTTAAAGTGCCGACCTCCGCGGTAATAAATTCGATCTCATTCAGAACCCCAAACTCATGAAAGAGTATATAGGCCGATGCCAATGTAGCATGACCGCAGAAATCAATCTCAGTCAGCGGAGAAAACCAACGGATCTCATACTGATTTCCAGCAACATGCTTAATAAATGCGGTTTCAGATAGATTGTTCTCTTCCGCTATACTCTGCATTAATTGAGCGCTTAGCCAATGCTCTACTGGTACTACGGCTGCCGAGTTACCTTTGAATTGTTGATCCGTAAAGGCATCAACCACGAAAATATCCATTTCCAATGTACACCCTCCATTCTCTCACTACTTTCCCATTTCCATCTGATTACGTATGTAAGTTGGGATCGCTAGCTTATCTTCCAAGCTAGCGAATGTAGACTTAGGCATCGCCTCAACGATGTTATTTAACTCATCATAGCTAATACCGACAATCCTAGATGCCGTCATTAAGCCATTGATAAATGACTTTTTATCACGTTTTTTCTGCTCTTCGCTTGTTGGAATTAAGCAATACTCATGACACTCTTTAACGAGCAAAGCCAACAAATCCGCTTTCGGTGATCCCATGTTTATATCCATCATTCAATACATCGCACCATTATCAAATAACCCATGGAAAACTTCTAAGATATTGATCTAATTATAAGCTTATACTTTGACAATATTAAGACAAAGAGAAACGGTAAGGTGCGTACGAGTGAAATCATAAAGCCGGCGATTACGTCGGCTTTTTTGTGTGTAACAACCTAGGAAGGTGACGATAACACTTACATTAGAGAAAAATTAACTGTCGATATAACACGTAGCCTAGCTATTATAGTTGTATCTGTTTTTAAATAAATTTTCATCATATAACTCTCGATACAAATTATTTACAAACGCATCACCGTGTGTTTCATACAATTGTGACAAGTCGAATTTCAATGTAATTCCTGAAGAGTAATATAGATAAATAAGTATTTTTAAAGGTTCAAGACTATCTGTGATTTCTATTGGCAAAAGACAACGCCCATCAATAAAGTCATTAATGCCGTCAGGTGATACTTGAGGCTTGAAATTCACAAAAAAACTGTATGTCATATTCATATGACCAGCTCCTTTATATGTTATTTCAATTTCATCTTGTGGTAAAAGAGCGAACGTCTTTTCATAAGCCTTAAAATAATTCCTATTTTTATAAATCCAACACTTTTTACTTAAGCTCCAGCTTATTTCTGGTTTCCTACACACTGACCACAAACTCACGACACCAACAATAACGCTAAAAACGTCTTGGTGAAACATAAAGCCTAAAATGCCAAAACCTATAAAAAAAAACCAACCAAACATCTTGTGTATAACAATTAACTTAAACGTAATATTGTCTGTATCCATTTTCCACTTATTGCTCATAAGTAATACTTACTACCTTGTTTCTGTATAACAAATGGTCTGGACTCCCCCTTATCAGGTTCTGTCACACATTGGTAATGTCTGATATACACATCCTTTGGAGGCCACGATGTCACAATCACACTATGGCATTGATTTAGCATCATTCAAAAAGACTGAATTTCAGTATTTACAGAGAGATTATACAGGTAAGACAATGCGTTATATACCCAAGCGACAGATGTAAAAAAGCCGACAATGAAGTCGGCTTTTTTATGTGTGGCGGAGAGTTCTGGGTATGGGGGGATTTTCAAATCCCTACTAGTACATAAGGTAGCTAATACGAAAAAGCCCAGCATTTCTGCTGGGCTTTAGGATGTGGCGGAGAGATAGGGATTTACTGCTCGCAAGCTCGCGCCCTCCGGGCTATTGCCTTTTCGCACCTTCGGCACGGGCAATGTGCTTTCGCTTCGCTCAGGTGAACCCTGCCTAGGGTTCTGCACCCTATCTCATTCTTTCCCAAGTGACAGATGCAAAAAAGCCGACAATGAAGTCGGCTTTTTTATGTGTGGCGGAGAGATAGGGATTTGAACCCTAGGTGGGCTATAAACCCACGCCGGTTTTCAAGACCGGTGCTTTAAACCACTCAGCCATCTCTCCATGCGGTGTATAATACGGTGATGGCGTATTGCTGTAAAGCCCAACCCAACCAAGTGATTACAATACCAGCAATTTCTGCTGATTTTTACATTAGACCAACTCCATCATTACCCACAAGATACACACCAGTGTATTTATCGACCGGTCAATATTATTAGCATCTCACTAAAATGAACATCTTGAGGTAGCTTGAGTATGTTCATTGTTGGCAATTTTATTTAGCACGTTCTTATGATACCAATCACATTGATAGGTAGCAGAGCACCGACGTTACTGCTAAATTATTCGCACCTCATAACAAAATTACAAAACAACAATGAAAATATTCAGCAATTTTGAAAGCGGTAATATTCAGGTAATCAAGGCCGATTCACCGAATGACATTCAACTGGCGATCCCTGCGGATAACCAATCCGATATCGCCCAATGGTTTCATTTTCGGCTAGAAAGCACACCGCATCTGCCTCACCAATTCAAGCTTCTCAACCTGGCAAAATCAGCCTACCCAGAAGGGTGGAAAGATTATGATGTTGTCGCCTCCTACGATCGGGAAGAGTGGTTCCGTATTCCAGCCGAGTTTGATGGTGATACCCTAAGTGTCAACGTCATCCCTGAATATGGCTCGATGTACTTTGCTTATTTTGCGCCTTACACCTACGATCGCCACCAAGACTTACTTCATCAAGCGCAAGTTCACCCATATTGCGAACTAGAGACATTGGGGCAAACCTTAGATGGTAACGATATTAGCCTGCTGACTATTGGCGAGCCTGCCGAAGAGAAAAAGAATATCTGGCTCATCGGTCGCCAGCATCCGGGTGAAACCATGGCGGAATGGTTTATTGAAGGCTTGCTGCAACGCCTGCTGGATGGCACTGATACCGTGGGTCGTGCCCTGCTCGACAACGCTGTGTTCCACATTGTGCCGAACATGAATCCTGATGGCAGTATCCGTGGTCACCTGCGTACCAATGCTATTGGCGTTAACCTCAACCGTGAATGGCAAACGCCATCTGTTGAGCGAAGCCCTGAAGTCTATTACGTCCGTGAGCGCATGCTGGCAACGGGTGTTGATATGTTCCTTGATATCCACGGTGATGAGGCTATTCCTTACAACTTTGTTGCTGGTAGCGAAGGGATCCCCTCTTATAACGCGCACCTCGCCAAACTGGAGAATGCCTTCAAGCAAGCACTGCTGACCATTACGCCTGAATTTCAGGATGAGCACGGTTATGGCCAATGTGAACCGGGCAAAGCAAATCTGACCGTCGCCTCCAACTGGGTCGCTGAGCAATTTAAGTGCCTATCGTATACGGTAGAAATGCCGTTTAAAGATCATATCAGTCATCCGGATGAACTCTACGGCTGGTCTCCTGAGCGTAGCGTTGCTTTGGGTCAGGATGTTCTGGCGGCGGTACGGGCAGTAGTTGACGCTGTATAACTCAGCCCCACAAGTAAACGCATAAGCAACTGGCTGGTTCCTCATAACCAGCCAGTTATTGATTTAGCCAATAAATCGAATTTCAAGCTTTTCCGTCTATACTTAACGGATGATATAACCTGCTGATATAACGCAAGTTAAGCTAAATATACTCATACGCAGCACGCGACGCTTCACTTAACTGCCAGTCAATCAGCCTTATTCAACCGTGGAGGCAACATGACTTTCAGCCACTTACTCATCGCTATTGCACCTGAGCAACCACTCGGTCAGTCTTTTCACCAAGCGCTTCACTTTGCCAATCGCATAGGATCTCGCGTGACCTTGCTAACCATTATTAAAGACTTGGCTGAATTTAAAGAAGTCGCCTTGCATACCTCATCCACCCTCGACTTATTAGATAAAGCGACACAAATCTACCATGACGTGCTTAAACAACATGTTCATACTCTGAGAACACAATACCCTAAAATTAAATTTCAGACCCAAATTCGGCTCGGTATTCCGGCTATCGAAATCATCAAAGCAGCGAAAGAGACTCAAGCCCAACTGATCATTATTGATTCACACCGAGAACAGAGAGAGCAAGCTTGCCAATCAGGTACTACTACCCGTCACCTGATGCGAAAATCGGATGTCCCCATCTGGTCAATCAGTCATACCACTCTCTCGATCCGGCATGTTGTCGCCGCCGTTGATATGGACGAGCATGAGAATAATGGATTCAGAGAGAAAATTGTCGCCTTAGCCATCGACTTTTGCGCGATAACCGGGGCAGAGCTCACCCTTGCTCATGCTTGGCGTTTAGAATCTGAAGGGTTTCTCAGAAATTGGAGTGGTTATTCCGATCTGGAGATAGCCATTGTCGCGAAAAAAATGCGAGCTGACAGACATCAGCGCTTAAATGATCTGCTTGAGTCCTGCCCGACAAACGCCGTGACCACGCAAGTACAGCTCCTGGAAGGGGATGCAAGAAAGATCATGCCTGACTTTGTCGAACAAGAAGGGATAGACGTCGTCATACTCGGGTCTCTATCTCGCTCTGGCGTTGCTGGCTTTCTGATGGGTAATACTGCAGAGTCGATGCTGAACAAACTATCCTGCTCGGTAATCACTCTCAAACCGGATGAGTTTCACTCTCCCGTCTTTAGCGAATAACATTAAAAAGGCCGGCATCTCATCAGAGATACCGGCCTTTTATCACGTTCTAACTGCTTTTCCGCTATGGTTGATTAGCGAATGATCATCTGTTCACGGCCAGGACCGACAGATACCATTTTCACTGGCACACCCATTAGCTCTTCGATGCGCAGTACGTATTTTTGCGCCGCTACTGGTAGCTCTTCAAATTTACGGCAACCAGTGATGTCTTCACTCCAGCTTTCCATTTGCTCATAAACCGCTTTCAATGACGCAGTTTGTGGCCAAATTGGATTTTCGCTGTGTTCGCCATCGTAGCTTACACAGATCTTAAGATCTTTAAGACCAGTCAGACAGTCCACTTTGGTCAATGCCACTTCAGTTGCCGCTTGTAGCTCAACGCCGTTTTTGGTTGCTACCGCATCAAAGTAACCCATGTCACGTGGACGACCTGTGGTTGCACCAAACTCGCCAGCAAGTTCACGGAAGGCATCTTGCTCTTCCATTGCAGTAATTAACGTACCAGTACCCACTGATGAGCTGAACGCTTTTGCTACTGCAACAACGCGCTCAGGGCGTAGAGCTGGTAGACCACCACCAATACCTGCGTACATAGACACACAGTTTGATGATGTTGTCCATGGGTATTCACCGTAAACAAGGTCACGGCCAGCACCAAGCTGAGCTTCAAACAATAGTGTTTTGCTTTCAGCTTGAATCGCTTTTAGAGGTAGTGAAACATTGCAAATCGCATCACGCCAAGGTGCTGAAACTTCCAATAGCCAGTCAGCCATTTCTTGTGCAGTTTGCTCAAATTCAAACGTTGGGTATAGCGCGCGTAGTTGAGGTAGTTTCCAATCCAACATAAATTGAATACGTTCAACAAGCACTTCAGGCTGTTTCAACCAGCCTACCAAGATACCTTTTTTCATCACGCGGTCACCGTAGCAAGGTGCAATACCTTGACGCGTTGAACCGTATGCACCATCACCTAAACGTAATTCTTCTAGTGTATCTTCTAGTGCGTGTAGAGGTAGACAGAGCGTTGCGCGATCAGAGATACAAAGCTTCACTTTCACACCAGCTTGTTCAACTTCTGCAATCTCTTCAGACAATAATGCAGGGCTGATTACCATACCAGGGCCTAAAACACCGATACAGTCAGGGTTAAATACGCCGCTAGGAAGCTGATGCAATTTGAATGTACCAAAGTCATTTACAACGGTATGACCTGCATTGTTACCACCTTGGAAACGAATGCTTGCAGAAGCTTGATCTGCCAAAAAGTCGACGATTCGACCTTTACCTTCATCACCCCAGTTTGCACCAACAACAACAATAGACGACATAATTAACTCTCCTTAATAGCGAAGCCCTTATGCTATGCCTCCCCAGCCAATAAGAAAAATCAATAATCGTTATAATGGCGATAAGAATTCCATATGGGAAAGTGTGACAAGGGGTGTAGAATAATAAGCAGTTAATATGCTCCATTCGTTTATCTTATAACCAGCGAGTGAATATGTTAGATATCAATTGGCTGAATACGTTCGTTACTCTGTCCCGGTTAGAGCACTTTGGTAAAACGGCATCAGAGCTGCATATGACCCAGCCCAATGTCAGCCTACACATCAAGCAACTGGAACAAACTACCCGAGTCAAACTGATTGAGCGCAGCCCGTTCAGGCTGACTCAAGCAGGTCAGCGCTTACTACGTAGCGCTCAGCACACATTGCAGGAATTACAGATTTGTCAGGCTGATCTCAATGCTATCAACGACCTCTATCAGGGCACTCTGTCGATTGCAGCCAGTGATATTATTTCGCGACTGCTATTGATCAAACCTTTCCAGTCCTTCAAACAAGAATTTCCCGGTATTGATTTATCACTTTTCAATACCACCTCTACCCAAGCGGCTGCACTGGTCAAAAGTGCGAAAGCCGATCTGGGATTTGTGATCGCCCAAAAAGAAAGCCAGCCTCTGCATTTTACCGAGCTGCGTCAGGTACACTGGTGCGCTTTAGGAAACGGGCTAACCGACTGGCAGCAACGCGCTCAAACAGGCACACCGCACCACAACGGTGATGAACTGACCTTAATTTTACTGGGCCATGATACCCGAACCCGTGATTTGATTGATTTAGCGTTGCCCAGCCTGAACTTGCCGAAATACCGAGTCATGGAAGTGGGCAGTGTGGATGCACAAATTGACTGGGCAGAAGCTGGCTTTGGTATTGCCATCGTGCCTGCATTCTCATTACATCCCAAGCTAAACCTGACCAGCACCATCACTCCTCTACCGGATTTTCCAACCACCAGCCTGGGGTACATTGTTCGCCAAAATCAGGTGCTGTCACGGGCAATAAAACAACTGCTGCACTGGGTCAGTGAAGAGATCAGCAATTCGCAACACGGTAGTGGAGGGTCTAGGGTCTAGGGTCTAGGGTCTAGGGTCTAGGGTCTAGGGTCTAGGGTCTAGGGTCTAGGGTCTAGGGTCTAG
>NZ_JAKJSL010000084.1:0-4151 GCF_050336815.1 Photobacterium nomapromontoriensis
GTCCGTTATCGAGCTACGCTATGACAAATCAATGGTTCAATGAACTTGGTTTAGTCAATATTGAACATGTTGTGACAGGGCATGTGTTCAGCACTTACGCTGAATGGAAATGTACATGAGCCGTATACGAGGTCCGTACGTACGGTTCTGTGAGAGGGATGAGGCGGCGACGCCTCACCCTACTCGATGTGTCTGGGATTTTAATGAGAGTTCAAATTCGAGGTAAATCCCTACGTGAAAAGGGTTGTGAATTGATTGCTAGGTAAGAAGGGCTTCCGCCTTGTTCTCGAGCTCAATTCCTGCGAATTAAATGATGAAGCCAGCCATTGCGCTGGTTTTTTTGTATCTGGGATTTTAATGAGTGTTCAAATTCGGGGCAAATCCCTACATGAAAAGAGGTGTGAATTGATTGCTAGGTAAGATGGGCTCCGCCTTGTTCTCGAGCTCAATTCCTGCGAATTAAATGATGAAGCCAGCCATTGTGCTGTTTTTTTTGTATCTGGGATTTTAATGAGTGTTCAAATTCGAGGTAAATCCCTACGTGAAAAGGGGTGTGAATGATTTTTCTTTCATGATTAAGGGCTTAACCAAAGTGGCGCAGATAATGTGCTGGTTTTGTCAATGAGCCATTTTACTTCTGGTGATAAATGCTGGCTGCTTTTCCATAGCAGTGATGCGCTACAACTTTTACCAAAGAAGCGTTTATCATCATGAATTCGTTGCAATTTCCCATTTTCTAAATATGGCGCTTGAATTTCTTCGGGAAGTAATGCGATACCATGCCCTGCAATACATAAATCAATGACAGTGCTGAGATTATTGCATTTCCAGATGGATGCTGGGGGGCTAAGCGTCTGTTTTTGTATATTACTATCATTATCTATTAAGAGTAATCGTAGCTCTTGTTTATTAATTAAATAAGATGGAGCTTTAACCCAAAAAGCATTTGAATTAAACAAAGTGTTATATTCAATATCGAATATTTTGGTATGACTAAGGTAGCCAAAGGCAATGTCGAGTGTGCCATTTTGAATATTATCGTAGAGAACATCACTCGGGGAATCAATCATGATGACATCAAGTCCTGGAATTGATGTTGTTAAACTGGTTAAGAGCGTACATATATATTGGCTATATAAAAACGGGTCAATACCAATTTTTAACGTTTTATTTTTATAAGCACTAATTGATGTCGCAATGGAAACCAGATCTTGATAATTGTCTAAAAATGATTTTGCAGCTTGAAAAAAAATCTTCCCATCATCTGTGAGTTGAGGTTGTTTTTTCTCTCGTGAAAATAATGGCTTACCAACTTCTTCCTCGAGGTGCTGCACCGCAATGCTGACGGTGGACTGTGATTTCTGCAGCTTTCGCGCCGCAGCCGTGAAAGAGCCTTTTTCAGCGACCAGTACAAAAGCAGCAATTGCATCTAAATGAAGTTTCATCATTACCATTCCACCTAGCCCATTACTTACGGTTGTGTTCTCTTTAATCCATTTGAGTATCAAATCCATCTAATATCACACTTCTAATATGAATTATATTACTAGTAGAAAATAAAACAGTATCAACTTGGTATCAGATGCAATCACGACGTGTTTTTTATATCAAGGTATGAAAGTTAAGAGTAATTACGTACTTAAAATATCAATAACGCTATATTTGTGAATCAGGTCAGAAAATAGAATAAAGATATTATAATTTTTATATTAAAATGAATTTTGTTTTTTAATAAATAAAATAGTCATTACAGCATGTATATCTCATTGATTTATGTAGTGCTTTTACTCAACCGCAACAAGGTCAAATCGGTTTTGTCTGCCATTGATATTTAGTGATGATTGATTTTTTCAATGAACACCATCGATGCACAACTGAAAATATTCAGTAATCTGGCTGTGTAAGAAGTGGTTCTTACTCATTCACAAAAGGTGTTGGAGGTTATTATGTTGCGTTTAGTGTATAGCAAGGTTGATGCATTTATCTCGACCTATAAAAAAGATGAGCGCGGTGTAACCGCAATTGAGTATGGCTTGATTGGGGTTGCTATGGCAGTGATGATTGGTGCGGCGGTATCAGGTAGTGGTAATTTTGTCGAACAGTTGAAATTGGCATTTGACGCCATAACTACAGCCATCACGACTGCTACGCCTTAGTGGTCGCAATAGGCCAATAAATGGTAACAGTAGTTATTTTATGCTGATTATAACGTATCTGTTCATTGTTTTACTTTTTATCTGCTGGTCAGATTTATACAGGCGGAGCATCCCCAATAGCCTTGTTCTGGCTGTATTGGCGGGGACGTTGATCGCCAATGCCATGACCAGCACTTACAGCGGTTGGCTAAGTGCTCTGGTGGTATTGGGTATAACGGGGGTATTGGTTGGGGTGAATGTGTTGGGTGCAGGGGACAGCAAACTGGCCACGGCACTAGCACTGGTCCTGCCAATATCCAGCCTGCCATTGGCGCTGTGGTTAACGGCAATCACAGGTGGGATCATCGCCTGCCTGTATTTGCTGAAGTACCGTTTGTTACAAAGAAAATCGACGGGGAAGGATCCCGGCTTGCCTTATGGTATTGCCATCGCGGTCGGGTTCTATTTTCCAATTCTTGTCCACTTACTTTAAAGGCAAGGTTATGAATGGGAAAGTAATATTCTTAATTGCTTTTCTGGCCGTTATCAGTGGGGTCTATGGCCTGATAGGCACATTGCGTTCTTCCCCTGAACGGGCTGAGAATGATGCGCCGGAGCGACAGGTTCATTATGTGACGTTGTGGCGAGCTAACACCGAGTTAGCGAAAGGGACGCCATTAACACCTGCACGCGTCACCCGTGAGCAGGTAGAGATGGGATCGGCACTGAAACTTGGCTTTAACGAAGATGTTGAGCTCGATTTTACACCGACAGTTTTGCTGAACACGTCAATAAAGCAAGGTGAGTGGATATGGTCAGAGTTTCAGACACGTCCAGAACAGCCGGGATACATTGATCTGTTGATTAGCGAAGGGATGACACTCTATCCGCTGCAGGTCACAACCCGAAATCTAATCGCCAATTTTATTCATCCCGGTGATCACATTGATATTCTTGCGGTGAGTTCTCCCAAGGTGAATTTGGCGGTAAATAGTGATGCGCTACCACATTTCTCAGGGGTTGAGGCCTCGATATTTCTTCATAACGTTAAGGTGATGAGTATTGGCACGGAGCGAAGTCGTCTGCTCGATGACGAAGAAGCAAACCGCGCGGTCTCTGCTCAGCAGGTAAGTGATAATGAGGGAAAAACGACGGTTGTCGTCGAGATAGCCCCCTCAGATATTGCGCGATTATCACTCGCCCAACGCACGATGCATATCGAGGTTTATCGAAGTTATCGTTATCAACAGCCTTTGCATGCCGATGTGCGCGATGTCATTAAAAACTATACCGGCATTGAAGAATTACGCGGTCCGCGTGACTCCTCCTCAAGCTTAGAAGGGGTACTCTGATGTTAAGGCGATATTATTTCATAGTGTTATTGGTTATGGGGGGCTGGTGGCCAATGTCAGGGGTTGCCGCTGATCGCTACATCACGTTGAATGACGCAAAGCATTTTTCGATAGGGCAACCGATCAGTAAAGTTTTTATCAGTGCGCCAGACATTGCGGATTACCAAGTGATTGATGAGCAGAGTTTAGTGGTTTTTGCTCAGCAAGTGGGTCAAACGCGGCTGATTGTCTATGGCATCAATGGGAATGTATTGCTCTCTGAGCGGATATTGGTCGATATCGATTTAAGCCTGATCCGGCGCCAGCTTAAACTGCATTTCCCTCAGTTGGATATCAAACTGGAGTCGGTGGGTGAGCAAGTCTCTGTCAGTGGGCAAGTCGCATCCGAGCAACAGCGCGATGATGTTTACCGTATGGTTGCCACTCTGCTGAATCGGGAGTCAACGGAACGTTATGAGGAATCCAGTAAGCTCACGTTTGCCGATAGCGGCCTGGAAGAATCGGAAAGTCTTATTTTTGCACGTAATAACCGTTGGACCGGCATTATCGAGAATTTGGTCGTGACAGCCGTGCAGCAGGTTAATGTCAAAATCTCAGTGGCACAGGTTACCGAATCATTTGCAAATGCGATTGGCGTTGATTGGGGATCACTGGGGGCCGGGGT
>NZ_JAKJSL010000085.1:0-2966 GCF_050336815.1 Photobacterium nomapromontoriensis
GCAAGACTTGAACTTGCGACATACGGATTAACAGTCCGCCGTTCTACCAACTGAACTAAAGGGGAATTGTATGGTGCCTCGAGGCGGAATCGAACCACCGACACGAGGATTTTCAATCCTCTGCTCTACCGACTGAGCTATCGAGGCAAAAGTGAAAGCGGTTAAGCTTTTACTTTTGCAATGTTGCTTTCGCAACGCTTGCTAAGAAATGGTGCCGACTACCGGAGTCGAACTGGTGACCTACTGATTACAAGTCAGTTGCTCTACCTACTGAGCTAAGTCGGCACACGAATCTTTTTAGTCTCAAGCCCTAAAGCTTAACACTGAATTTGGCTCCCCTTGCAAGACTTGAACTTGCGACATACGGATTAACAGTCCGCCGTTCTACCAACTGAACTAAAGGGGAATTATATTTTTCGTTGCTTGCACCATCACTAAAAGAAGAAATGGTGCCTCGAGGCGGAATCGAACCACCGACACGAGGATTTTCAATCCTCTGCTCTACCGACTGAGCTATCGAGGCAACGGAGCGCATTAAAAAGCTTTTCCCTCTTTGCGTCAATGCTTTTTTGAGAAAAAAATATCAATCCATCTTTTTTTGGTCTGTTCGTTCGGTTTTTGAGCTCTTCTGTGGTTTTGTCATGCCTGGACGTGCAATGTAATCATCGCGATTGCCATATGCCGTATTGTATTTTTTTAGGGAAAAATGGTATGAGAGTGTTGTGATAAAGGGATCGATCGCAAAAAAACAATCAGGCACGATGACCGTGCCTGCTACATATATTGGGTAAATGTCAGTGCTAAACCGATGATGAGCGGTGGATGGTGAATTTACTGACAGCCTTTTCTAGATCATCTGATAGTTGAGCTAAGGTTTCGGTACTGGAATGACTTAAGGTGACAATGGCGCTCAGTTGGCGGCCGCTCTCATCAATTAGGTTGATCCGTTCAGAAATGTCATCACTGACTTGGGTCTGCTGGGCTGCCGCAGTGGCAATTTGATGGCTCATGGTAGTGATAGACTCAAGCGCTGAGACAATCTGTTCAAGTGATTGCGATGCCTCTCGTGATTGAGCGACAGTATTCAAGCTGGTACTGGCACACGTATCCATGGTTGCGATAGCATGGCGCGAAGCCCGCTGGAGGCTGACGATCATCTCTTGGATCTCTTTCGTGCTGTTTTGGGTCCGCCCAGCAAGGTTGCGAACCTCATCAGCCACCACGGCAAATCCTCGACCTTGTTCACCAGCACGGGCCGCCTCAATGGCAGCGTTGAGAGCAAGCAGGTTAGTTTGTTCTGCAATATCGCCAATGACATTGAGGACCTTCGCAATATTATTAACGTCATTATCGAGGGTAGAAACGGCCTGACCCGCGGTGTAAAGCTCTTGAGAAAGGCCTTCAATATTGCCAACCGTGGAATTGATAAGTTGTTGTGTTAACTGGCTCTGTTTGTCTGCGTCTAAGGTGCTCTCTGCCGTATCGTGTGCAGAGCTTGCGACATGACTGGTTGAGGATGCCATTTCGGTCATCGCGGTGGCAATCATTTCCGTTGATTGCTGCTGGTTATCGCTTAGCTGAGCGAGAGTCCCGGCTCGAGACTTTACCTGATTCAGTTCGTCGCGAAGGGCCATCATTGATTGATCCAAATTGCCTATTAGCAGGGCAAGGGACTGGCTCATCTGCTGCACGGAAAGGTAAATGCTACCAACGGGTGCTGCGTGGCTAAAGTGGGTATAAATCTGGCCATTGGCAACTGACTGCACCGCTGCTTGAACGTCGCTAGGCTCTCCACCGACGAGGTTGAGGATACGCTTAGTAGCCACTAATAAAATAATCAGAATAGCACTCGCGACCACCAAGCATAGCGCGAGTTGCCATTGAGCATTGGACCAGAAGCGCTGATTGACTTCATTAAAGCCAATTCCTGTCCCGACGACCCAGCCCCAATGCGGTGTCTTTTTCGCAATCGAAAGTTTTTCCTCCACACTACCGTCAGGTAATTTCTGAGACCAGGTATATTCAACCAGTGTTCCGCTGCGGTTACTTAACATCCGTTGAATAAGCTGACCAATACTGTTGCCGTCAGCATCTTTAAATTCGTTAAAGCTGGTGCTATGCAACTGGGGATCAAGAGGGGCGGCAACGAAATTCATGTCCTCATCGACGACATAGACATATTCGTTATCTTTATAGATATTGTTTTGTAGTAGTCGGGTGGCCAGCGCCTTTGCTTCTGTTTCCGGGAGGGTGCCATCAATCGCCATTTTTTCTATTTCGTTCAAAATGCTATAGGCACTATTGAATAGCTCTGTAACGCGCGCTTTGTTGTCGAGATTGCTCGCAACCCTATTCGCCCATAGGCTGGTTGCACTCATTATCAACAAGGTGAATAAGATGATGGCGGACAAGCCGTAGGCTTGATACTTAAGTTTCATAGTCTGCTCGCGTTGTGATGATATACCGTCGGCTACTTATAATCACATTACGAATATTTGTAAAATAAAATCATATAGTTAGGTGTTATTTGTTCCTGAATGTGTCAGATGGGGTTCATTGATGAATACGGAGTGGGGACGTTACTGGTTATTGCTCACAGAAAAGGATGTTTGAGGAGTAAGAAGCAGATAAAGAAAAACCCCAGCCTTTCGGCTGAGGTTCTCTAATTTGGCTCCCCTTGCAAGACTTGAACTTGCGACATACGGATTAACAGTCCGCCGTTCTACCAACTGAACTAAAGGGGAATTGTATGGTGCCTCGAGGCGGAATCGAACCACCGACACGAGGATTTTCAATCCTCTGCTCTACCGACTGAGCTATCGAGGCAAAAGTGAAAGCGGTTAAGCTTTTACTTTTGCAATGTTGCTTTCGCAACGCTTGCTAAGAAATGGTGCCGACTACCGGAGTCGAACTGGTGACCTACTGATTACAAGTCAGTTGCTCTACCTACTGAGCTAAGTCGGCAC
>NZ_JAKJSL010000086.1:0-2938 GCF_050336815.1 Photobacterium nomapromontoriensis
CCATTACCCTTATTATTGGTTGTATGTTATTTTATGTTATTTGGGCCGTAAGATCCCCGAAAAATATATTGGATGCTTACAGCAAGGGCAAAAGCTCTGGGCTTTGGTGCGTGATGTGGTTGCTGGCTGTGGGCTCGGCAACGCCAGCAGTCCCGCTAGCATGAAAGCTGATAGGTTAGCGAAATTACTTTGGCTTTAAGGACAACAGTGACAGCCTGAATAAGCAGTACTATTCAGTGCTAAAYAGTCTGTTCAAATGGTTGAATCGTCGAAGTCAGTGATGAAGTTATAACAGGGAAGGCTTRCTGCAAATGTTGGCTTATAACGGGATAACGCCGATGCAGGTGATAAGTCGGTTTACATATCAAGTGGCGATCACTTGGTTTTAGGTATGTTGTTGCCCACACGGGCATATATATGATTGAGGAGCCGGATGCGGTAGTTCCGCACGTCCGGATCTGAGTGGGGGCCGTCAGGTAACTGGCTGCTCTACCACGATAACGTTATGATGATGCTGTGAGTGTAAGCTAACGAAAATAAGTATCTTCTCATTTTATTAATTAACGAGTAAAATCCTTTATTATCAATTTGTTATTCATCAAGTGTGAAAGGCATACAGTTGCGCGCTCACATATGTTATACGGTAAAGGAAATAATGGTAAGTTCGTTAAAATGCTTCTTTGGGGTAGTTATTATCTTAGCCCTAATAGTTCTTGTTTCTTCATTTGCATCACTTTTCTCAGATGTTTCGTTTGTAACTATTAATGGCGAGAAAGTTACTGATTCTGAAACACTGATTAAAATGACATTTTCAGCAATCTTTTCGATAGCCAGTGCTAGTGCCTTTATACATTTTGCACAAATTAAATATATCTCAAGGTCTAAACGGTTATATAAGGTAGTGGACTGGCTTGAGCGCTTGCCGTTAACAAACAAAAGTGCACAAGCAATTACTGTTGTTTCTGTTATTGCTGTGTTTGTTTGCAAGCAGTATGAAATTGTTGGTGAATTTACGTTGTTTGCGTTTATGTGGTCAGCGTTTAAAGTATTTTTAATTGGCTTTATTATGTTACTGATTCCAATCGGCTTTCATAAGGTGTTTAATTCTCAACGCGTTACTAAATTTATATGTCTGTTTTTTCTGTCATTTTCTACGATTTCAATTATAACCACATCTGTTTCACTTTGGATATCTCAACCCAATAGTCCTTCTGATGTAGAGGCTCCAATGGTATTTCTGGGGCTATTAGTTTGTTCCGTCATAGGATTACGTAAGTGGACTGACTTTGAACCTATTACGAAATAAATGTTTAACAAGCAATTAAGGTGATGCGTTACACTCGGCGGTTTTGGTATGGAGTTTGGTGCGCTTGGTGGGTTAGTCGTGGCGCACATTATGCCCGGCGATATGAGGAGTTTAGAGTATGCAGCAATCTCAGATTGTGGAAGATAAAGTAGTAAAAGCAGTCAAGGACTTTGCATGCTCGATAAATTCGGGGAGTAAAGTCGTTGCTGATATGTCCTCGTTGATTGATGCGACTTCCCAACTGCCACTTACAAGTTTTGATTATTGGGAGCGAATTATTCGATCTGAATTCTCCCTTGCACTAAGAGAACTTGAGCCTCCCAAATGGAAGTTTTGGTCTAAGCCTAAAGAATTGTTAACTTGGCTAGATTTGATTAGTTGGGATGGCTACAAGAGAGAAAAAGCTCTACGAACTTTGTCAGGAGCTGCCCCCAATGCGTTCTTCTTTTCTCTTGCGGTGCGTCGACTTAATGATTGGGTTCCACAAGTACGTGAAGCTGCGAGAGATACATTGACGGAGTTAGCAAAAGCGACAGCACCGGATTTCGTAGTCGAGGCCTTGCTAACTGCCCTTTCAAATTGGAATTCTTGGGGCAGGATTGAAGATGCAGACAAGAAAATTCTTTTACAAATCATATCGCAGAAAGACATTGCGAACTCAATGAGGTCTAGGCTGATTTCATCAAGTGCAGGACCTATGCCTTCATTGTTTTCTCAGCTTGGACGCACAAATATTCTTGATGATTATTTACCAGAAATTGCAAATCTAGCCGTACAACCCGCTGTTCGAGCCAAAGCGTACCGAAGCCTGCTTGAAAGGCGTATAGCTTGGATAGGGGGCCGTAAATGGAAATGGACTGATATCCGTTATTGCGAGGGAAGAATGACGCCCATCGTGTCTGAACGCAAGTTAGATACCAAAGTTCCAATATTGGAATTGCTAAAATGCTCTGCTGAAGACCGGTCATCTGTTGTAAGGAGGGTATCAGCAGAGGTTTTGATTCGAGATCTAGAAGGGGTTGGAGTCTACGCTAAGGTATTAGCAGAAAAATTTGCATTAGATCAATCCTCTGCGGTGTCGGAAAGGGGACGGTTTGCATTGAATCAGCTTCAGGAATTGGAGCGCGATAACTCCTCATAACAAATAAGGTTATGTGCTGCGCAGCCAGCACCTAACCGAAGTGTTGAAGAAGTCCAAGCCTCCTTATATAAGTAAATATTGCGAATGGGGTGGAAGGTGATCAAGGCGAAGTGACGATATGGATGCGCGTGTCGGCCTTGGCGTGAGCCAATGATTTTAACGCATTGAATGTTAGGCTTTAGTTCTCCTTCTGGTTAAAAGTGGTCGCCATTAYCCTTATTATTGGTTRYATGTTATTTGGGCCGTAAGATCCCCGAAAAATAYATYGGATGCTTACAGCAAGGGCAAAAGCTCTGGGCTTTGGTGCGTGATGTGGTTGCTGGCTGTGGGSTCGGCAACGCCAGCAGTCCCGCTAGCATGAAAGCTGATAGGTTAGCGAAATTACTTTGGCTTTAAGGACAACAGTGACAGCCTGAATAAGCAGTACTATTCAGTGCTAAATAGTCTGTTCAAATGGTTGAATCGTCGAAGTCAGTGATGAAGTTATAACA
>NZ_JAKJSL010000087.1:0-2919 GCF_050336815.1 Photobacterium nomapromontoriensis
CTGTATTATCTGCTCGTTATTTGCTGTTATTTGCGGTGATTGTTATTTTCGCTGTCTGCCACATTGGAGACGCTACCTCCATCAGGTAAACGCCGTGAACGGTATAGTTAGCCACGTTCCCCTCCCTTGCTCTGTGCATCCAGTTGGCGATAGGTTGATTCCCAGTACATGTCGGGGCTGGGCAGCGGCGGGAAAAATGCGCTGAAATCACGGCGGTTGTAGTCATCCCTGAGGTTCTGGGATATCGACATACTGAAGTAGCCAATGATGACATTGAGCGGGCCCTTGCCCTTGCCCTTGCCGGTGTAGGTATAACGCACCGCCGAAAGCGGCGAGTTTTCTCCTGGCTGGCGTAAGCGGGTGATTAAGTGGCGATTGTTGCTCATAAACCACTGTCCCTCTTGTACAATCCAGCGCTGTGGCGCGATGCCTGCCACAACCTTTGGGGTGTCAAATCGATAGTAGCTGAACGTATCACCGATGATGTTGCAGGTGAAAGTGCCGTGATCGGCGCTGAAAGCCTGTCCGCTGTCGCACTCTTTGGTGTAGTATGCTTTGCGGCCAAGGTATTCCATGTTCGGCAGTGTGAATACGCCCTGATTTTTCGAATCCGCTACCCGCTGTATGGCGTCATAGCGGAGTTGGCGAATTAAATGCTTGCCGTCAGGCGAGACTCTGCCTCCGACGAAGTCAGTATCGTAGTTCAGCTCGCCAAGTTCACTTTTAGGGGGGGGCGACAGCGGCGTCGTAGTACCAGTGGTTACATCATAGCGGAGCGCTTGTTGCCAGCTTTGCCCCCCGGTGAAATACACCGCTTGACTGTCTGCTTGCCAGTCAAAGGACTGACAGCGGCCAGGCCCAAGCTGTTGGGCTTGCCGGGTTTTAAGGTCGAAGATGACACAATTGTATTGGAAGGCTTTTGGTCGATAGGCGGTGATGATATAGCGACCGTCGGGTGAGCGGGAAGGCCTTGATAAGCCTTTAATCTCAATGTTTCCACCTATTTCCTTTGCGGTAAACAGCAGCCGAACATCGGTCCCGTTCATGTTCATGGTATAGAGTCCATGGTCAGGATTCTGAATAGTGGTAATCAGCTGCGGCATGTTATGCTGGGTATTCCACTTTTCTTGTGGCGGATTGTCGGGGACGTCGACAACGATCTCCCAAGTAGGCGTGTCTTTGTGACCGTAAATCTCACGAACGAAGGTGATAATATCCAGACGGTTCATATACACATCATCATAGGGGGTATTGTTTGACAGGTAGACCCCTCCGGCCGCTAAGCCGCCGCCGATGGCCGCACCGACCAAAAGAATTTTTGTTTTTCTGTTCACTGTGTTATCTGCTCGTTATGTGTTGTTATTTGCGGTAATTGTTATTTTCGCTGTCTGCCACATTGGAGACGCTACCTCCATCAGGTAAACGCCGTGAACGGTATAGTTAGCCACGTTCCCCTCCCTTGCTCTGTGCATCCAGTTGGCGATAAGCTGATTCCCAGTACATGTCGGGGCTGGGCAGCGGCGGGAAAAATGCGCTGAAATCACGGCGGTTGTAGTCATCCCTGAGGTTCTGGGATATCGACATACTGAAGTAGCCAGCTATAACATCGAGCGGGCCCTTGCCCTTGCCGGTGTAGGTATAACGCACCGCCGAAAGTGGTGAGTCTTCTTCTGGCTGACGTAAGCGAGTGATATCGTTGCTATCCTCACTCATAAACCACTGTCCCTCTTGTACAATCCAGCGCTGTGGCGCGATGCCTGCCACAACCTTTGGGGTGGCAAACCGATAGTAGCTGAACGTATCACCGATGGTGTTGCAGGTGAAAGTACTGTGGTCGGCGCTAAATGCCAGCCCTTTATTGCACCCTTTGGCGTAGTGTGCCTCGCGGCCAAGGTATTCCATGTTCGGCAGTGTGAATACGGCCTGATTCTTCGAGTCCGTTACCCGCAGCATGGCGTAATAACTGAGTTGGCGAATTAAGTGCTTGCCGTCAGGTGATCTCCAGCCACTGACGAAGTCAGTATCGTAGTTCAGCTCGCCAAGTTCACTTTCAGGAGGGGGCGACAGCGGCGTCGCAGTACCGATGGTCACATCATAGCGGAGCGCTTGTTGCCAGCTTTGCCCCCCGGTGAAATACACCGCTTGACTGTCTGCTTGCCAGTCAAAAGAATGGCAGCGACTAGGCCCGAGCTGGTGGGCTTGCCGGGTTTTAAGGTCGAAGATGACACAATTGTATTGGAAGGCTTCTGGTCGATAGGCGGTGATGATATAGCGACCGTCGGGTGAGCGGGAAGGCCTTGATAAGCCTTTAATCTCAATGTTTCCACCTATTTCCTTTGCGGTAAACAGCAGCCGAACATCGGTCCCGTTCATGTTCATGGTATAGAGTCCATGGTCAGGATTCTGAATGGTGGTAATCAGCTGTGGCATGTTATGCTGGGTATTCCACTTTTCCAGCGGCGGATTGTTGGGGATGTCGACAACGATCTTCCAAGAAGGCGTGTGTTTGTTACCGGAAAGTTCTCGCACTCTGGTGATCAGATCCAGACGGTTCATATACACATCATCATAGGGGGTGTTGTTTGACAGGTAGGCCCCTCCGGCCGCTAAGCCGCCGCCGATGGCCGCACCGACCAAAAGAATTTTTGTTTTTCTGTTCACTGTGTTATCTGCTCGTTATTTGCTGTTATTTGCGGTAATTGTTATTTTCGCTGTCTGCCACATTGGAGACGCTACCTCCATCAGGTAAACGCCGTGAACGGTATAGTTAGCCACGTTCCCCTCCCTTGCTCTGTGCATCCAGTTGGCGATAGGCTGATTCCCAGTACAAGTCGGGGCTGGGCAGGGGCGGGAAAAACGCGCTGAAATCACGGTGGTTGTAGTCTTCCCTGAGGTTCTGGGATATCGACATACTGAAGT
>NZ_JAKJSL010000088.1:0-2910 GCF_050336815.1 Photobacterium nomapromontoriensis
CCTTATAAAAGCGCTCGGCGTCATGAGCAAATTGAAACGCACAGACAAAATCATCTGCATAGCGGATCATCATCGCTCGGCCTTTCATCCTCGGCTTTACTTTCTTTTCAAACCACAAATCTAGGGCGTAATGCAGATAAATATTGGCCAGCACAGGGCTAATGATCCCGCCTTGATGCCTTTGTTAGGTGCTGGCTCACCATCTACGACAAACCGCTTTCAAGGCTTCTAGTGGTGCTTAGTAGGTTTATGAGGTTTTTATAAAGGAGTCACATTAGATGTCTTCATGCCAGATTTGACGTAGTTTCAGGCCTTTATTAAAAACTTTTTCACTATCATCTTCGAAATGAACTTCTACTTGAACATCATTTTCATCGTCGGACAGTTGCACCCAATCTACCCATTCAATCGCTGGTGATAATTCACCATTTTCATAAACAATCTTGTATCCTTCCCCGAGATTTTCAGACACAACATCTTCGATTTTATCAATATTCATATTTGAACCATCTAATTTAAAATGATAAAGCACCTAACGCCGCAATCTTACGAATCCCCTCATAATTTTTTGATAAACAATGAGGTAGACGCGCACCGACACCTTTGATCTAATGGATATCGCCAGAATAGTAAAAATGCCACGCGTTGCGAATCACTCTTAAACAGTTTGTATGGCAATTTAACTAAACGAAGCCCCAAAACCATCAAAGGTACATTGAAACTCCCAACCTTTTGTAACCATAAAGTCTAACCATTGAGCAAGGATGTCTTTGGTTACCGTTGTCGGGTGAGAATATCCTTCAACAAACCATGAGCGGTTAATAAACCCCTCACTTCTGATCAGTGACTCATAGTTTTCGAGGGCATCGTTTAGTTGAATCGCTGATGCTTTATTTGGACATAAGTAGCTAAATTCTAGAACTAACTGTGTTTCGTTGGTGACTCCGTTACTTATTAGTGAAGCCCAAGTCTCATTGAGCATGTTCAGCTAACTTTCTAAATTCGATTGATAACCACTCAACTCCAATTTCTCCCTAATTGCTAACGCCTGCATCTTACAATCCCCTCATAATTTTTTGATAAACAATGAGGTAGACGCGCACCGACACCTTTGATCTAATGGATATCGCCAGAAACACATTAGACCAATTGGACGGTACGATGCGCGATTTTCAGATTCTACAGCAAACAATTCAAAACCACTGCCCTAGTATTCACAAAAAACGCCTTAATTCTCTGATACTTGCTACGCGGAGTATTCTTGATGGCGGTGTTTTTCAAGGTAGTTGTCACTAGTTGGTCGATTATTAAGCTGCTTCTCTTTCGGGATTTAAGTGTACTGCCCCGATAGGCTGGCAGTTCCTAATATTCTTTGACCAACGTTCTGGTTTCTTGCTTCGATGTGCTGATAACACYTTCTCTCGACGGCTCAGTATTTCTGTATCTTTTCCACTGTGTCGTTCTGACGGCGTAATGTAATTTAGGYGGCTATGCTTATGTTCGGTGTTATACCAATGAACAAAATTACCGACCCAAGCTCGACTTAACTCAAGGCTTTTAAATCCATTTTTCGGCCAGCTCGGTACGTATTTCAATGTTCGGAACAACGATTCCACATAAGGGTTATCGTCACTCACGCGTGGCCGACTATAGGACGAGATAATGCCAAGCTCTTCCATTTTGGCTTTGAACGTCAATGATTTCATTGGACTGCCATTATCAGAATGCAGTACCAGAAGTTGATTAAAGCACTGCTCTCGCATTAGCGTACGTTGTAACAGTTGTGATGCGAGCTCGCCACATTCACGGTCATGTACTTCATAACCCACGATTTTACGGCTGTAGATATCTTCGATCAGGTACAAATAATAAAACTGACCACGCACACCTGACGGAAGATACGTGATATCCCATGTATATACTTGGTTCGACTTTGTTGCCGTGTAGCTTGTTGGTTTAGCTGCTTTCTGGCGGCTACGTTGACGCCCCCTTGAGCRGAGTTGGYCAGCTTCAGCGAGTMCGCGGTAAAACGTGCTTTCTGATGCAATATACTCGCCGTGATCCAGTAGTGTCGGAACTATCTGGGTTGGTGGTAAATTCGCATACTCAGGTTGATTACACACCGTTAAGATTGCTTGTCTTTCTTCTTCTGATAGCTTGTTTGCTGGCTCAGGCCTTAAGGCTGTCAGCCTTTGGTCTTCTTTAATCGTTTCATCTTGATACCATCGGCGATACGTCCTTAAGCTCACCTCAGCTTCAAGGCAAGCAAGCTCCAAYCGGCAGCCGTTTTGCTTCGCTTCCTGAATGAGAGTGATGAGACTTTGCCTTTCCTCGGTTGAGGTTAATCGTCCTCGGGCTCTTCCCCGTAAAAGGCTCTCAGCTTTTTTCTTAGCACCAGTAACGCAGCCGTTTCAGCCAACGCTTTCTCTTTGTAACGGAGTTCTGCTTTTAACTGTTTAATCTCAATCTTATCCGCTTTTGCTTGCTTCTTTGCGTCAGCCTCATTCTCTTTGGTTGACTTAAAGCCTTRCATGCACTCACTGCGCCATTGGTGTATTTGCGCGGGATACAGTCCTTTTTCTCGACCGTATTGACTCAACTCGTGTTCTGTCATCGAGAAGGTTTCTGYGACAATCGCCAGCTTGGTTTGCGCTGACCACTGTTCTGAACTCGTATTACTATCTGGCACAACGGCTCCTGATTGTCGAAGTTGTTTTCGCCAATAATACAGCGTTGCCTCACTGATGCCTTCTTCTTTTGCTATCTCAGCGACAGAGCGAGACAACGGTGGTAACAACTTTCTCAAGATAGCTTCTTTTCTTTCTTGTGAATAACGAGACATATTTCCTCTGTTTCCGCCCCTCTAAATTGATTGATTTTTGACAGTGACAACTATCCTGACACAGGGGG
>NZ_JAKJSL010000024.1:0-139218 GCF_050336815.1 Photobacterium nomapromontoriensis
CGGCAACGGCGTAACGACATTGGAACGCACTGGCACATAGTCCAATTCATACAGTCGCCGGAGCGCATGGTACTCATCAAAGCGCAATGCCCAGCCCATTAATTCCTTCGGACTGAAACGGCGGCCATCCGGGGTAATAATGATGCAGCGATCCTCATCAACCCGGAAACCTTGCCAGCGGGTATCATCCGGGAGGTAGCCACGGGCACGGATCAATAACAGCTTTTCAGCCATCGGATTCACGTCAGATTCACCGGATAGCCAGCGTGTGATGGTAATCGGACGCACATGAAACCATGCAGCCGCTTCAGGGATAGTGTCGAAATGGAGCCAGAAAAGTCGTTTGAAAGAGTCATGCAACATGACAGACCTCACATTTTTCATCATTGATTATAAGTTTGTTCCGATTAATTAGGCCGAAACCAATAGGTGACAGTTATTAATCGGGCATCCATGCTGTCAATGGCAGATAAAGCACAACCATGACGGTTTAAGGATTACATTTAATCGAACGTCAGATAAATCATGAAAGACGAGTATAAATACATGTTTCCAAAGCATTTTAACCGCCAAAACAGGAACGTTTCCTTAATAACACATTCATCAGTAAAATTTGTTAAATTCCGACCCCTCAGTGCGCATTATGTATATTATGTTAAATTCTATTCGGGGAACCATAACTTCATGAGCAAGGAGCCTATTCTTTTATATCAACAACTTATAAATCCCCAAAACTCTTTGGAAAAATGAATATTGTGTGTCGACTATAACTTCATTGAACATAATTGTATTTACCATAAAATAGGTAATAAACACCTTACTTTAAGATACTGCGGCAAATTGTCAGTTTGCCTTGTCCTTCAAGTTCGGTATTTCTTACTAAGAGCTACCGCGTTTAAGATCACTAAGCACATTGCTTCGCTGCTGCTGTAGATACCAGACAGCGCGAGCAATTTGATTGTTTGCGTTGTCTAATATCTAATTGTTTTACCGCATCAGTTCATTCGACTAAGCCATGTTTTTCCAAACATTATTGAAGTCTGAACTGGTCGTCTCTGCGGTGGCAACACTTGGGATGCTAACGGCTTTTATCAGGTGCTCTTCCAATAATACTGGTGTGCTGGTTCGAATCTCATCCATGCTGTTATAGATCGTCATGCCTTTTCGGATAAATTGGCTTTCTACTGATGATAGCGATGTCGACATGACTGGAAACAGCAGGAACAATACCCCCCACAATGTTTCATGATCAGGGGTGTTTTCATGGCTTTGATATTTACCGTTGATAAGCTGAGGTAGCAATTTAAAAGTATTATGATGCTCTGCTGCATTTAGCTTTATCATCAACTCATTAACCAGTAAGGCCGCCACAAAAAGATCACTTCTTAGTTGATTGATTGCTTTGCTACCAATGGGTGACAGTTGTTGGATACGGGCTTCAATTTTCGTTACCCTGTAATGCGTAGGCATCTTTAGTAATTAAATGATTAGATGGGTGTATTTGTAGTGGTCAACTAAAATTCCCCACTTGTCAAAACGGTTAGCGTTTAAATCTTTCAGTGCGTCATTGTGGGTAGCCAGTAACGCGTTGAAAGCATCTTTCGCCTCTTTGTACTCCGCTTCCAGTTCATGCTTCCAAAGCTCTGACTTCCACCAAACCTGCACGAGCTTTTGTAAAGCATCGAGGGACTCTAGCCAGCTTTTTTCGTCTAACTGACACCATTTTTCAACAAATTCCTTAACTAACAATTTGTCAGCGATAATCTGTTCTAGTGATTTACTTAAGGGCTCTAAAAAGCCCATATGTGATTTTAAGAACTTTTGGCTAGATGCAATTCCTTGAATAAAAGCAGACAACTCCCCTGTTGCTTTCAAGTCACCGAAGTAATCATTGAGTAAGATCTTGGCGTCATCCTGCGCAGTTCCTTTCAATTGATAGACTAAAGGCGACAAGCCAAGGTAGTTACTTAACCCTTTGAGATAGCGAAACCATTGATATGTTTTCGACCGCTTTATTTACTGATCTTGCTTGTTTACTTCTACCGCCTTAGCATACTTCTCCATGAATTCTCGTGATTCATGGGTTGGCCAAAACTCTCTTGCAATACAGCGATTTATTTCAATAATGGATTGCTTTAACTGTTCTGTCGTCAGTGGTTCAGCAGCTTCATTATCAGCACCCTCTTCCTTAGAAAGGTGTTTATGTAGCAACTGACCAATGGATTCAAAACACGTATCAACCCAATCAGTGATTGTCATATTGGCGAGTACTGAAGAGCGGCATCGACGATAAATTGTACGGATAGTTGCAAGGTTAACGATTTTATCCTGGTCGTCTTCAGACAGTTGCCAAGTGAGGTATTTCTCGCCTGTCAACTCATGGGTATTTAAGCTCGGAATGAAAGCAACCCCTAATAAATAGCTTTTAGGGGTTACGGTATTAGGATGTAAAGGCTGAGCATTTTCGCTATCCTCGCAGTGGAATAAGTATCCAGCCCGATGGCATTGGAACATTACAAATAGTTTGCTGTCTTTTTTTATTGCTGGAAATGGTTGTTCATCATCCAACCACTTTTTATCAAAATCACCAGCCGGCTCACTGACAATGCCCTTCTTGAAATCATAAGGACATTCTGGGATATCAAATAATTCAAAGTCTAACCAGTAATCCAGTACAGAGAGTATTTGAGGATCCGTTAGTAACGATTGGCTGCTTGATGTGTACTGTGGTGCAATCGCTATTTGTTGTCTGTGGCTTCTTATTGGAGTGTTCAGATTGACGTCCAAACAATGTTTTTACTAATGCTTTCAGAGATAATTGCATCTCTGTTCCTTTATGTGGCGAATGTTTGAACGACAACAAATGTGTGAGAACTCACAAATAGACATACCTGTAATGCCGCGATTATTTCAAATAGTTAGCATTATATCAACAACTTAAGCGTCATCCGGAACAATGTACATCTAGGTTTTGTCACGAGCCAAGCCGAAAGGTGTCCGCTAAATTCACGTGTTCGATTTCATCAACTGGTACTTATTCAATATATTATTGAGCTCTTGAGCTAATATCGGTTTAGCGAGAAAATCATTCATCCCAACGCTAAAATATTTGGCTTGATCAGACTGCATAACGTTTGCAGTTAATGCAATGATCGGAAGATCAACACCTGTCATTCTCAGAATTTGTGTCGCTTGAATCCCATCCATTTCTGGCATAGAAATATCCATAAAAATAATATCGAATGATTCTGGGTGATTTTGTGTCATGTCGATAACATCAATGCCATTGTTGGCAATTTTCACCTGATGTCCTCGTTTTTCTAACATCAATTTTGCAACTAATTGGTTCGTGGGGCTATCTTCAGCAACAAGGATGTTTAGTGATGGTAAATAGTGAGCTGCTGTTGGCTCTACAGGGTGTGTGGCATTATCATTTGGCATGGGTAATAACGGTAAGACAATACGAAAACAGCTGCCAATACCGATGTCACTTTCCAGCAAGATTTCCCCCAGCATTTTCCGGATAAGATGCTGGCTGATAGCTAATCCCAACCCGGTACCACCATATTTCCTTGTGATGCTACTATCAGCTTGCATAAATGGATTGAATAACATTTCCTGGGCATCAGGGGCGATACCTATACCTGTATCTTTTACTGAGATTTGCAGTTGCTGTTCCTTTCGGCTAACCGCTATTGTGACTGTCCCCTGATGAGTAAACTTTATTGCATTTCCAACTAGGTTAAATAAGACTTGAGAAATGCGATTTTTATCACCGATGATTCTTACTGGTACATCGATAGCAACGATGACTTTTAGCTTGATGCCTTTTTTATAAGCCTGCTCATGAAGCTGCGTAACAACCAAATTGATGCATTCAGTTAAACATATTGAAGCGTTGAAGAGTTCAAAATTTGTTGATTCAATTCGTGATAAATCAAGGATGTCGTTAATGATTGTTAGCAAAAGCTGTGCAGAGTGATCCATTTGGTTAACCCAGCCTCGCTGTTTACGACTCGTAATATCTTTGGCAGTCCCACGAAAACTGAGAAGCTGGCCTTGTTTAGTAAAATATGGTGTTCCGCTGAAACTGATCCATAGCCCTCCTTCGTTCTCAGGTAACTGCCATTCAACATCTTCAAACTTTTCTTGCTTAATAAATATGGTTTTAATTTTCTCTGAAAATGCTGAATTCTCATTAAATATATCAAGAATGCAATGAGTATCTACAATGTGACTCGCGATATTTGATGATGATATATATGTAAAGCTGTAGTCAGTATCGACTTCCCCAAACCAGTCTCCAACGGTGTTCGCAAAGTCTCGGAATCGCTGTTGACTGTGAGTGAGCTCTTGAGTACGAGCGGTAACAATAGACTGAAGTCGTTCACGATAATCTATATCAATGATCGCATGTTCTAAGAGTGGTCGAAAACGCTCTAGTACTCGACGGCAATTTGGCGTGAACTGACCTTTATCTGAGTGTAAAAAAAGCAGTAACGCATCACCAGAACAGGCTTTGACCCCAGTAACTAATGCAGAATGACAGTAATACATAATTTCATCTGAAAGCTGTTTAAATTCATAGACCTGCCTAGGATCAAATAGAGCGATGCTTTCACCATTTATTGAACGGATAAATGTCGTCCCTACCGGCCAGATACTCGATTCAAAAAAACGACATGTTGTAACTAGTGTCCGCAACGGCGCCGTTTCGTCATCTCGGGTTAGAACCAGAGCGTGTTCAAAACTTATATACTTACGTAGAATGGAGAGTAAGCTATTGAATACTTGACGCTTTGTGTTTGAACCCGCCATTGCGGTATTTTCATCGTTAAGTTGCTTTTCACGTTCACGGGTTCGCATTAGATCAAGTAAGGTTTCTTGGAGCTTTTCTGATGAAAAACTGGTGGCTATATCCATGCAAAAACGTTCTTTGTTGTTAATTCGTTAAGATAATAATCACTTTTGTTTTGCTAATCAGTGCGGTCTGTCTTTTTTTATAAAATATCATTAAAGTTATTTGATAGGTGTTCGCTAATACTATTCAGATTCAAATTTATTGGAACAACATGGAAATGCTGACAAACAAAGTTGTGATAATTACTGGCGGCGCAAAAGGAATTGGTAAAGGAATCGCAAACTACCTTTCACGTTCCATGACAGTCGTCGTTGCTGATATCGATGAAGATGCTATCAGTTAGTGTCAGAAAACCCGTTGATTAGGTATAAACGAGCAGATGTATCTATAGAGCCTGATGTTGAACATCTGATTACTGAAATCTATCAGCAGCATGGAAGGTTGGACGGCATAATCAATAATGCGGCCATTGCTGATCCATACAACGCGCCTCTAGAAGCGCTTAACCTATACGACTGGCACAAAACGCTAGCGGTAAATCTTACCTCCCCATTAATGATGACTAAATATAGTCTTCCTTACCTAAAGCTTACACGAGGCTCGGTAATTAATATTAGCTCTACACGAGCGCTCCAATCTGAAGCAAATACAGA
Organism: Photobacterium nomapromontoriensis; assembly: GCF_050336815.1. NCBI lineage: Bacteria > Pseudomonadati > Pseudomonadota > Gammaproteobacteria > Vibrionales > Vibrionaceae > Photobacterium > Photobacterium nomapromontoriensis. The sequence continues at coordinate 5,515 of NZ_JAKJSL010000024.1, forward strand.
AGCGTATAGTGCCTCTAAAGGTGGGCTTATTGCCCTGACCCATTCATTAGCCGTTAGCCTGGCACCACATGTGAGAGTCAACTGTATATCGCCTGGCTGGATTGATGTGATTGATGAACCATTACGCGACATCGATCATATTCAGCACCCCGTCGGACGCGTCGGGCAGCCTAATGATATTGCATCATTAGTGAGTTATCTCATCTCAGAAGAAGCAGGATTTATCACTGGGCAAAATTTTGTTGTTGATGGTGGGATGACAAAGAAAATGATCTATAGCGAATAAGATGGCTTCAAATCACTCAGTATCTGAACACTGTGTCACCTAGATTTTTTGATTATATGTGATAAATAAGGGGTTTGATATATCAAACCCCTATAAACCATAATAAGCAAACTTAACTACTTATTCATGTTTACTTTTTCACAGTAAACGTTGCAATAATGGTCTTCTTTCCCTGAATGATTGTTGCTGCCCATTGCATTTCCGTATGGGTACAGATTGGTACAATAAATTTCCCTTGCCAGCCAGTGGTTGTTTTATTGAACACGACCGGTATTGTCCCCATGTACATCGTCACACCTTCGACCGTCGCTGATGGTTTAACAACTGTGTTATCAAACTGTATGATCAACTCGCTATTAGCTGTTGCTGGATATGGATTTAAAGCGATGTCGAACGTTGTTTTCTGATCAGAAGATATACATTTATCTGCGGTTAATTCACACGTAATTTTGTTGTTATTTATTGACTGCATTTCTTCATAGGTAATTGTTCTCCAAGTAAATGCTGTGATAAGAACAGCCATAATAAAGAGAATTTGAATTAATCTGCCTTTGGTGAGTTTTTCTGCTGCCATGATTTTCCGTGCTTCTCGTGTTACAGAGGTCAAGTTTTTCACATAAATGTTACTCATCCGTAAACAATGTGTACCCTTGACTCTGTCAATCAGATGTTAAAACTAGTAGTATACGTCAATGAAAATGCCACTTTTACTACAAAATTGCAATTTAATTGCTGAGTTGTTTTAAAAAACAACATGGTGATTATCAAGCTTTGGGTGGTATTGCGACATCTTCTTGTTCGCACAAGGAAATTGAGTGTAGTTGAACAATTTAAATTGGAAGCATGCAACATGAGCCAAGTAAAGCAGCTTGAACAAAACTACAACTATACAGTCGTTCGTCAATTCACTTTAGTTACCATACTTTGGGGAATTGTTGGAATGGCTGTTGGTGTATTGATTGCCGCTCAGCTGGTGTGGCCGGCGCTAAACTTTGACACCCCTTGGTTGACATACAGCCGTTTGCGTCCACTGCATACAAATGCAGTGATTTTCGCATTCGGAACCAGTGCCTTATTTGCTACGTCTTATTATGTAGTGCAGCGCACATGTCAAACAAGGCTATTCGGTGGGAAGTTAGCTTCGTTTACATTCTGGGGCTGGCAAGCCATCATCCTATCCGCCGCAATTTCATTGCCGTTGGGTTGGACTTCAGGGAAAGAATACGCAGAGCTGGAATGGCCGATTGATATCGCGATTGCTGTTGTCTGGGTTGCCTATGCCATAGTCTTTTTCGGTACCATGATAAAAAGAAACACATCGCATATTTATGTCGCAAACTGGTTCTTTGGTGCCTTCATTTTAACGGTAGCCGTTCTTCATATTGTGAACAGTTTAGCGGTTCCAGTGTCTATGACTAAGTCGTACTCGGCTTATTCCGGTGCGGTGGATGCGATGGTTCAGTGGTGGTATGGACACAATGCTGTTGGCTTCCTGCTTACGGCAGGTTTCCTCGGTATGATGTACTACTTTGTCCCAAAGCAAGCTGGTCGACCTGTTTACTCTTACCGCTTATCTATTGTGCACTTCTGGGCACTCGTATCACTCTATATTTGGGCTGGCCCTCACCACCTACACTATACCGCGCTACCCGACTGGACTCAGTCTTTAGGTATGGTCATGTCGTTGATTTTATTCGCACCGTCTTGGGGGGGAATGATCAACGGGATTATGACGCTCTCTGGTGCATGGCATAAACTTCGCTATGACCCTATTCTGCGTTTCTTAGTGGTTTCATTATCTTTCTATGGTATGTCTACCTTCGAAGGTCCAATGATGGCAATTAAGACCGTTAATGCCCTTTCGCACTATACCGATTGGACCATTGGCCACGTGCATTCAGGGGCATTAGGTTGGGTTGCAATGGTATCTATCGGAGCAATATATCACCTGATTCCAAAACTGTTTGGTCAGGAGCGCATGTATTCAATCAAGTTGATCAACGTTCACTTCTGGTTAGCCACGATTGGTACGGTGCTATATATCGTCGCAATGTGGATCTCCGGTGTGATGCAGGGCCTGATGTGGCGTGCAGTTAACACTGACGGTACGTTAACGTATAGTTTTGTTGAATCACTACAAGCGTCTTACCCGTTCTACTTTGTTCGCTTTATTGGCGGCTTAATCTTCCTATCCGGCATGTTCTTACTTGCGTATAACGCATATAAAACGATTGTCGCGCCGAAAGAAAGCCTACTAGCCACTGAGCAACCAGCATAAGGATATCGACAGATGAGCAATCGTCATGAACTTGTAGAAAAAAATGTCGGCCTCCTAGCAATCCTCATCATCGTTGCGATTAGCTTTGGTGCGTTGGTTGAAATTACGCCGCTACTTTATCAAGACCAGACAACCGAACCTGTTGATAATTTACGCCCTTATACGGCATTAGAGATGGAAGGTCGCGATGTATATATCCGTGAAGGGTGTAATGTTTGCCATAGTCAGATGATCCGTCCGTTTCGTTCTGAAACAGAGCGCTACGGTCACTACTCTGTCGCGGGTGAAAGTGTGTGGGAACACCCATTTCTTTGGGGCTCAAAACGTACAGGCCCCGATCTGGCACGTGTCGGCGGTCGTTATTCTGATGACTGGCACCGTATTCATTTAATAAACCCACGTGCTGTTGTTCCCGAGTCCAATATGCCTAGCTTCCCATGGCTCGAAGAAAACGTGCTTGACGGTAAATTAACCCCCAAGAAACTCGCTGTATTCCGCGATATGTTTGGCGTGCCTTATACCGAAGAGCAAGTGACCAATGCGGGTCAGGAAGTGAAAGGTAAGACTGAAATGGATGCAATTATTGCTTATCTTCAGTCGCTGGGTCATGCAATGAAGTAAGGAGACCAGATGGATATTGGAATCGTTCATAGTATATGGACCGTTATATTGTTTTCTAGCTTCATAGGCATCGTAATTTGGGCATTTAGTAAACGCCAAAAATCACGTTTTGAGGAAGCAGCGAACCTTGTGTTTGCGGATGAAGAAAATGATGTGGCCACGCGAGATAAGTATAGGAGCTAGGAAGCATGACTACGTTTTGGAGTCTATGGATCACTATCATCACTATCGCAACCTTTGTAGGAATTGCTGCTCTACTTATCTGGTGTAGCAAAGACAACATGGGGATCGAAGAAGGTGAAGATATGGGGCACGAGTACGACGGTATTCGTGAAATAAATAACCCACTACCTAAGTGGTGGTCCTATATGTTCTGGGCTACCTTGGTCTTTGGGGCTGTTTATTTAGTGTTGTACCCAGGGTTAGGGAGTTTTCAAGGTGTTCTAGGTTGGCAAAGCTCAAACCAGTCTATCCGTTCGATTGATGAGTCAAATACTGCCATTGCAAGCGCACATAAAGAAAAGCGACTTGACCAATATGCCCGTGAGCTTGATGAAGCAAATGCGCAATTTGGTGAGACATTTAAACGTCTTGCTTATGATGCATCAGGCAATTCACTGCGGCCTATTACCGATATTGCGGTAGACACTGAAGCCAATAAAGTGGGTCAGCGGCTGTTCTTGCAAAACTGTGCTCAATGCCATGGTTCAGATGCGCGAGGCCAATTAGGCTACCCTAACCTAGCTGATAACGCGTGGTTATATGGTGGCGAAGCGCAAGCCATCAAAACGACGATTATGGACGGCCGTCATGGCGTGATGCCTGCATGGATTGACTCGCTAACTGAAGATGGTGTAACAGAAGTGACGACCTATGTGCTCAGCATGTCAGGCCGCAGTGTTAACGTAAAAGAAGCGGCTGCAGGTAAGCAGCGCTTTGTGATGTGTGCGGCTTGTCATGGCACGGACGGGAAAGGTAATCCTGCGTTTGGTGCTCCAGATCTTACTGATAATATCTGGCTATATGGCGGGGCTCGTCGTGACGTAGAAGCTACGATAGCTCAAGGTCGTCAGGGTGTGATGCCTGCGTGGAAAGATATTTTGGGTGAAGATAAAATTCAGCTGATTTCTGCCTATGTCTGGGGGCTGAGTAACAACACAGAGCGGTAATACTCAGTTACATGTTGATTGTGAAATTGGCAATTATCACTGAGACATAAGACTTGGCCCCTGTTATTTTTCAGGGGTTCGTTCCCTCAAAGCATCAAAGGTAATCGCTATGCGTAAACCATGGTATAAGCAGTTTTGGCCTTGGTTCGTTTTTGCCATCCCTGCCACGTCAATCTTTTACAGTTTGACAGCTGTATACATCTTTTCACAGAACCAAGTTGACCTCGTCGCTGAAGATTACTACAAAAAGGGAAAAGCCATCAATTTGGATCTTTCTCGCTTACGGGTAGCGGATGCACTCAAATTAAAAGCCTCTGTTACTGTTAATGGCCATGAGATTATGGTTCATTTCAATAAAGGCGAACTCAAAACACACCCCAATTTACGGGTGACATTTACACACCGCACGCTAGCAGATAGAGACTTTACCCAAATGGTAAGTGCTGATTTAGCGGGCACCTATCGTTTCAACTCAGCAGAGCTATTACAAGGGCCATGGTTTGTTGAGCTTGAACCATTTGATGGCGACTGGATGTTACAAGGTCGTATAAACCTACCAACATCCGGCTCGATCGCGTTGTACGGGCAGATCAAGGAATGACAAAAGATTGTTACCATTGCGGTGATCCGGTACCAAAGAATTGTCAGCATAAGGTTGAAATACTTGGTAAAATTCGTGATATGTGTTGCCCTGGCTGTGAAGCTGTCGCTTCAACAATTGTTGAAAGTGGTCTAACGTCTTACTATGAATATCGAACCGCGCCAGCTGAAAAAGCAGATTTAGTGCCACAACAGTTACAGGCATTACTGCTTTATGATCACGATGAAATTCAGCAGGAATTTGTTCGTAAAGGTGAAAATGGTAAAGAAGTGTCTTTATCCCTTGACGGAGTTTCCTGTGCCGCTTGTGCCTGGCTCATCGAAAAACAATTAAAGCGAGAACCTGGAGTGATCACGATTCGGGTTAATACATCGACCCACCGCGCTTTACTATCTTGGGACCCAGCTAAAACAAAACTGAGTCACCTTCTCAGTATTATCCATCGCTTAGGCTATAAAGCCGCCCCGTTTGAGGCAGATGCTCAAGAGCAACAGTATCATCGCACAATGAAGGGGTATCTTTATCGGTTGGGGATCGCAGGGATAGCAACCATGCAGGTTATGATGCTAGCGGTAGCCCTCTATTTTGAAATTTTTGGTGATCTTGATGCTGAGTTTAAAAACTACCTGCGTTGGGTAAGCCTAATATTCGCCACCCCCGTACTTCTCTACTCTGCGCTCCCTTTCTATTTGAATGCATGGCGAAATTTACGTGCCCGTACACTGGGAATGGATGTGCCGGTCTCTATTGCTTTGCTATTTGCTTATAGTGCCAGCCTGTATGCCACCGTGATGGAAAAAGGTGAAGTGTTCTTTGAATCCATCACGATGTTTACCTTCTTCTTATTGCTAGGGCGTTTTTTAGAAATGCGGGCTCGACGCCAGGCGGCGGCGGCGAGTGCCAACCTATTAAAGCTAGTGCCGGCAATGGCGACCCTTGAAGATGGATCTCAGGTTGCAGCTAAAACATTAAAAGTTAGTGACGTTGTCACGGTTTTGCCCGGTGAGAGCATACCCGCTGATGGTGAAATTATAAAAGGTGAAACCGCCATTGATGAATCGATGTTAACTGGTGAGCCGATGCCGGTTGCGCGCAACGTTGGCGACGCGATCTTTGCCGGTACAATTAACGGCGAAGGAAACATTGTTTTACGAGTCACTCATGAACGTCAGAATTCATTGATATCAAACATTGTTCGCCTTCAAGATGAAGCTCAGGGCTCCAAACCGAAAGTTGCCGAAGTCGCCGATATTGTGGCGCGCTACTTTGTGGCTGGCATTCTCTTCATTTCTGTCTGTACCTGGTTTTACTGGTACCAGCATAAACCTGAAAATGCTTTGTGGATCACCCTTGCGGTACTGGTCGCAACCTGCCCTTGCGCGCTCTCCCTTGCAACCCCAACAGCACTGACTTGCTCTACCTCAAGCTTAGGTCGGCTTGGAATATTACTGCGCCGAGGCCATGTGTTAGAAACCTTGTGTAAGGTTAATCAGCTTGTGATTGATAAAACAGGCACATTAACCGAGGGGAATGTCCGTCTCATTGATACCTCCGTATTTAATACGTATACAAAGCCACAAGCTTTAATGCATGCAGCGGCACTCGAGCAATTTGCAAATCACCCGATTGCTCGTGCATTTAATGGCTATCGTCATGAGACGTGTCAATTTGATCATGTTGAAAATGTCATCGGTAGTGGCTTAAAAGGTATTCGGGATGGGGTTGAATGGCGTATCGGTAAAGCGGATTTTGTTCTCGAGCACCACCCGGATAAGGAAGAGCTACTGGCAGAGTGCGATAACCAGTACCAAGTCTGGCTGAGCTGTGACACGCAACTGGTTGCTGGATTTAAACTTGATGACCCTATCCGAGAAGGCAGCACTGAACTGATTAAGCAATTTCAGTCTGCGGGCATAAATGTAACGATGTTAACAGGTGATAATTCAGCGTCAGCTCGAATCGTTGCTGATATATTAGGGGTGAATGAGCTGGTGGCTGGTGCATCCCCAGAAGGCAAATTAAATTATCTACGCCGCTTGGATAAAAGCAAAGTCGCTTTAATGATTGGTGATGGTGTGAATGATGCACCAGTTTTAGCAGGAGCTCACCTCTCTGTTGCGATGGGGAGCGGTACTGATGTCGCCAAATCATCGGCAGATATGGTGTTGCTTGGTGATCATTTGTCTCGTATTTTACGCGCGAGAGAACTGGCATTAAAAACCCGTAAGATAATTCGTGAAAACCTGGCTTGGGCATTAGGCTACAATTTAATTATCTTACCTTTAGCTGTCGCGGGTCTCGTTGCCCCTTATATCGCCGTTGTCGGCATGTCTGGCAGTTCGATCATTGTTGTATCAAATTCTTTAAGGTTATTAAGAGAAAATGACTAGTCTTTACTTGTTAATACCTATTGCGATAGTTTTTGTCTTCATTGCCGTCGTCATTTTCCTTTGGGCTGTTCGAAGTGAGCAATTCGAAGATCTTGAACGCCAAGGATACGATATCCTGTTTGATGAAGACGATTCATCGCCATCAAAGGGGCAGCCTTCAGCACCATCAAGTGATACCACGCATGAACGTTGATTTTTACGCCGCCTTTCTTATTGGCCTCATGGGAGCGGGTCATTGCCTTGGTATGTGTGGCGGTGTGGCGGCTGCGATTACACTTGGTTTACCAGGCAGTCAGCAATCACAACGATGGCCATATTTAGCCTGTTACAACACCGGACGCCTCGTTTCTTACATGATTGCGGGGGCCATAATCGGCGGTATGTTTGCTAGTATGGCGCATTTTAGTGGTTATATGATGGCATTGTCTGCATTACGGCTGATTGCGGCTATCATGATGATTTTATTGGCCTTATATATTGGCCAATGGTGGCAGGGAATCAGTCAAATTGAACGAGTAGGACAAGGCCTTTGGCGCCACTTATCCCCTAAAGCAAAATCACTTCTACCACTTAAGTCCCCTGTTGCTGCATTGCCTTTTGGGGCTTTGTGGGGCTGGTTGCCATGTGGTTTGGTCTACTCCACTCTCTCTTGGGCTGCCGTCTCAGGCAGTGCGGTATCGGGGGCTGGAGTCATGCTCGCATTTGGTTTAGGTACCCTTCCCGCCATGATTGCGGTGGGCGCAATGGCTCAGCAACTTCAGCAGGTTTTGAGGAGCCTCTATTTTAAGCGTGCGAGCGCCTTGCTGTTACTAGTCTATGGCGTTCATACTGGTTATATCGCAATCAAACAAATAATGTAGGCATTTTTAATACTCGTAATAATGATTCATATCATGTTAAAATATTGACCTACATCAAATTGGTTAGACAAGCTTATGATTTCAGACAAACTAACAACCAAACGTATCCAATCTGGCGGGTGTGCAATTCATTGTCAGGATTGCAGTATTAGTCAGTTATGCATTCCATTTACGTTAAATGAGTCTGAGTTAGATCAGCTAGATCAAATTATCGAACGTAAAAAGCCTATCCAAAAAGGACAAGAGCTGTTCAAAGCTGGTGATGAGCTAAAATCGCTGTATGCTATTCGTTCTGGGACAATCAAAAGTTACACCATAACAGAACAAGGTGATGAGCAAATTACCGCTTTTCATCTTGCTGGAGATCTAGTGGGTTTTGATGCAATCAATGACATGATGCATCCAAGCTTTGCGCAGTCTTTGGAAACCTCAATGGTGTGTGAAATCCCGTTTGAAATCCTAGATGATCTGTCAGGGAAAATGCCAAAACTTCGTCAGCAAATTATGCGTCTGATGAGTAACGAAATTAAAGGTGATCAAGAAATGATTTTACTGCTTTCAAAGAAGAATGCAGAAGAACGTTTAGCCGCTTTTTTATACAATTTATCACTGCGTTTTTCACAACGAGGATTCTCTCCTCGTGAATTCCGTTTGACTATGACACGGGGTGATATTGGTAACTACCTAGGACTAACTGTTGAAACGATTAGCCGTTTATTAGGCCGTTTCCAAAAATCTGAAATGCTAAGTGTGAAAGGGAAATACATTACCATCCTTGATCATGAAGAACTTGCTAAGCTCGCTGGCGTGAACAAAAATACCATTGTCTAGCCATTTCTGAGTGATGTAGTCACCGGTAATAAGAAAGTGATATGCGCTTTGAGCCATATCACTTTTTTTATATTAATTTTCGATCATTACTCCCTAATTTGCTCACTATACGTTACAGTTATAGATACTTAATCGACTATCACTGATTTAAGTAGTTGATTTGAAAAACCATTCTTATTTCTTAGCGTTAGAGATATCGCACAAAGATAATTCCTTAAAGGAAATACAGTCTGGTTTAGATGCCAACACAGTTTGTGTAAGGGGGCAGTTATGACCAAATACAAAAATATTCTCGTTGTTGCCGATCCAACTCAGGATCATCAACCGGCATTATTACGTGCCATTCAGATTGCCAAAAAATCTGATAACGTCAAAATCACCCTGTTTTTAGCCATCTATGACTTCTCTTACGAGATGACATCAATGCTCTCTTCAGAAGAGCGTCAAGCAATGCGTCGTGGTGTTGTTATGCAACGTGAAGAATGGCTAAAAGACATCATAAAACCTTATATTGAAGATGAGCTTGATATTCAGATCACCGTGGTGTGGCATAATCGCCCTTATGAAGCGACAATTGCCGAAGTATTCAGCCATCACCATGATTTAATTATAAAAGCGACGCATGATCATGACAAAATTGGTTCGGTTATTTTCACGCCAACAGACTGGCATCTTCTGCGTAAAAGCCCTTGTCCTGTCCTCATGGTTAAAGAGCATAATTGGCCAGCAAATGGCAAAGTACTGGCGAGTGTGAATCTTGCCGCTGACGATGACACTCACGAGCAGCTGAATGATGCGATTGTAGAAGAAGCAAAAGCCATGGCTGAGCTATTGGGTGCAGAAGTTAATCTCGTCAATGCCTACCCTGCCACGCCAGTCAATATTACTATCGAACTTCCGGAGTTTGATCCGGCCTCGTATACTGATGCGGTTCGGGGTCATCACCTTAAATCCATGAAGGCTCTTCGTCATAAGCATGGTTTGCCAGAAGAGCAAACACATGTACTGGAAGGATTACCAGAAGATATTATTCCACAAGTGGCGAAAGACCTAGATGCTGAATTGGTTATTCTAGGGACAACTGGCCGTACCGGTTTATCCGCCATTTTCATTGGTAATACTGCCGAGCATACTATTGATAGCTTAAACTGCGATCTACTCGCATTGAAACCTGATGGCTATGTTAGTCCACTGAGTCCTAACCTATAACTATCTCTAAACTCCTTCAGCAGTAAGCGTTCTCCAAAGGTGATTGATTTGGTGAACGCTTAGCCAAAATATGTATATTAGTTACAAAACACTCATGTTAGTCATGAAGTTTATCGCATAATTATCTATTTATAATGGAAAAAAACTTTTTAATTTGATAATGAAATCTAAATTTTTAGATGATTAAGGTTTACAATAATGTCGGTTGTAGATATGTCTATTGCTCTTGGTAAGGGTATTTACTCAGTTGGCCAGACATTGTTTAAAGATCATTATTTAAGTCTATTGTAATAATTTTAGAGCATTACTATATGACATTAAGTGATGATGATATCAAAGCCATTTATAAGCAAGCCGGTATTGTAGCATCATATACCGCAGGAAGAATGGTAATTGGTAAAAAGCTTGCTGAGATTATTGCTGTTAAAATAGCAGTTTCTATTGCATCAAGCGCTGCATATAAATGCTTGCACAGAAATTAGGTGTTTCAGCCGGAGCATCAGCGTATACCAATTGGATTATTTATGTTTCAAGGTTTATTACAACGCTCATCAATAGCTGCAAATAAATTAAAGACTAATAACAGTCAATTATATCAATCACTTAAAATGGCTGGTAATTTGCATTTAGTCTACTTTCTTCTAGAAAAAGCGATGGAAAAACATGTTGCAGCAATATCAAAATTCTACTCATTAAAATAATGGTTTAATCATTATGAAAACAAAAAAAATTTTGAGAGTTTTGATTAAGATTTCATTTCTAGATGAAATTTTTGGAATAATTTACTGGGCTATATCGTTATATGGCCTATATCTGCTATCTCAACAAACAACGAATATATTTTATTTTTCAGTGCTTATACTAGCCTACTCATTAATTATAACACTTGCATATATATTAATCATAAAACGGATTAAACAATATTTAAAAAATAATAGCTATTTCTCCTATTAAACATCATTTAACCATACCGGATATTGAATAAAATAGTTAAAAGGAATGTCTGATAATTTACTGTTATCACCCATCTTATATAGCAAACATAAAAAAGCCTCCGAAGAGGCTTTTTTATGTTTAATCAGTCAAGCTACACGTTAGTAACATCGATAAACATTGATTCATCAATGTTGGTTGATGACACCATCGCTTCAGTGAATGCATATTCAGCCCTTTCACCTTCGCGATCAAGCGGTAGGTTTACGAAATCGAAAAGCGCTTTGTCTGCTAATTGACTTGGGCTGACGTTTTGAATTGATTTGAAAATGCTCTCTACACGACCCGGCGTTTTCTTATCCCATTCAATTAGCATCGCTTTGATGCTCTGACGCTGAAGGTTCTCTTGAGAGCCACACAGATTACACGGAATGATTGGGAATGCTTTATGTTCTGCAAATTTGATGAGATCTTTTTCACGGCAATATGTTAGTGGGCGAATAACAACATTACGGCCATCATCAGAACGCAATTTAGGTGGCATCGCTTTCAAACGAGAACCATGGAACATGTTCAGGAACATGGTTTCAACGATATCATCCAAGTGGTGGCCTAGAGCAATTTTAGTTGCACCGATTTTTTCTGCGAATGAATACAGGGTACCACGACGTAGTCTTGAACAAAGGCCACAGGTTGTTTTACCTTCAGGCACTTTCTCTTTAACCACAGAATATGTGTCTTTATCTACGATGTAGTAAGGAATATTCAGGCTAGCGAAATACTCAGGCAGAATGTGCTCAGGAAACCCTGGCTGCTTCTGATCAAGGTTCACCGCAACAACATCAAACTTGATTGGTGCTGCTTTTTTAAGACTCAATAAGATATCTAACATCGCAAATGAATCTTTACCGCCACTGATACATGCCATGACTACATCGTTCTCTTCGATCATGTTGTAATCGGTGATGGCATTTCCAACGTTTCTCCTTAGGCGTTTTTGGAGTTTGTTGAATTCAAGTGTCTCTTTTCTTATATCATTCTGATTCATTGCGACTTCTCACACTGTCGGTTAGACCGACTGTAGATTTCCTAGATGGATTCTTTATAGGGCGTGGATTATACGGATTTTTGTTTTAGGTTGGAACACTCTGTGTGCTTTAGCAAAACAAACATATAAAAATAAGCCCCGAATCCGGGGCTTTGCTTGATACAGTGAATCAACCAGATCGTTTACTTAAATAAATTCATAAAAAACATCTTGATATAATCCACTAAGCGACTGAATAAACCACCCTGTTCGATGGACTCAAGTGCAACAAGGGGCACTTGAGAAATTTCTTTATCACCAACGACATAGTAGATCTTTCCTACAACATCACCCTTGGTAACGGGGGCCATCAAATCACCATTCAATTCAATGCTGGCTTTCATATTTTTCGCGTCATTACGTGACAATGTCACATAGGTATCTTCAGCAACCCCAAGAGAAACAGTATCAGTGTTGCCCATCCAGATTTTTTCTTTTATTAGCTCGTTACCTGTTTTATGCGGTGAAACGGTATCAAAAAAACGGAAACCATAATTGAGCAATTGTTTAGATTCAGCTTCTCGATTTTTTGCACTAGACGAGCCCATGATTACTGAGATAAGTCGCATGTTACCTTCAGTAGCCGAGCTTGCTAAACTATACCCTGCTCCGCTGGTATAACCGGTTTTCATCCCATCAACATTCAGGCTACGATCGGCAAGTAAACCATTGCGATTACGCTGAGTAATATTGTTATAGGTAAAAGAACGCTCGCTATAGAGTGCATAAATGTTTGGTAAATCATTGATAATAGCCCGGCCTAACAGCGCAATATCATAAGGTGTCGTATAAAGTTGATTGCTATCTAATCCATGTGGATTGGCAAATCGACTGTTGGTCATATTCAGGGTTTTAGCCCACGAGTTCATCAAACCAACAAAAGCCCCTTCAGACCCTGCAACATGCTCTGCAATGGCAACACTTGCGTCATTGCCCGACTGGATGATTAAACCCCGATATAGATCCATCATATCGACCTCTGTATTCACCTCGATAAACATCTTTGATGAATCCGGGAAATTTCGAGCCCAGGCATTACGGCTGATCACCACTTGGTCATCTTCGCTAATATTGCCACTTTTCATCTCTTGTCCAGCGACATAGCTGGTCATCAATTTAGTCAAACTGGCCGGATTGAGTTTTTCGTGCGCATTTTTTTCAACCAAAACCTGTCCGGTGTGAAAATCCATCAGGACATAACCCTTTGCACCTAACTCCGGCGCATCAGGAATAACAGTAGGTATAGAAAAGGCAGAAGCCGAAAAAAGTACAGAACCTGCTGCTAAAGTGCGAAATGTTTGATTCAGTATTGTTGTCATGTTTCTCGCCGTCGGTGATCAGTATCAAAGCAGTATAACCAAGACGAGAATGAAATCTTGTGACCTTTACAGTGTCTTACGATATTGTAATTTACGTTACAAATATCATCACAATATTCGTGCTTTTGATCCTATATCGATACATATTTCAGACTCTGAATAGCCGATATCCAAGCAACTGGCTACAAGCAAGCTACTGAACTATTACACGAGTACAAATGTGGCTGATTTGTTAATGGGAAAATGTCATACTAGTAAAAGGTAGTGGCATTTTCTGGTGCCAAAATAAGTCAACATGAAGGATTAATAATGACTTACTATAAAAAATTAGAACAACACCATAAAAAGCTTTCTAAGCTTGAACATTTAGAAGCTATCTGCGGTTGGGATCAAGCGGCTATGATGCCTGAAGGTGGTAATATAGCGCGTTCAGAAGCCATGGCTGAACTTGCAGTGATCAGTCATGAACTTGCAACAGCCTCATATTTGGCTGAATGGTTTGAATTGGCTAAAAGCGAAAAGCTCACGGATGAAGAAAATGCGAGCCTATGCGAGATGAAACGAAGCTGGTCAATTGCCAACTTGCTGCCGGCGGAACTGGTTGAAAATAAATCACTGGCAAGCTCAAAATGCGAGCATGCTTGGCGTACCCAACGTAGCAATAATGACTGGCAAAGTTTCAGCGAAAACTTACAAGAGGTCGTAACGCTTACTCGGCAAGAAGCACAAATTAGAGCGGATGCGACAGGATTAAGCCGTTATGATGCCTTGCTTGATTTATATGAGCCAGGCATGACCTCACAAGCGCTTGACGTGCTTTTTGCTGACGTAAAAAGTTGGCTTCCTCAATTAGTTCGCCAGATCCAAGAGCAGCAAACCCATGAGCTGGCTATTCAGCCCGTCGGCCCATTCCCTGTCGAGCAACAAAAGATACTTAGCCTTGATGTGATGGAAAAGTTAGGTTTTGATTTCCACCACGGACGCTTAGATATCAGTGTGCATCCTTTCTGTGGCGGTGTACCGAGCGATGTTCGAATTACAACTCGTTATGACCAAGAGGATTTTTCATCAGCCTTGATGGGCGTGATCCATGAAACGGGCCACGCTCGCTACGAACAAGGTTTACCTCAAAAATGGGCTGGGCTCCCTGCAGGTAAGGCGCGTTCGATGGGGCTCCATGAGTCACAGAGCTTGTTTTTTGAAATGCAGTTAGCACGCAGCGAACCATTCATCGATATATTGGCCCCTATTGTGGCTGAAACCTTTGACCGCATAGATGACCCCTCTCTAACAGCAGAAAATTTGTCTTTACTGAATACACGCGTTTCACCCAGTTATATCCGGGTTGATGCGGACGAAGTGACCTACCCTGCACACGTTATTCTACGCTATGAAATTGAACGTGATTTGATCAACGGTAAAATTGAGGTTGTAGATATACCAGAGCTTTGGGATAAAAAAATGACTGAATACCTCGGCCTTTCAACAAAAAGTAATTTTACTGATGGCTGTATGCAAGACATACACTGGACATTTGGTAGCTTTGGTTACTTTCCGTCATACACGCTTGGTGCAATGTATGCCGCCCAATTTATGGCGGCGATGAGTAAAGAGATGAATGTTGAAAACCTAGTTCGCGAGCGTAACTTCCAACCGATATTTAACTGGTTAGATCGTCATATTTGGAAACGTGCATCCACAGTAAACACAGATAAATTACTCATTGATGCGACGGGAGAAAAGCTTAATGCGCAATATTTCAAAGACCATCTCGTTACAAGATACCTGAAATAACGAACCGTAAAAAATGCTTACCAAGCCGCTGTTAACAGTGGCTTTTTATTGATTTATGCAATAAAGGATTGCACATTCTCCATCAAGACATCGTAAAGGTATAGTTCTATACTTATGGCAGATATGGATGATTACTCGGAGTGGCAGCAATGAAATATACAGCGCATGATTTAGATTATAAAGGCGAACAATGTGGTGTTCATAATTGGATCACTGAGCAAGGTCAGAGCTATTATTGGCATCCTGACTGGCTGCACATTGCTGAAGATCAAACCGGGTTACATGCGAAACAACAACTCGATATCCCAGCCAATGAAAAAGGCACGAAGAAACATGCGATTGCTGCGATTATCAAGCATCTTAACGACTGGGTCGTGGATGAAATAAATAAGCACCCTAATATCAAAAAACAGCCAAAACTTTAATTTTCAGTATGCTGTGATTAGAAATAAAAAGCCCAGCCTCTATTAAAGGCTGGGCGATAGATAGAAAAAACGGATTAATTACTGGTGCTGTTTTGCCGTATTTTCGGCTAATTTAACGATAACCTTCACCGCCTGCTCCATTCCTTCCACCGTGATAAATTCATGAATACCATGGAAGTTGTAACCACCAGTAAATATATTTGGACAAGGAAGGCCCATAAATGACAAACGCGCCCCATCAGTTCCTCCACGAATGGGCTTGATGATCGGCTCAACATCACACTCGATCATTGCTTGTTTAGCCAATTCGATAATTTGTGGGTGTGGAACAACCATTTCACGCATATTTGAATAGCTATCGACGATTTCAATACTCACGCGGCCTTTCACTAGACGACTATTTAGTTCGTCTGCCTTCTTTTGTAGCAATGTCTTGCGGCGTGCCAAACTGTCAGTATCGAAATCACGCAGGATATAATGTAATGTCGTTTTTGCTACGCTTGGATCCATAGAGACCAGATGGAAAAAGCCTTCATAACCTTCGGTGCATTCTGGCGTATCTTGCTCTGGCATCATCATCTGAAACTGAGCGGCGATATTCATCGAATTAATCATCTTATCTTTTGCTGTGCCAGGATGAACGTTTACACCATGGCAGGTAACAAAAGCAGATGAAGCATTAAAGTTTTCATATTCCAGCTCACCGACTGGACCGCCATCAATGGTATAAGCCCATTGAGCGCTAAACTTGTTTACATCAAATAAGTTAGCACCACGGCCGATCTCTTCATCTGGTGTAAAACCAATACAGATATCACCGTGTTTAATCTCTGGGTTTGCTTTAAGTACTGCAATCGCCGTTATAATTTCAGCAATACCCGCTTTGTTATCAGCGCCCAACAGTGTAGTACCGTCAGTGGTAATAATATTGTGACCGTGTAACTTATTCAAATCAGGATATTGAATCGGTGAAAGTACTTCATCACCAATACCTAGTGCGATATCCCCACCCTGATATTTTTCAACAATCTGTGGGGTAACATTCTTGCCAGAGGCATCGGGCGCGGTGTCCATATGTGCAATAAAGCCAATAGCCGGCACATCCCAATCGCTGTTTGATGGCAAACGTGCCATTAAGTAACCATTGTCATCTAATTCAACATCTGACAAGCCCAGTTCGACCAATTCAGCATGTAATTGCTGCGCTAATACACGCTGTCCTTCTGTACTTGGACAGTGTGAGTTGGCTGCGTTAGATTGAGTTTCGAAGCACACATAACGTAAAAAACGCTCAATTAATTTATCCATGTATCACTCTTTGGTTGATTTAGTTTGATCAGATATACACAGATAATATCAGGTGTAATCCAGATGATGCATTGCGATGAATCATGATTTACTGGATTAGTTTTGCTTATGCATAAAAGGATGCCAGCTTCAAAGGAATTACCATCTAATAAAAATCGAATACCTGGCCTCATATGAGTCATGGGGGTTAAGAGTGAGCTCGCCCTTAGCATATAAACGTCCTCACAACAGACGTTATAAGGGCGGATTGATTTGTTCAGTGTCCTTACTGCGCCTTCGGAATCCAAGGTGTGACTTTCACTGAGGGATAGGGAAAGTTAATCTGTTCACCGGTGTGCAAATCTGCCAGTTTTAAAATGACTTTATTCCCCTGTCGCTCTGTGTTTATCCCATTGGCAAGTGTGATATTCTCTGAGATAGGCTTATCAAAATGCACAATGACACCGGCAACGTCAGGCATAAACCAGCTAGAGAACATGCCACCCAAATCTGACAACGTCTGATCCATCTGTGGAACTAATGACTGAATATCTCTCTGGCTAATTTGGTCACCATAAGCTAATTTAGCCATAACTTGTATTGAGACATCACAGATAATACCGTCATCAATTACAAAAGTGACATCAGGATTGGCCTGCCGCAAATTAGTATCAATTGGCACTAATAGTTCATTATTTGCAGGAATGACGAGCGCTTCGTAATGCTCGTCTTTCTGCATCCATCCTTTTTGGATTTCACACACACGACCGTCACGCTGATCGAGCAAGAAGAAGGCAATTTTTACATCATCATGGCCTTCTTTTTCATTTTGCTTCAGCTTGCTATATAGCACACTGTAGCGCATATCAATGTTCTGAGCCGACACCTCCTGCGTGTAAAAAGAAGTAGTTACAACTAAACCTGCAAGTAGCCACTGAGTTAACTTCATCCTATATCCTTGGAGAAAGAATTGATTCATATGCTACATCATGACTGACACAACATCCTTGTCGTCATAACGGTATACGATCAAAAAAGAGAGTTTTATTACGCATTGAAAACGTTTGGATCATCTTTCTTCTCTGAATAATCCCCATCATCTTTACCGTGTTTAATGGTGGTTACCTGTAGGGTAATGCCAAAAAGATTACGATAAATGATGGCCTTTACATTAAAGTAAAACGGGATTGTCCATATCAAGCAAGCAATAGCTAATGGTATGAAGATATTCAATGCGGCAAAACAAATAATAAACATTGTCAGTATCACAATGTAGACAGCAGTAATTGGCAACAGCTTACGGAAGGTTGCGACAAGTGAATACTGAATGGCTTTTAATGGCGACACGCGTTTTTCGCAAATTAAAATAATTGTCATACTCAAGCCCATCAATAATGCAATCCCTAAAAATGGGAAAAGAGTGCTACCAATTTGCTGTAATGAAGAGGTGAGCAAAACAGTTACAATTGAAATAAGCGCAAACGGCAGTCCTTTGACTAAATGGCTCGGCTTGCTTGGCAGCCCGACCGCATGATTAAGAGACATCAAAGTAACACCGACATAAAGTGGTGCGCTTAATACATCTGACCAAAAATTCGCCATGTAACCAGCATTAATGACTGATAAAGGAATCTCTCCGCCACCTATAATGGTATCAAAAAACACATTCGCACTGCCGAGTTGCACCTGCAATGCGACTAAAAGCAACGCAGCCTGAGCGAGAAACAATCCAACAACCGCCGGAAAAAACGAAATGAAGTTTTTGGCTGTAATTCGCCAAGCTTCCTGTAAAACAGCAAAAGCTTGTAGTTCGCTCTCACCTTTCATCGCTTTATCAATAGATCCACCGACATGGAATGTTTTGTTATTCATCTGTATTTCACTAAATTTTAAACACTAAGGCCTGCGATTGTACGCTAGGTAGGCAAGATAAAGAAACAGATGTTAAATCAAACCCATTTTTCTGAACATCAATCATAACCATCAATGAGAAAAAACATCTGATGTCATGCACTATGATTAAGGGTCAAGGCACGGCCAAAACAACACCTTTATTATTGATTTTAAAGCATTTATCATGCCATTGTTATGGTCATATTATACGTTAGGCATAACACGTGATTGCTTGTGAAAAATTGTTCTTAAAATTTGTAAAAAAACGCTTTAATTTACGCGGTTAGGGGACTATCATGCGCCCCCTAAATTCATCCTATAGTTGGGGGGATTACCTATGAAACCCCTAGGTGGAGAGTACGTAGAATTGAACGCTGCAGAAACTACTAAAGCACCAGTGATTCAGCTTAAAGGGCTGGGTAAAAGCTTCGATGGTAAGCAAATCATCGCTGGTCTCGATCTGAATGTAAATGATGGTGAATTTTTAACCATTCTTGGTCCATCTGGTTGCGGTAAAACAACTGTATTACGCCTTATTGCCGGTTTTGAAAATGCCGACGAAGGCCAGATTGTTATTGCTGGTAACAATGTGACTGATATTCCCGCTGAGCAACGTAATGTAAATACGGTTTTTCAAAGTTATGCGTTATTTCCGCATATGACCGTATTTGAAAACGTTGCATTTGGTCTTCGTATGCAGAAAGTCGCTGCAGATGAGATTGAACCTCGTGTGCTAGAAGCATTACGAATGGTGCAACTTGAGCAGTTTGCTTCTCGTCAACCGCATCAACTTTCTGGTGGTCAACAACAACGTGTCGCAATTGCACGTGCTGTTGTCAATAAGCCCAAAGTGCTGTTGCTGGATGAATCATTATCGGCATTGGACTACAAACTGCGTAAGCAGATGCAGATCGAACTTAAGCAGCTTCAACGTAAGCTTGGCATTACTTTCATTTTCGTGACGCACGATCAGGAAGAAGCGTTATCGATGTCAGATCGCATTATTGTGATGCGTTCTGGTCATGTTGAACAAGATGGTACGCCTCGTGAAATTTACGAAGAACCTGCAAACTTGTTTGTTGCGCGATTTATTGGCGAAATTAACGTTTTTGATGCTGTTGTTAAAGAACGTCTTGATGATGAACGCGTGCTAGCGAATGTTGAAGGACGACCATCAATGATTCATTGCACGTTGCCAGTTAATCAAGGCGATAAGCTGAAGGTATTGCTGCGTCCTGAAGATATTCGTCTTGAAGAGATCCACAATGGCGAAAAAGCTAACGGTATCGTGGGCTATATTCGTGAACGTACTTATAAAGGTATGACACTCGATTCAGTTGTTGAACTGGAATCCGGTGAATCGGTCATGGTTAGCGAATTCTTCAATGAAGATGATCCTGATGTAGACCACTCTCTGGATCAAAAAGTTGCCATTACTTGGGTTGAAAGTTGGGAAGTGGTACTCGCCGATGAACAAGAAGCTTAATCTTCAGAACATCATTATTACGGTCATTGTTGGTTGGTTGTTACTGTTTGTATTCATACCTAACCTAATGATTATCGGTACCAGTTTTCTGACCCGAGATGATGCAAACCTGATTGAAATGACCTTTACACTGGATAACTATATCCGGTTGTTTGATCCGCTTTATGCGAAGGTCATGATGCACTCGTTCTATATGGCGCTGGTGGCTACCCTGCTCTGTTTGTTGATTGGTTACCCATTTGCCTACGCGATTGCGAAGATGCCTGAAAAATGGCGTCCATTCATGCTGTTTTTGGTGATTGTACCATTTTGGACTAATTCTTTGATTCGCACCTATGGTTTGAAGATCATGCTGGGTACTCGCGGTATTCTCAATAATACTCTGATGTATCTTGATATTATCGATAAACCCATTCGAATCATGTACACCGAACACGCTGTAATGGTTGGCCTGGTCTATATCTTGCTGCCGTTTATGGTATTGCCACTCTACTCGGCGATTGAGAAGCTAGACCATAACTACATTGAAGCAGCGCGTGATTTAGGTGCGAATAAGTTTCAGACTTTTGTGAAGGTCATTTTCCCTCTAACCATGCCTGGTATTATCGCTGGCTGTTTATTGGTATTGCTTCCTGCACTGGGTATGTTCTATGTGTCTGACCTTTTAGGCGGCGCAAAGAACTTGCTTATTGGTAACGTAATCAAAAGTCAGGTGCTTAATGCCCGTGATTGGCCGTTCGGTGCAGCAACGAGTATTGCGCTAACGATGGCGATGGCAGTAATGCTTTATGCCTACTACCGTGCGGGTAAGTTACTCAATCGTAAAGTGGAGCTGGAATAATGGGACGCGTATTTAAATTCAGTTTTATGACTGTGGTGTATGCATTCCTTTATACACCGATCATTATTTTGATTGTTAACTCATTCAATGCCAGTAAGTTTGGTATGAAATGGGGCGGGTTTACGACTAAGTGGTATCACCAACTCGTCAGTAACGACAGCTTAATGCAAGCAGCATGGCACTCGATTAATATTGCCGTCTTTTCGGCAACGGCAGCAGCCATTATTGGTAGTTTGACGGCGGTTGCACTCTTTCGCTACCAGTTCCGTGGCAAAAAGTTTGTTAACGGTATGCTGTTTATCGTGATGATGTCACCAGACATTGTGATGGCAATTTCGCTGTTGGCGTTGTTTATTCTCGTTGGTGCTGAATTAGGGTTCTTGTCGTTACTACTTGCCCACATCACATTCTGTCTGCCTTTTGTTGTAGTCACAGTTTATAGCCGCTTAAAAGGCTTTGATGTGAAGATGTTAGAAGCCGCACGTGACCTAGGGGCAAGCGAGTGGGTAATTCTAAAACAAATTATTCTCCCGCTGGCAAAACCTGCGGTTGCTGCAGGCTGGCTACTGAGCTTCACCCTGTCACTGGATGATGTCATTGTTAGCTCGTTTGTCACAGGCCCAAGCTACGAGATCTTGCCATTGAAAATTTATTCAATGGTTAAAGTGGGCATTTCACCAGAAGTGAATGCATTGGCTACAATTATGTTAATTGTGTCTCTGGTTCTGGTTGTAGCCTCTCAGCTTATTGCTCGTGAGAAGCATAAATAAGTTAAGTAAACGGTTTAAAATTGGCAGTATTGCCAAAAATGAGCAAGTGGCCTTTTTAGGCCACTTGTTTTGTATAAACACCCTAAAAGGGTTTTGGAGACGATAATCGAATGAAAAAATGGTCCGCTTTTCTAACCGGTACTGCATGTGCAGCTGCGATGTTTACCAATATTGCCAATGCCGCAGACAAGGAATTAGTCTTTATGAACTGGGGTCCGTATATTTCTACGGAGCTACGTGAACAGTTCACCAAAGAAACTGGTATTAAAGTGATTTATTCGACTTACGAGTCGAACGAGACTATGTACGCTAAGTTAAAAGCGCATCCAAAAGGTTATGACTTGGTTGTGCCGTCAACTTACTTCGTTGCAAAAATGCGCGATGAAGGCATGTTACAGAAAATCGATAAATCAAAGCTAACGAACTTTAAAGAGCTTGATAAGAACTATCTGGACAAGCCTTTTGATCCAAACAACGACTACTCTATCCCACATGTTATCGCCATGACTGGCTTGGCAGTTAACACTGACATGTACGATCCTGCCGATTTCGATAGCTGGGCAGACTTGTGGAACCCTGAGCTGAAAGGCCAGTTAATGCTAATGGATGACACTCGTGAAGTGTTCCACATTGCATTGCGCAAGCTAGGTTACTCAGGGAATACAACCAACCCTAAAGAAATCGATGAAGCACGCGAAGAGCTGAAAAAGCTGATGCCAAACGTATTGGTTTTCAACTCGGATAACCCTGCTGCACCGTATTTAGCTGGTGAAGTTGGTCTGGGTATGTTGTGGAACGGTTCAGCGGCTGCGGCACAGAAAGAAGGCCTACCTATTGAGCTGATTTGGCCAAAAGAAGGCGGCATTTTCTGGGTTGATAGCTTAGCAATTGCAAAAAATGCGCAAAACGTTGAAGCGGCTCATAAGATGATCGACTTCCTATTGCGTCCAGATGTTGCTGCGAAAATCTCTGAAGAAACGGGTTATCTGACTGCGGTTGAGAAATCAAACGCGAAATATAAAGATAATCCTACCCTTTTCCCACCTCAAGAAGATCTTGATCGTGGCGAGTGGCAAGACTCTGTAGGTGATATGAACATCCGTTACGAAAACTACTTCCTTGAGCTTAAAGCCGGGCAGTAATTTCCTAACAATAGGCGGCTCTTCGGAGCCGCTTTTTTTAGTCTGTAGCCAATGTCATTCTTACGCTACCATATAAAAAGATAATTTATCTAATTATTAACTATTTTGTGGTGCAATATTCACCCATTATGGTCGGGTGGCGTACAACATAATGAACAGTCATATCTGTACTTGATTTATGCTTGTCATAACTTGTTGATACTCTGCTATAATACAGGCTGATTTACAGTAGTTATCATCAGTCAGAAAGCAGAGGCCGCGTCTCTGTATTCTTAAATTATGTAGGAGAAGCGGTAAATACCGCTAGAGAGCACTCTCAAAATCCCTGTATGTTAGGAGCATATAAAATGAAAAAATGGTCTTCTTTAATGGCCGGTGGTGTTTGTGCAATGGCTATGTTTTCTAACATGGCGTCAGCGGCAGACAACGAGTTATATTTCTACAACTGGTCTGAATACATCCCTAGCGAAGTATTGGAGCAGTTTACGAAAGAAACTGGCATTAAAGTGATTTATTCGACCTATGAGTCGAATGAAACCATGTATGCAAAATTGAAGACGCACGGTGATGGTTACGATCTCGTTGTACCTTCAACTTACTACGTCTCAAAGATGCGCAAAGAGAATATGCTACAAAAAATCGACAAGTCGAAACTGTCTCATTTTAACGAAATCGATCCTAACTTCCTGCATAAACCTTTTGACCCACAGAACTATTATTCTGTTCCTTACATCTGGGGCGCGACAGGTATTGGCGTCAATACCGATATGATGGACAAATCCTCAGTATCTAAATGGGCTGATTTCTGGGACCCTAAATGGGAAGGCCAGCTGATGATGATGGATGATGCTCGTGAAGTCTTTCATATCGCATTGCGAAAATTAGGCTACTCAGCCAATACTCAAAATCCAGCTGAAATCAAAGCGGCCTACGAAGAACTGAAGAAACTGATGCCAAACGTATTAGTTTTCAACTCCGACTACCCTGCTAACCCTTACATGGCTGGCGAAACATCATTAGGTATGCTGTGGAATGGTTCAGCCTACATGGCTCGTCAAGAAGGTGCTCCTATTGATATCGTGTGGCCAGAAGAAGGCGCTATTTTCTGGATGGATAGCATTTCTATCCCAGCTAATGCGAAGAATGTTGATGCTGCACATAAGATGATTGATTTCTTGCTTCGTCCTGAAAATGCGGCAAAAATCTCACTTGAGATCGGCTACCCTACACCCGTAGCGACAGCGAAAAAACTGTTACCAGCAGAGTTCGTTAATGACCCTAGCATTTACCCGACTCAGGCGGTCATGGATGCTGGTGAATGGCAGAACAGTGTAGGCTCAGCCAATACACTTTATGAAGAATACTACCAGAAGCTGAAAGCTGGTCAGTAATTCGACATTGATACAAGATACAAAAAAAAGCCTGGTTAACTGACCAGGCTTTTTTTCAGTTACCGTTATCAATCATCCAATAGTCCGTTTAACGCCTGTTTTAACCATACCGTTGCTGGTCCCATACTGATCCCCTTGGGGGTCAGACTCTCAACAGGGATAGACCATTCTTTATGATCAAAACTAACGGGAAGCGCATGAAGTCTGCCAGACTCAATCCCATTCAGTGCTAAGTGGCGAGGTAGATACGTCCACCCCATTCCTTTTTCAACAAGGGCCATTAAACTAAATGGATTGTTTGTCGACCATACTCGCGAAGATATCGCAGGGAAATGTTGTTGCTTGGACAGGTGAGAACCACGAATGGATAACTGCCGAATAGGGATCATATCCGCAGGTTCCACCTTAGATAATAATGACAAAGGATGGCTGCTGCATACCACAGGGATAAATGTCATATTGCCGATATAGCAAAGATCCACTTCTCTGCTCATTACGAAATCACTGAGCATAACGCCAATATTGGCTTCTCCTGACAGGATTATATCAATAATATCACTGCTAGATGCCGTCTTCATATGCAGGCTTGTGGATGTAAATTGCTGGCCAAAAGTATCCAGAATGTCGAACAACTTATCCACTTGTAATCCGTCATCAACGACCAACGTCAGCTGTGTCTCTTCATGCTTGGTCAGCGCCTTTGAAGCACTCTCTAGTTCTCTTGCCTGCTGCAATATTGCCTCAGCAAATGTCAGTAGATGCTGACCTTCTTCTGTCAATCCCGGTTTTCTGGTTGAGCGATCAAATAACTCAACATTCAGATCTATTTCAAGATTCGAAATTCCCTGACTAACCGCGGATTGAACTTTTCCAAGGTGTCTGGCGCACGCTGAAAACGAGCCGAGCTTAGCAGCAGTGACAAACATATTGAGCTGATCAAGATTATACATGTAACAAACCTACCTAACTCATTGATTACTGATACGTCGCACTTATACCATCAGTAAATATGATAATAACTAACTAGAATCAATCATATATTAAGATACATTAGTGTGCATTGATTCATTAGAACATTATCAAAAAAGTAATTTGGATTAACGATATGACGATTAAAGAACGTATTTTGCACTCTGTGCTATTTGAAGTCTTTGCATTACTGATCATGATGATTGGTGCAAGCCTATTCACCAACCACAACCCAGCAGCCATTGGCGGTATAGGACTAGCCTTATCTTTAATTGCAATGGGATGGAATTATTTCTACAACCTAGGTTTTGATAAAATCTACGGGGCTGATCGTCTGGCTCGTAAAATCGGGACTCGAATCGCACACGGGATTGGTTTTGAAGCTGGATTGTTATTAGTGACAATCCCTGTTCTTATGTGGGCACTACAGTTAGACTTTTGGACAGTGCTAATTTTAGACCTTGGCATTGTGATCTTTTTCTTGGTTTATTCAATCGTCTATAACTGGATTTACGATCAAGTTCGTGCGAAGTACTTTCACACCAAGCCTGCTAACATTTAACTAAACGCTAGCCCGCGGCTTTTACGTAGCGGGCTTTTTATATCAATTCTAGCCCCTACCTATACCTAATGTACGAGCAAATTATTGCCCTCGTACAAATCCAGACAAAACCTGCATATTACTAATCGATATAAAACGCTACCATCCATGCCTTTAAGGTATGGGTTTTACGCAATGCATAACAATAAGAAAGGACTTTTATTCCCTTTTTGGGTATTTGGTCTTACCACTCTCAGCCTCTTAATGGTATCCCGCTTATCATTAGCATTTTGGCTCAGTGATCGCGTAACAAAAGCTGATGGTTGGATGACGATTATCCTTCAAGGGTTACGAGTCGATATTTCAACCTTATGCTGGCTCTTCATTCTACCTGCATTACTTGCTTGTGTGCTTCCCCAATCTGGCATGGTAGGAAAGATTTGGCGTACTGTATTACGTGTATGGCTAGTCGGCTCCCTCTGGCTGATGGTATACATGGAACTCGCGACCCCTTCATTTATTATGGAGTATGATCTTCGACCTAACCGTTTGTTTGTTGAATATCTTATCTATCCCAAAGAAGTTTTTGGGATGCTGTGGACAGGATATAAATTGGAACTAGCCATCGGCCTCATCGGATCAATCCTTGCCATTATTTTGGGCTGGAAGCTTAGTGGTTATGCTGTCAATCGGATGTCCTCACCACAAAAATGGTATCAGCGTCCAGCACTGATGATTGCCGTGATTGTTGTCGGTGTATTGGGTGCTCGTTCTTCACTCGGTCATCGTCCCTTAAACCCAGCAATGGTTGCTTTCTCCTCTGACCCTCTAATGAATGATCTAGCGATCAACTCATCATACTCACTCATTTTTGCTATAAAGAATATGGCGTCAGAACAAAGCGCATCTAAATTCTATGGCAGTATGCCTGAGAACGAAATTATCTCTCTCGTTCGACAGTCATCAGGTAAATCGTACGAGTACAGCTCGGCTGAATTACCTACATTGAATGTCAATGAACCCAGTTATACCGGAAAGAAAAAGAATCTAGTTATCTTATTACAAGAAAGTCTGGGGGCTCGATTTGTTGGTGAGCTTGGCGGTCTACCCCTGACTCCAAATCTTGACAAACTAATGCAAGAAGGCTGGAATTTCAGACAATTATATGCAACAGGTACACGCTCTGTCCGTGGTATCGAAGCGGTTACAACGGGCTTCTCTCCTACCCCATCACGTGCTGTTGTTAAGCTGAGCAAGAGTCAGACCGGATTCTTTACCATTGCGGATCTATTGTCACAGCAAGGCTACCACACCCAGTTTATCTATGGTGGTGAAGCGCATTTTGATAATATGAAGACATTCTTCCTTGGCAATGGCTTCCAGGATATCATTGAAGAGAAAGATTACGACAATATTGCATTTAAAGGGTCATGGGGGGCTTCTGACGAAGATCTGTACGCCATGGCAGATAAACAGCTAACTAAACTGAGCAAACAAGATAAACCCTTTTTCAGCTTGGTCTTCACCTCTTCAAATCATAGTCCGTATGAATACCCTGATGGTCGCATTACACAATATGATGCTGCAAAAAATACGCGTAATAATACAGTAAAATATTCCGATTACGCCTTGGGTGAATTCTTCAAAAAAGCCAAGCAATCATCATACTGGGACGATACGGTATTTATTGTTATCGCGGATCACGACTCACGTGTCTATGGCTCAGATCTTGTACCCGTTGACCGATTCCATATTCCAGCATTAATTATTGGCAAGGATATACCTGCTCATCAAGATACGCGTCTTGCCAGTAATATTGATATGCCACCAACATTACTGTCTTTGATTGGCGTACGCAGCGTTTCTCCGATGATCGGTCATGATATGACTAAACCATTGGCCCCTCAATATGAGCGTGCAATGATGCAGTTTGCTAAGAACTTTGGCTATCTGACCCGTGATAAATTGATTGTCCTTGCACCTGAACGTAAGCCAAGAGCATTTGATTATAATTTTGAGACTGCTGAAATAACCCCGTCAGAGGCCACGGATACTCAGAAGAACATTGCGAAAGCAAACGCGCTGTGGGGATCGTTAGCCTACAACAAAGGTTTATACAAGATGCCAAGTGAAAGAGAAGTCGCCAACATTCTGGCACTCGAAGATGAAGCCGTGCAAACGACAGCCGCTGCTGTAAAATAAATCAGTAAATTAGTTATAAATTAAAAACGCCATATTCTCTTCATCAGAATATGGCGTTTTTACTATATCCACGTTGGCTCACTCACTGGCTACGCTAATAGCTCAGCAACAAATTCAGGTACAACGATAGATGCAGGACCATAACGCTTCTCTGCAAATTCACTCTCTACTTCACTGGGTTCAAGATTTAACTCAATGGTATGTGCACCATGCATCGCTGCTTCATGGACAAAACCTGCTGCGGGATAGACAGCCCCAGACGTCCCTATCGAAATAAACAAATCCGCTTCCATGAGCAAATCATGAATCCGATCCATACCAATCGGCATTTCGCCAAACCAAACCACATTTGGCCTCATCGGTGATGGCATCTGGCAACAATGGCAGTGATCATCAAGTGATATATCCCCTTTCCAATCTATTGCCTGTCCAGTATGACTACATTGTGCTTTCAGTAGTTCACCATGCATATGGATGATATTGCTACTGCCAGCCGCTTCGTGAAGATTGTCGATATTCTGCGTGACAACCGTTACTTTGCCATCAAGCTCACGTTCTAATCGCGCGAGTGCTTTATGTGCTTCATTGGGAAATACAGTACTACTTTCCAGTTGTTGACGACGCAGATTGTAAAACTGCTGCACGAGCTCTGGATTTCGATGGTAGCCTTCTGGCGTTGCAACATCTTCAATACGGTGATCTTCCCATAATCCATTACCATCGCGGAATGTCCGGATGCCTGATTCAGCCGAAATTCCGGCTCCGGTTAGTATGACTATATTTCGATACGGGAAAAGCATATGGCATCCTTTTATCTTAGAGAAAACAGTTAACGCTTTCTTAGTATATAGCTTTTATATCCTTGTTTTCATGTGGTTATTCAACGTTTTTGTACGACATTAGTCTAATAATAGGTTACCAATAAAAAGTTATAGTGCGTTAGAGTGGTTAATTAAACTTATTATTTCCAATTAAATCGTATAAAAAAGCGGGTAACTTGCGCTACCCGCTCTATCAGACTCAAAAAATTAACACTATTTACTCAAAGCTAAGCTTTATCTTGTGTAGAACTGCCTTTTTGAGAGGCTTCAACCTGAGCATCGTAACCCGGTTGATTTTCCGGTAGATCCTTCACTTCTTTGAACCACATGTCGTGGTGCTCTTTCGCCCATGTCTCGTCTACTTCGCCGGTGATCATGCCATCCAGCGCCGCTTCCATACCGAACAAACCAATATAGATATGGAAAATAAAGCCACAGATCAAAATCAGCGCAGAGAACATATGCAGCAAATTAGATAGCTCCATATGACGACGGGTTTGACCAAAAATTGGGAAGTCTAAAATGAATCCACTGATCGTGATGAATATACCAAAAAAAATAAGCAACCAGAAAATGACTTTCTCACCACCGTTAGAGAAACCTGCCGATGGATGCGTCCCCTTATGCTTGCCTACCATCCCGCCCATTTTCATGAACCACTTCATATCAATCATGGTGAACAAGCTTTTACGCCACCACTTGATCAATACTGCAAGCAGCAAAATACCAAAAATTGGACCGATATAGTTATGGTACTGTTTCGCCGCATAAATAACCCAACCCCACACTTCCGTAGGCACTACAGGTTTAATAAAGTGCTTACCATAAACCAAGGTTAGGCCACTGAAGGCCAAGGTTAAAAATGTAAACGCCATGCTCCAGTGCAACGCGCGGTCAAAACGGCTCCAGCGTTTAATTTTACGCCCTGTTTTCGGCTTACTCAGCTTCAACGGACCGACAACAACATAAGCCAGTGCAACCATGGCAAGGCTACCAAAAATAGCTAATGCTCCAAGTGGTGACATCCATTTTTCTTTTAGGATATACCACGTTTGTCCAGGTACACTGATCAATACACCATGCTCTGGTGATTTTGAGGTGGTATACCCTTCTTGGCCGTCTTTTACTGCACGCCAATAATCAGCGCCAGCAAAACCAATAGCTTCTGTTTTAACGACTGATTCACCCATTGCTGCGTTATTTGACGTCCCATCCGCCTCATTATTCGCCAAGGCTGAAATAGAAAAGGCCATGATGAATGCGGTGAAAATAACCGTAAACCAGCGTTGAATTCGCTTAGTCATTAAAGCTCCTGCCTGCTCAACTGAGCAGTTTAATGAAATGCCACAGCTAGTGTTGTGGCATTTAATGTTACCTACAAACGAAGTAATTCAGCATCAAAAGCACACTTAAGACGCCGAACCACTCAATTATTAAGCTTTACGTACCTTGCTTGCGTCATACGCTAGATCTTCAGTACTTGCCCAACCCGCATCTTTTGCACCACGAGCCACAACGCGCTTGCTGTAAATCTCAGAGATTTTTTCAGCATCACCCGCAAGAAGTGACTTAGTCGAACACATGGATGCACACATTGGCAATTTACCTTCAGCAATACGGTTTGCACCGTACATCAAGCGCTCCTTCTCAGAACCAGGTTCTGTATTCGGACCACCTGAACAGTATGTGCACTTATCCATCTTGCCACGCTCTGCAAATGCGCTCTGTTTCGGGAACTGAGGTGCGCCGAACGGACAAGCAAACAAGCAGTAACCACAACCGATACACAGGTCCTTGTTATGCTGGACAATACCGTCTTCAGTCTGGCTGAAACAATCAGCAGGACAAACCGCCATACAAGGCGCATCGCTACAGTGCATACAAGCAACAGAAACCGATGTTTCACCTGGTAGACCATCGTTTAATGTCACAACGCGACGACGTTGGATACCCCAACCAACTGCTTCTGAGTTGGCGTTTTTACAAGCTGTCACACAACCATTGCATTCAATACAACGCTTAGAGTCACAAAGAAATTTCATACGTGCCATTAATGGACTCCTTACGCTTTAGTGATATTACAAAGGGTAACTTTGGTTTCTTGCATTTGAGTAACAGGGTCATAACCATAAGTGGTTGCCGTGTTAGCTGCTTCACCAGAAACATATGGCGCACAACCTTCAGGGTAACGGCCACGCAAGTTTTCACCTTCAAAATAACCACCAAAGTGGAATGGTAGGAATGCAAGTCCTTCACGAACACGTGGAGTAACCATCGCCTTCACTTTAATGCGACCTTTTTCTGCACCTTCAACCCACACCATCTCGCCATCACGAATGCCACGATCGTTAGCATCTTTCAGGTTAATCTCAACAAACATCTCTTGTTGAAGTTCAGCTAGCCATGGGTTAGAACGAGTCTCTTCACCACCACCCTCATACTCAACCAGACGACCAGAGGTCAAAATAATTGGGTACTCACCTGATACGTCTTTCTCTTGGATTGACTTATACAGGGTTGGTAAGCGGAACATCGCTTTGCTGTCATCCCATGTTTGGTATTGTGGCAATAGGTCACGACGAGGTGTGTACAATGGCTCACGGTGAATAGGCACGGCATCAGGGAAAGTCCATACTACAGTACGAGCCTTCGCATTACCGAATGGGATACAACCGTGCTTAATTGCAACACGTTGAATACCACCAGACAAGTCAGTCTTCCAGTTCTTACCTTCAGCAGCCACTTTCTCTTGAGCCGTCAGATCATCCCACCAACCCAGTTGCTTCAGCATCTTGTCGGTAAACTCTGGGTAACCATCTTCCAGTTCACAGCCTAGTGAATAGCTGTCATCAGCAAGCAGGCTGACACCGTTATGTTCAACACCGAAACGCGCACGGAAGTTACCGCCACCCTGTGCCACAGTCTTAGAGGTATCGTAAAGAATATGTGTACCAGGGTGCTTCATCTCTGGTGTACCCCAACATGGCCATGGCAGACCATAAGTCTCACCATTTACTGGGCCACCAATCGCTTCTAGCGATGTCGTATTGAAGGTGTGCCAGTTTTGCTGGTGCGCTTTCAAACGCTCAGGGCTTTGACCTGTGTAACCAATTGTCCACATACCCTTGTTAAATTCACGGGTAATGTCTTCGATAACAGGTTTATTGTTTTCGACTTTAATGTGTTTAAACAGCTGATCTGCAAGGCCAAGCTTCTGTGACAACAAGTACATGATCTCGTGGTCAGGCTTCGCTTCAAATAATGGTTCAATAACCTGATCACGCCACTGAATTGAGCGGTTTGTCGCGGTTACAGAGCCATAAGTTTCAAACTGCGTAGTCGCCGGGAACAGATAAACGTTGTCTTTACGACCGTTCATAACTGCAGCAACACCTGGGTACGGGTCAACGATAACCATCATATCCAGCTTTTCCATCGCCTTTTTCATCTCTGGACCACGGGTTTGTGAGTTAACCGCATGACCCCAGTAGAACATGGCTCGGATATTATCGCGCTGTTCAATCTTGTCTTTGTTTTCCAGTACGCCATCAACCCAACGAGAAACAGGAATACCTGCGCTGTTCATTGGTTTTTTGCCGTTATAGGTGTTTTGGTCAAAACGACCTTGTAGCCATTCGTAGTCTACATCCCAGACTTTCGCCCAGTGTTTCCATGCACCTTCTGACAGGCCATAGTAGCCAGGCAGATTATCAGACAATACGCCAAAGTCTGTTGCACCCTGAACGTTATCGTGACCACGGAAAATGTTTGCACCACCACCTGATTTACCCATGTTGCCTAGGGCCAATTCAAGAATACAGTATGCACGTGTGTTGTTATTACCGGTAGTATGCTGAGTACCACCCATACACCAGACAACACAACCCGGACGGTTTTCAGAAAGCATTTTTGCCGTCTGGTAAACCTGACCTTCAGGAACACCAGATACGCGCTCTACTTCTGCTGGAGTCCATTTCGCCACTTCGGCACGTACTTCATCCATGCCGTAAACGCGTTGACGGATAAACTCTTTATCTTCCCAGCCATTATTGAAGATGTGGTATAGCACACCCCAAACAAAGGCAACGTCTGTACCTGGACGCAGTGATACATAATGATCCGCTTTTGCCGCAGTACGTGTACGACGCGGGTCAACAACAACAATCTTACAACTGTTTGTTTCTTTCGCGATAAGGATGTGTTGCATCGCAACTGGGTGTGCTTCTGCAGGGTTTGAACCAATAAACAACATCGACTTACAGTTATGCATGTCATTTAGCGAGTTTGTCATCGCCCCGTAACCCCACGTGTTTGCAACACCGGCTACTGTGGTTGAGTGACAGATACGCGCTTGGTGGTCAACGTTGTTTGAACCCCAAAGTGATACCATTTTACGGAACAAATAGGCTTGTTCGTTGTTGTGCTTCGCTGAACCTAGGAAGTACACAGAGTCAGGGCCTGACTCTTCACGAATTTTAAGCACTTGCTCGCTGACTTCATTCAGCGCTTGTTCCCAGCTCAGTTTCTGCCACTTGCCGTTAACCAGCTTCATTGGGTATTTTACGCGTTTTGC
The DNA here is from genome assembly GCF_050336815.1 of Photobacterium nomapromontoriensis. Taxonomy (NCBI): domain Bacteria; kingdom Pseudomonadati; phylum Pseudomonadota; class Gammaproteobacteria; order Vibrionales; family Vibrionaceae; genus Photobacterium; species Photobacterium nomapromontoriensis. The sequence goes on from NZ_JAKJSL010000024.1 coordinate 39,234, forward strand.
CCCATGGCCATGCTCACGAAGAGCAGCGCCTTTAGCACAGTGTCCACCGGCGTTAAAAGGGTGGTCAAAAGCGGGTTCCTGGTGAGTCCAGACACCGTCTTGGGTTTCAGCATAAATACCACAGCCCACCGAACAGTGAGAACAGATAGTACGTTTTACAACTTTTGGTGCACTGTAATCAGCTTCCGGAAAAGCTTCTGCTTTACGCATCACACCGGGAGCGAACATGCCAGCACCAGCAATACCACCAGCCGCAGCTAATGATGTATTACGAATAAAGGAACGACGTGAAATACCTAGCTGGTTTTCGTCCTTGCTCACATTGTCGGAACGTTTAGTCAGTTTCATTTATTGCTCCGCCTTACAAGGTTTCATAGTAATCGCGAACATGCTGTGTTTCGCGATAGCCTGTTGTTTTGTCATTTTTTTTCTCTTCAGGCTGGGTAACGCTGGCTTGTACCGCCGTCGTTGCACCGGCCGCAACAGCGCCAGCAGCCACACTCAAGCCAATGTTTTTCAACAACTGGCGGCGGCTTTGATTAGGTTTGTTTTGCTCACTCATACAAGCTTGCTCCTTTATCGTGGCCCTAATTTTGTCGACTTTCGCCATACGCTTTAAGGCTCTATTTTTATACTACGATTTCTGTAAAGACATAATGTTTACAAATCAGTTAATTAACCAACTAGCAAACTCGTATTACCGTTACGCCGTCACTGAAATAAATTAGGAAGATCTTAGTTCACTTCCACGAAACGTGTTTTTTCAATCACTAAAAACTGCATTGCAAGCTCACCCACCGCACTATAGAAAACAGCGCTTTTTGCCGTTTTCATATCACTGCAGAGCTGCTCAATCCATGCGGCAAGGTGACGATTAAAGAATGTACGTTGTAGATGAAGGTCTCCGCCCTCCACCAGCATCGCCATCACTTCCAGTAATGCAGCAATATGATCCTCAGGCTCTTTCACCGATTCATCACGCTGGAAACCCAACTGAATCAGATCACGACGTAGATGCGCCAATGGCATTTCCATTAGCGATCCGGTCAGATACCAAGAACCAAAAGGCACGATCTCACCACGGCCAATACCAATAAATAAATCCTGATACTCTTCAGCCACAGCAAGAACTGAGGTTTTTTGGGCTGCCAGTTTCAGAACCGGCCAAGCCGCCCCCATGCCTGTAGTCTCATGATTGGTCGCGTTAACATCCAAATCAGCTAACCAATCAAGAACATTTTGATCCGGCGCTCGATACAATAAATGCGCAAGCATGCCGTAAATCTCAACGCGCAATGCCATTTCTTCTTGTTGGGTATTCATTTGCGGTTCCATCATTACGCTCCTACAGCTTAAGTTGACTTTCAGGATCATCGACTATCGACGTGAAAATATCGCGAACACGACAATCTTCACACATAGATAAACGTCGAATGGCTTCTCCCTGAAAATGAGAGTGACCTTGTAACTTTTCAGTCAACATTTTAACCATAGAGGCAGGTGCAAATGCTTTACCACAAGTAGTACAACATGCGGCAGGCTCTTCATGAACAGTACGTGTTTCCTGACGTGTTTTTTGATCCCAAGTCAGACCCGGTTTCAAACTAATCACGTTTTCCGGACACGCTTTTTCACACATACCGCATTGAACACAATCTTGTTCAACCAATAACAAACCAGGACGATCGCCTATTGCATGCAGGGCGCGTGTTGGACAAACCGCCACACAACTCATGCATAAAGTGCAATCTTCTGTACGGCATTCAACTGAACCATAAGGTGCATCTGCAGCTACGTCAGAAAAATCCGGCTTAACTGAAGCGTTGGCATAAAGCGCATCTAAAACAACAAACAATTTTTCACGCTTAGTGCCATCAATTTGCGCATCAATGTTTAAAAGCGCCGATTCGAAGCCTACAAACGTTTCAGCATCAGCAAAATTAAACAACGCTATGCGCTCTGCTTCATAACCTAAATCTGTCAGAAATGTTTGCGCTATAGTGATCTCGTTACGAAGAACCCGATCGATAGTGGCAGGAATATACGCCGTATTGGTTGCCAGAAGCACCTGGTGAGCACCATAAGCCAGCGCACTAAACCAAGTATCAATTCCAACTGTTGCCAATTCTTCCAATGCAACAGGAATAACCGTTGCAGGAAGTAAAGGAAGCGTTTTCGCTACATATTTTTCATCACGATTACCATAAAGCAGTAACGTTGGCGTCTCTCCCCCCTCTTGCTGATAACGAGAAAGTAAGCGATGAACAAAATGCTGCGTATTCACTGGATCAGGCAAAGCGTAACTAATGGCTTCTGTTGGACACGCTGTTGCACAAGTACCAACACCTTGACAAAGATACGGGTTGATCTCAATCGAGTGACCAGTACTTGACAATGCACCCGCAGGACAAGCATCAACACAACGATCACAACCTGCAACACCGCGTGATGAATGCGCACAAAGATCCGGGTTTAGACGAAAATATTTAGGCTTATCAAAGGTACCCAACATCTCTGGGAGCGCTTCAACAACATCCGCTAATTTCGCTCTACCCGCACCAACGGCGTAATAACCGGGAGCTGGAATTTCAACAGCGATCACGCCATCAGCGGTCATATCAACCACCAAATCGAAACAATCTCGGCCAATCGCCACTTTTGCTAGATTGGCCGACGTCAATAATCCGCCCAAATCAACGCCACCAGCATCACATGTCACATCAAAAGCACCTAGGTAACCTTTTACTGTGACATTATTCGCGTAATACAGATTGCTATGCTTAACACTTGTCTCTGCTTTTTCAGTCGCAAGTAGGGTGACTGAATTTAGCGTTGAGAACTGAGGGGCAAGCGCTGTAATCACTTCTTCAGGACCTACGATCACAACATTCCCGCGGCTTTCATATGAAACCGTTGGGGGAATGAGGTTTGAAAGCTCAACGGTGCCTTTTACCGCAGCCAGTCTTGCCTTACCATTACGATCAGTAAAGGTGCTTTCAGTCAGTGCTTCTAGTGTACTATTTAACATTCTTATTCCTGTCTACTCGTCACCGTTAGTCAGTGCCGATTGAAGCGTTTTGTTTTATAGTATGTTTCCTTAAAACGCTTCATACTCATATAAAGAGCAATAACCGATCCAACTTTTCACGGAATAAAATGACCTAAAAGGAGCTAGGGTCTGCAAGCGACACGTTAACTCACCTCGCTAGCGACAATTTGTCTCACGCGAAAGTACGCGTTGCGCCAAAATGTCCCGCTAATTTTTAAGGGTATCATTCCCTTTTTGTCCCAATTGCTATTTTTTGCTCGCGAAATTATGGCGAACCATCTCATTTTCTTGTACTGCAGAATCGACAAAAGCAGATGTTGGCTCAATAACTGTCTGACCGTTTGCATCATTGTCAGCCATTCCATCGGGTGTATCGTCTTCGGCAGCGAGATCATCCCCTTCTAAAGCCCTAATCATGGGTTGTTCAGAATAATGGGTCAGTGATTGGGGCATCTCTACACCCGATTCAATCCCATCCGCCGCAGTCGGTAACGGCTCAGACGTCGTTGCAAGTGCATCGTTAATGTTTTCCGCGACTTCCGTAATCCAGTTACGCAGTCCTTTAACTTCATCAGCATTTAATGCAGGGATATTTGAAAAGTCTTCCGTATGATCATCCATATCACTGATATAGTTGAATTCATCTGAATGAAATAACTTTCTCAAAGCCGCTTTTTTTACTGACTTTTCTACGCCCTCTTTCATGAAAGAGGTCACGCCTGAATCAAAGGTGACCTTAACGACATCATCGAGAGTAAGCGCCGATTCTTCAGCAACAGGTGCGTCACTGCTATCATCTTGTTCAGAATGTTCTGAACGTTCACCGTTATCAGCACCGTAATGAAATGCCTCATCTGGGATACTGGTAGCAGCATTTGAAATTTCCGGTTCTAGAACAGTCTCTTTAACCAGATTAGTCTCATGGCCTATCGCCACGTTTACATCTTCAACATCCTTGGTTTTCTCTTCCTTCGCTTGAAGCTTGCGACTCGACCATCGCTGGAAAAAGTTAGAGGCCACTAGAACGTCCTTTCTTATCTTTATTTGGATTATCTTTACAACGCTTACGACGATGCTCAATAAGCTCACCATGTCGTCCGATAAAGGCTTCCATCCAAGCTTGTACCTGTAGCGGGGTATTAATATGAAGAACCTGATAATCACCGTCCATGTAGCCACTCGCGACACCTTGAGAAGCGGTGATCAAAAGTGGCGACAACTGTTCATTTTCTTCCTCACAAACAATAAATAAATGCGGTTCGCGAGAACTTAAGTTAAAGCGGTAATCGGTACGTTCATAAAGGTGCAACTCCAAAGGCAGGCAGTAGCCATCATCAATACCCGCCAATGTTTCTTTCTCTTCTTCACCATAGAGACAGACGTCTTCTATCGACCAGGACAATGTCGTCCAGCGCCCTACTTGCTTTTCTTCTGATACCAATCGAAAGGCTATTGGCCAAATTGATTCATCTTTATGTTGTTCCAGCACTCTCGCTCCTTAGTCATCGCATTAACGTTGATGATCACGACTACAACAGATAAAGCAAAGATCAGACCAACAATTTATACTCATGAGAATTAATAAAATAACTGGCCACTAAACAGCCGATTCATTGCGGATGCCCTCGTCCCTTTTTTCGAAAAATAATGTGTTTTACGTGGTGTTGAATAATTGGAACGATGTTTGCTTAGATTGTTTTACTACAATGTGCCTAACGTTCTGGTACATCGCAGCTATTAATGGCCGCTATATAATGATTGATTCAAAATTAATGCATTACTGAAAAGCGTAGACCGACTGAGAGATTTCGCGAACACCAAGCGAATGATGCTATTTAACCCCTGAATAACCAAACTAACGACCAGGAATTGTTGATGAGCCAACTGCCAAAAATCATTAAAACCAATTCATCCGTCAGCCAGACCATGACCGTACAGGTGATGGATGAATATGGCGACATGATGGAAAAAGAAATTGCCTGTGAACACCCGTTAACGGTTTATCTCAACTGGATTGAAATCGTCACACTGATGACATTGGGCGAGCGCCCCTCTGCGCTAGTACTCGGCTATCTAAAAAATCAAGGTTTTATCGAAGATATTGAGGCCATTGAGTCGCTCATTATTGATTGGGAAACAAATTCAGCGGCAGTGATCACCAAAGAAAATACAGACGGCCTTGCAAAGAAGCTAGAAAAGAAAACGGTCACATCAGGCTGTGGGCAAGGCACGATGTTTGGCAATGTGATGAAAAAATTAGACGGTGTCACACTTGTTCAGCCAACCATTCTTCAATCAAAGCTTTATGGTTTGCTTGAAGCTCTGACTCATCATAATGAAACCTATAGAGCCGCAGGGGCGGTACACGGTTGCGCAGTATGTAAAGACACCAGCATTCTCTCCTTTGTCGAAGATGTTGGTCGCCATAATGCCGTTGATACGCTAGCCGGTGAGATGTGGCTAAACGGTGAAGTGGGCGAAGACAAAATTTTCTATACCACAGGTCGCCTAACATCAGAAATGGTGATCAAAGTTGCTCAAATGGGGATCCCCGTGCTGCTATCGCGGTCAGGTGCAACACAAATGGGCTACGAATTAGCGAAGAAGCTGGGTATTACCATGGTTGCTCGCGCCAAAGGTCATCGCTTCCAAGTGTATAACGGTGTTGAAAACATCATTCTAGATGTGAAAGGTGAAGATCCTGATCACCGGAACAGTAATGCGAACAACATCGATGTTAAAGATCGAGGTAACGCATAATGCACTCTGCTTTCCCTGAATTTATGAATGCTAAGCAAGTTGCAGAGTATCTCGACCTCAATGAAAAGAAAGTTTATGCCCTCGCCAATGAAGGCTTACTACCCGCAACAAAAGTAACGGGTAAATGGCTATTCCCCAAGGCAATGCTTGATAAGTGGCTGCTGGAATCCTGCCATAATGGTGCCCTCAACGACCGATTGCTAATAGCAGGATCTGATGATCCACTATTGCAAATGATAGTCGGTGACATGGCAAATAAGCTCGGAAGTACTGCGCTGGTTGGCTATACCTCTACAGGAACTCGTCAGGGCCTTGCAATGCTTAGCAAGGGCCATGTTGATATGTGTGCCATCCATTGGGGGCATGCCGAAGAGGCCGCGTTACGTCACCCTGCATTACTACAACAATATGCTGGCCACAAGAACTGGGTGCTGATCCACGCTTTCGAACGGCAGCAGGGTTTGGTGGTTTCGCAAGAAATCGCAGATTGTGTCAATAACCGTTCTATCATGCCACAAGAGTTACTGGCTCAACGTTGGCGCTGGGTGCTGCGTCAGGAAGGCGCAGGCAGTATGCGAGCATTAGGAGAATGGCTACATGGCCATGCGTTCACGATTGATATGCTTACCCAAGCAGACACCTGTAATAGCGAGCGAGAATTGGCGTCGTGTATTGCCCGAGGGCAAGCTGATGTCGGTTGTGCCAGCCAAAGTACCGCTGGAGAGTTCGGTCTTGGCTTTATCCCACTATGCACAGAAGCCTTTGAATTAGTCATACCAAAGAATATTTACTTTCGGACGCTACAACAACAGCTACTTCATGCCTTAAGCTCATCAGAGATCCAGGCTAAAGGGGATCAGCTGGGCGGTTACAACTTTGCACGCACTGCCGTTCAGGTCTGGAGTGCAAAATAAAGTAATTCCCACATTTGTTTTACAAACCGTCCTACAACAAGGGTGATAACAATTCACCCTTCTTCTTCCTTAAAAGCATATTGATAGCTTTTTTGTTTTCACCTCCGATACCACCACCCGAAATATGCAATCAAATAAAACTTCGCTCAATCAATAAGCTGATATTGCTATCAATTTGGTTGCTTATTTGTAAGCAACGTTTAATTTGCGACATTAATCACTGGTCGGATGTGAGTTGTGAAACTTTTTAACATGTTTTGTGAGCAATTACTCTAATTTGACCAATTCCTTTATGGAATCATGAGCTATACCTCACTTTGGCTGTATTCCCTTTGAGCTATTGTGCTACTGAGTGCACACTAGACATTGGTCCTCAGACCAGTAAATTACTCTGCAAATGAATGTGAATATAATACCGCGTAAGGAGTGGTCATGAATTATTTCATAACCGGCGCAACTGGATTTATCGGTTCTCAGTTAATACAACGGCTGGCAAAGCGCCCTGGTGACATTTACCTTTTAACCTACGACAAACTGTCTGAAGATAGACTTCAAGCTCTTATTGAGAAGTACCATCTTCCAAAGAATAAATTTCATTGTATCAAAGGGTCGATCACTGAAACCAATCTTGGTATTTCGGCTGAAGATACTAAGAAACTCACAGGAAAAATCGACCAATTTTTCCACCTCGCTGCCATTTATGATCTGACGGCTGATGAAGAAGATATGATGCGTGCTAATCTTAACGGCACCGAATATACCCTCAGATTCGCAGAACGTATTAATGCAGGTTGCTTCCACTATTTCAGTTCCATTGCCGTGGCTGGGCAATACCGCGGCTGGTTCAGAGAAGATATGCTTAACGAGGCGACTGGCCTTGATCATGCTTATTTCTCAACCAAACACAATGCTGAAAAACTGGTTCAAGAAACAGCAACGATTCCTTGGCGTGCTTATCGTCCTGGCATGGTGATTGGCGACTCTAAAACAGGTGCAGCCGATAGAATCGACGGGCCTTATTATTTCTTTAAAATCATTCAGAAAATCCGTCGTATGTTGCCTGAATGGGCACCGCTTGTCGGCCTAGAGGGTGGACGCTTAAACCTAGTACCCGTTGATTATGTCGCTGATGCTATCGATCACATCGCCCATAAAGACAACTTGGATAATCAGTGTTTCCATATTGTTGATCCCGACCCTTATCGCTCTGGTGAAATCGTTAATATGTTTGCCGAAGCGGGTCACGCGCCGCGTATGGCGATGCGATTAGACATGCGTGTATTCCGCATGGTTCCTGCACATTTTTGGGGACAACTGGGCGAAGTGCCTGTTCTGAAGCGCTTTATTGATGCAATCAGTAATGAACTTGATGTCCCTAAAGATGCAATGGGTTACTTTAATTACCCGACACAATTTGATTGCACAAACACCTTAAATGCGCTGGCAGACAGCAATATCACATGTCCGCGCCTGCCTGATTACGCAGATAAAATCTGGGATTATTGGGAACGCAATCTCGACCCCGAATTGCATGTTGAAAAAACACTGCAAGGCTGTATCAATAACAAAGTCGTCGCGATTACCGGTGCCTCTTCCGGTATTGGTTATACCACGGCGATTAAACTGGCGAAAACCAAAGCACGCTTAGTGCTGATAGCTCGAGACCTAGAGCGCCTGCAGCATACACGCAATGAAATTGAGCGCTTAGGTGGTCAGGCGTTTATTTATGAGTGTGATCTCAGCAAAGATGAACCAAGCCAAGCCGTTCTTAACCAGATTAAGCATGATCATGGCAAGATTGATATTCTGATCAACAATGCAGGCCGCTCTATTCGCCGCTCTGTTGCCAACGCTACCGATCGCTTGCACGACTATGAGCGAACAATGCAGATCAACTACTTTGGCGCGTTGAGAATGATCCTTGGCTCTCTTCCAGAGATGATTGAAGCGGAAGAAGGCCATATCATCAATATTTCATCCGTCGCAGTCTTAACCAGCCAACCGCTGTTTTCAGCCTATGCAGCCTCAAAAGCCGCATTGGACTCCTTCGCTCGTACAGCAAGCATTGAGCTGGGTGGCCAAGGGATCAACTTCACAACAATCAATATGCCGCTCGTTGAAACGCGAATGATTGATGACCACTACCGTGGTGTTGAAGGGGGTATTCCACTACTTAGCCCTGAAGAAGCCGCCGACTTAATCATTAAAGCCATTATCGAAAAGCCAAAGCGTATTACCACTAAATTGGGACTACTTGCCGCGTTTGTTCACGGTGCTTACCCTAAGTTGGGTGAACTGCTTATGGCGACAGGCTTTAATCCTAACCATGGTAAAGAAAGTGGAGACGGTGAAGCTAAGAAAAAACCGACAGCTGATGCGGTTGCACTTTCTAGCATCATGCGTGAAATACACATGTAAGGAATCCATCTTATGAAAGTAACCGCAATTCATGATTACAAAGAAGATCTGGATATCTTACTACGTTATTTCAGTGAAGAGCAGCTTATCATCGACAAGTACCACCAGCTTGGTGGTACAAAGATCACGGTGAATAAACTGGAAGAGACCGAAGACGGCTTCGTGGTCGAAACACAACGTGATATGCCTGCAAATGTACCTGGTGTGCTCAAAAGCTTGCTCGGGAGCTATAACACGATTAAGCAATCTGAGACTTGGCACTGGCAGGAAAATAATCAGTTGTTATGCAAAATGTCGGTTGAGATTTTGGGAGTACCCGCCAGTATTTCCGGCCAAATGGTATTTAGTGAACCGAGTGATCGAGCCAATATCGCGACAACGAACAGGGTTGCGGTTGAAGTCAAATCATCGGTGCCTCTGATTGGTAGTACTTTGGTGTCCTTCATTAGTGGGAATATCAAAGATCAGATGGATGATGAATACCACTTACTGTGTAAAGTGCTCCCTCAGCTTGCGGCTGAAACGCAGTAACCAACCATTCAATGCCACCAGTAGTCGATGTGCTTCCGTCAAACGATGTACATGGCTACTGGCCATTGATAACGACCAGGCTAGGAAAGGACGATGAAAACCAAAGATAGAATTTTATCGGTAAGTCTTGAGCTGTTTAATCGTGAAGGTGTCGCGCAAGTCAGCACGCTAATTATCGCTACAGAAATGGGGATAAGTCCGGGTAATCTTTATTACCATTTCAGGGGTAAAGATGAAATCATTGCAACGTTGGTGTCTGAACTGCAAAACTCGCTGACCACCATCAGTAATGAATACGCAAACAAAGTCAAAGATTTCGATGACTATTGGCCGTTTATGCATACTGCGATGGCCTTGTTTACCCACTACCGCTTTCTGTTTCGAAATTTGGATAGCCTCAATGGCCAGAATCCTCAAATTAAACGCAAGATCAGAACCTTGATCTTAAAACTTCGTCATTTGAGTAATGAGATGCTCAAGCACTTAGTGGCTCTCGGCAAGTTGAAATGTGACAATGAAAGTCTACCGTTGCTAGCTGATAACTTATTGCTAGTAAGCCTCAACTGGCTTAATTATCAAACGTTACTCGACGATCATTATAGCGAAACTGAATTGGTTCGTTCTGGAGTACTGCGTTTAATCTCGATGGTAGAACCATACCTGACAGATAATGCGACTTCACCGTTCTTTACCCATAAAGATTTGGTGAAAGAACTGGTAACCTAATCATTACGGTTTATTTCTCAATACAATCAAAACAGCCGATACAACTGACATTGTGAGGCTGTTTTTCATTTTGACTTGTATACGCGTTATTGAATTCAATTCCCCTGTAAAATAAGCCGATTACGCTCAGCCTTGGGTAATTTACTGACCACTAGCTGATATGAACCTTTCACAAGATCACAAATCATACCTGCATTAACATCCTGTTCCAGTGACACCGTCAGCCAGTGTTGCTTATTCATGTGGTAACCCGGCATGATACCGCTAAATTGGCTGACTAACAGTTCATTATCCGCAGGCATCCCTTTCACGGTAACTCTTTCTTCGTTCTGATGAAATGCGATAAGCGCAAACATCTTCCCTGCGACTTTATACACCATCGCTTCAGGACCGAATGGATAGCTGCTCTCCGTTTCGGGTAGCTGATTGACAAAAAACTCTAACTCGTTTCGCTTCATCGCTGGTCTTCCTTGAAATACTTAGTCTCTAAACTTCTCCAAATTAAACCGTTTCTTATAATAAAAAAATCTTTTTACCAAAATCGTTCCAAGACATTAACTCGCTTTCTTTTCACCATCAGTCTTAGCACGCTGAAACTTATCCAAGATATACCCTGAAATGAGTTTTAGTGCTTCTCTGGCCTCACTGAGTTGATAGAACAATGGATAGACATGCGGAACACCTTTCACTACATGAATGGTTACATCATTTCCACTTTCACCCATTCTTTTTGCCAAATTAATCGCATCATCCATGAGTAACTCTTCTGTACCTGCTGTGATCAATACAGGCGGTAAGTCATGGTGCTTTGCATAATAAGGGGAAATATCTGGATTACAGGGGTTTTGTGAACCAATGTAGTTATTCCGCATAAGAAGTAACGTACTTAAATCAAAGAAGGGATCATCTTTACACTTCTTAAAGGCTGACTCACCCGTTACTGCCATATCAGACACTGGCGACATCAAAATAGCCCCTGCGGGCTGAGGAAGTGATGCCTCCCGTAATCTCAGCATCGTCGTCAATACGAGGTTTCCGCCAGCTGAATCACCAGCAAAGAAAATTTGACCCGGTTGGTAACCTTTTGCGAGTAAGGCGCTATACACGGCAAAACAATCATCAGGAGCCGCAGGATAAGGGTGCTCTGGTGCTAACCGATAATTAACCATTAACCCTCTAGCATTAGTTTTATTGGCTAGACGCGCTAAAAAAGCAGTGTGAATTTTAGGGCTATGAAAACAAAACCCACCACCATGAAAATAGAGGATGATTTTATTGCCACTGCTATTTGGCATATCAACCCAGTCACAAGGTACACCTGAAAAACTGACAGGTGTCGCATTCATCCCTTTAGGTGCAGCAATAAAAGTGCCATAGTTATCTATCGATAAAATCAGATTACGCATCTCTTCTGTCGAATTACAATTCGCCAGACGCTGTCGCATTATTCGGAATAAAACCTTATTGAAAGCCCTATTACGCCAACTGTCCATAAACTCCACCTTTATTACAATTCATTTACAAACTTAGAATCAAGTGATGGGTTTGGTCAATAGCTATTAGTGATTCATATGTAATTAATTTACGTCCATTGCCACCATGGCTGTCAACATTCCAACACAATAAGGCTCTGCTATCCTTCTTTTAATACTGTTTCACCACGTACATCAACAGAACGTAAAATGGTTGCGCATGCATGGCCCATGCGCAACCTAAAGGCAAAGCTACCTGCAGACTGGGTTAGGCAGCTAAGCCACCAAAGCCACTTATGATCTGGCTGGCTTAGAATGTGGCTCTGGACTGGCAGTTACTCTGCTTCTGCCAATTTCTCGACAGCTACCGTTAGCTTGTCAATTTTTTCATCCATACGCTCTAGCTTTTCGCGATCAACACCGCTGAGGCGATAGAACAAGTCATTCATTCCTGCTTCAACTTCATCAGTCGCTTTTTCAGCATTTTTCCCAATACACTCTTTTGCTTGGATTTCGACTTCTTTTCCGCGCTCCACGAGTTCATCAAACACTTGGTTTGATTTTTCATTGATTTGTTGCGCTTCTTCCAAACTACGGCTATATAAACCAAGCCCAGCCAACCAAATGTTGCGCGCAACACCTTCACCGCTTTCTACGACATTTTTAGCCGCTTTTACAACTGTACTATTACTCATAATATTATCCCCTTACGTCACTATGCTTAACTAACGTCACGGATACGCAGCCACATTCAACGACTATGACTTAACCACTGCTGCTTCCTGCTATCCACGGTCCTATTACCAAATTAATTTGTTTCTGATACTTTCGGTGTTTCAGTAACAGGTTTCGCTGCTACGACCTGAGGTTTTACTGCCGATTCAGCCTCTTTTTTTTCTGCTTGAGGTTGAACATCAACAACAGGTTGTGCCGCTTTTACCGTTTTACGCCGCGCGACACTATTTTTTTTACTGACAGGATCCGCCACATCTGCTGCTTTCGTCACTGCTCGCTTTCGTGCCGGCTTTTTATCTGCTTGCTGACGCTCAAGTAAAGCTTCAATATTGGCGGTTAATTGATCGATCTTGTCATCAACACGATCTAAACGCTCATTATCAATTCCGATGAGCTTCTGCACCATGCCGTGCATGCGCTCCTCAATAGCAACAGATGTCTGACTACGTGCGGTATGAACGCGTTCTTTGGTTTTTGATTCCACCGCGCGCCCGCGCTCAATCAATTCATCAAACAGGCTTTTTCCCTTTCCTGAGAGCTGATTGACTTCTTCTGCACTCTTGGCATAAGCACCAAGGCCTGCCAACCAAATGTTGTAAACCATTGCATCACGAATCTGTTCTTTTTTAGATTCATTTGCAGTCTGTTTTAAAATTCCCATCAATGTCCCCTCCATACTTTTGCAAAATGCCAGTCAGTGGGTAATTGCCTGACTGCTTATAGGTAATTTACGAATTTCAATTAGAATGTTCTCCCTAAAACAATCCTTTAGCTAAGCATGTTTTAAATTGAAAGGGGATGATACAGGTTGCAGTCGAGCAAGGGGATAATATGGGAAAGTACAGTGGCTTCATGAAGATGGACAATGGAAATAAAACAAGGGTATGATAAACCCTTGTTTTATATGTTTGAATTTTGATTTAACAGGGTATGAGCAATTTATCTAATCGCTGTGAAATACTATTCTCAATACTTACTGCAAACAAACTGGCTGCAAATCCGATTAACTGCAACTCGATGGTAATTTTCCCTTCTTCAGCAAGAAGATAGCCTTTCGCTGAGGAATGGTGAATATGTAATTTATCATCTTGCCATAACCAAGTCAGGCCATATTCTAACGCTAACTCGTCCGCAATTGTTTCACTCAAAGCCGTAATATCGTCATGATCCCTGTCATGATGGCGCTCAATTAGAATCGTCACAGATACTCTCACAAAATAGTGTTTTTACTCAGTTACCTTTTATTAACATACTTGTCTGTGAGGAATAATTCTGTGTCTGAGATCGAACTTTGAGCAATTAGTTGCATTAAAAAAAACGACGTAATAGCGATATAACCAAGAGGGTTGAACCCACGGCTAACTTGGCTCCATTCACTGCGCTTTTATAGGGAGAACGCTCTGATGATGATATTGCGGCCCCTATCAATAACCCCAGCCCCGCCATTTTAATGAGTGGCGTTGTCGCACTCATGCTTATATACCCTCCTGCGGCGACCACCACAAGCCGTTGAAATTGAGTGCATTCAACCGGTAAACCATGTGCCTCTCTGACAAACTGTTCACAATTCTGACTAAATAAATCATAGGGACGACCTAGTTGACGCAGAGCAAAGGAAACGGCAATAGCCGGATCCTCACCTCGGATACTGCTTTCAACGATAACGTGACCTTCGGCAAACTCGTCTTCTGTTTCCCGGGCAACTTTACGCCACTTTTTTGAATTATGAACAACGTATCCCTGCCCATCCGAAATTCCATAGTGCCAATATGTGCTACAGCGTATCTTAAGTACAGTACCAGCTGGCAATACTTTCTCATGCATGAAACGATCTCTTTCCAACCTATTTGATATTTAGACTAGTCGGGGTCAGTCATAAATGCGAAACACCTCACATTTCTAATCGATTAGAATCGCAGACCAAGATTAACGGCTTTTTTGCTTTACCCACTATGTAAATCGGTTATAGCTGCTAAAATAACAGAGGGTGTCAAAATAATGACAGTTTTATCGGTCTGTTTTATGCGGCTTGTGACTTATTTATGATTAGACGATTTCTTCTTTTACTCTCATGCCTCGCCCTTATTACTGGATGTCAAAACCTGCCATTGGTATCTAATAAGGCGTTAGTACAAACGCCTGCTCGGCAGACGATCATCTTTACTCATGATGACCTACAGCAACATTGCATGATTACCCAATCGTTATTTGATGGAAGCTACATTGCAACGGGCACAGTGAACTCTATACATTACTCCCTGCTCGCATTAGCAACCAACACCCCTGACCTATGGGATGTATTAGCCAAACAACTTGAGTTTGATGTACCGAATAATCAGCGTACTAATTATTACCGCCGTTGGTTTATCAACAACCCTTACCACATTAAAACCGTCACTACTCGCGCTGAACCTTTTTTATATTACCTTTATCAGCAGGTCAAAAAGCGTGATTTACCCATCGAGTTAGTGCTTCTGCCATTCATTGAAAGCAGCTTTGACCCCTATGCACATTCTCACAAAGGTGCATCAGGATTATGGCAAATCACTGCTGCAACCGGTCGTACATTCGGACTTAAAATAACCCGCGGCTATGACGGCCGCCGCGATGTAATTGCATCCACTCAAGCCGCACTCGATCTACTTGAATATCTATACGATAAGTTCGATCAGAACTGGTTACATGCGATTGCCGCTTATAATACAGGAGAGGGACGGGTCAGAAATGCCATCAAGCATAACCGTACCATCGGTAGATCAACTGATTTCTGGTCACTGAAATTACCAAAGGAAACTCGTCAATATGTACCTAAACTGCTAGCAATGGCTGATTTAGTAAAAAATCGGCATCAATACGATCTGTCGTTTATCCCCATTAAGGCTAAGCCTGTTGTCGATGAGGTCATTATTCGTAACAGAGTGAAATTGAAAACAATTGCAGAACTTGCAGATATCTCCAGCAAACAACTCTATCAACTTAATCCTGGCTATAAGGATGGATACACATTTAATCAGCGAGATAATAAAGTGTTAATGCCAATACACAGTCGAACGCAATTCTATGAGAGTAAACACTCAAAATCTTATGCGAAGCCGACATTTGATGTGTATCACATACAAGCGGGAGATTCATTGAACGAGGTAGCCCAACTCAACAATACCTCTGTGGCTTTGATCAAGCAGATAAACAATCTGACAGATTCATTGATAATAGCCGGACAAAAAATTCTAATTCCGACTAACTAACTTAAAAGAGGCTTGGTTATCACTGAAGCGGTTGAGAGGTAAACAAAGACGCAGCACGTTGTTCAAGATCTGATAACAACTGTAAATCTGAATCATTATGAGATAAAGAGAGCCCGACCAAAATACCAGCAAGTAAACATACTGGTGCCGTAAAACTACGAATAACCGTAATACACCCTATTGCCGCAACAGAAATAAGAGTCGCAAAATAAATATTTCCTTGTACGTCAGAAAAAAACGCGACATAGAACGCAACCAATTGTAGACATACGCCGATGGATAATACTTTTATTGTCATGATACAAACCACATAATTTATTTCGCTCGATTATATGAAAAACCGTTCAAAATTAATCAGTTTCATCAATCAGTAACTGTGCATTGAGACTCACCATTCATTTTTGTTGTCCCATTTCTTGCTCCCCACCTAGTAATGTGACGCACATCTCACACATGGATTCTGTACTTTATACTCAAAGAGTTTTATGACAGTCACAAAAAAAATCTTACCCATCACATTTTTAATATCTAATTTATGAGAAATTTGATCTATGCTTTAAATATAGCAATAAACACACAAGGTTCTTTCAATTGTCATAAAAAGGAAACATATGCAGCATCAAGAAATGATTAACCCAACTCACACAGGCCTTATCACACGCACAGCTCTAACCGGTTTTGCCTTTATGATCATTGGTTTGTTTTTTATGTGAACACCTAGTTAGGTAACATATTGTGAACAGCATTACCTTAAGCGTAACATAGTAAGGGCATGATAATTCATGCCTTTACTTTTTCCGTATCCTACATGCCGATACTAAACAATATTTTCCAGATCCAGCATTAGTTTACTAGTATATGAAGCTTTTTCACGAAGGCAAATTGTAAATGTTGCCCCTTTACCGAGAACAGAACTGACTAATATTTCCCCACCGATACCGCTAATAATTCCCTGACTGACCGAAAGGCCTAACCCGGTACCGCTTCGACGAGTGGTGAAAAAGGGATCAAAAATGCGCTGCATGTTTTCTTCACTAATCCCACAGCCTTGATCGGTGATGGTCACTTTTGCCCCCACCAGTTGACCCTCTGCATCCAACCAATCCTCAGTGCCAACCACCAGCACTCCAGAATCATCCATTGCATGGACACCGTTCATCTGTAGGTTTACCAGTACCTGCAGCAGTTGGTGACGATTAACTTCAACACAACATTTGGCATTTAAATTCGCTTCAATCCGCACATCCATTTTTTTAGTGCCTGTTCTAACCAAGATCAGACTTTCTTCAACCAATGGGTTCAGGTGCTGCCAAGTCACCTCATCTTGCACTCCCCCCTGACGACTGTATTGCAACAAGCTACGAGTAATATTGCGAATACGGTCAATTTGCTCGTGAATAGCATCTAGCTCTTCTTGAACACGTTCAGTTTCTGTACCGAGTTCCAGTTGCAGTAGCTCAACATTGCCTAAAATCACCGCTGTGGGGTTATTTATTTCATGGGCAATACCCGCTGTCAGTTCACCCAGCGCGGCCAGCTTTTCACTGCTGACTAGCTTCATCCTGGCTTGATTGAGTAATTTAATATGTTGTTCAAGCTCCTCGGTTTTTTCGCTCAGGCTCTGAGTTCGATCTTTAACCTTGTCTTCTAATTCCAATGACGCCAGTTTTATCGCTTCATTTCTTTGATGCAGTTGATCCAACATGGTATCAAACTGCTGACCTAAGATTTCCAATTCATGCCCCGGCGTCAACGCTAAACAGCCAATACGACGATCCAGTCCCAATCTCACGGCTGATACCACCTGATGCATTCTTTCAATCGGCCGAAATAAATCCCGCGCCCCACGATATACGATGACACCAGAAAGCAGCAGAACAGCCACAATGCCAAAGCCCAATTCGACCAAGTTGGTCAGATAAATAACCACCATCGGCCATTCAAGATAACCGGTGTAAAGCATACCGATGATTTTGCCGTCATGATCTTTCAGCGGCTCATAGGCAGAAACATACCAATCGTCATAAACAAATGCCCTATCCACCCAAGTGTTGCCTTTCTCCAATACCTCATCATAGACTTGTTGTGAGACCCTTGTACCAATCGCTCGGCCATTTAGCTGCTTGCTATCTAAGGGCACATTGGTGCTCACCCGGGTATCCCCCATAAACAAGGTCACCGTTCCAATCGAACCATCAGGCAATGTATCAGAGGCATAAACCAAATCACGGATCCTATCAACCAATGACGTACTGTTATTGAGTAACATGCCGCCATCAACGATCCATTGCAATTGACCGGATTGATTAAAAATCGGGATCAAACTTCGACTAACTAACCCTTTGGAAATAATACCCTTTTCATTGAGTAATGGAATTTGTGCCATCGCGGGTAAATCAGCATTCAGGTTATAAAGCTGATAAGCTTCAAGCGTCTGGAAAAAAGTCTGTTCATTGCCACTCATCAGTAAGTGGCGGTTCTCCTTAGAAAATTCAGCCAATGCAGACGCTGGATGGATCACCACAAAATCAAGATCATAACGTCCAGACTGCTGCTTTACCCATTCAATTAATTGATGTGGATTATGACGCAATTGATTTTGAAAGTCGTAAGATTCGGTCAATGACATCAAACGCATCCGCTGCTCTTTCTGTAACAGCTCCATACTATGATGTGCTACGGCTAAATCCGCTCGCACATTCATCAGCGCACTCTGCCAGGTATACCTCAGTGTCCAGTACAAGGTCAGCGCCATCAGCGCCAATAAGGTGATGATAATTGGTACAGAAGTCAGCATCAGCAACCGATAACGAACCATTGTACGAAAACGTCGGATCCACAGTGCGATAAAGTGTTTCACAAAAAATACCTAGCCCTGTGTCTGAGTCATAACGGCTTCATCAGCCCATTCTTTGTATTTACGCTCCAATGTTTTACGGGCGACCCCTAATTGGCGGGCTGCGGCGGATTTATTGCCCTGATTAATATCAACCACTTGCATAATGTGCGCTTTTTCAACGTCTTTTAATGACCAGTCACTTGGATAACAAAACGTTTCTTCACCTGATTCATTATCATGGCAAGTACAAGGCCGCTTTCCTTCATCACCAAGTGTCAGAGAGGCATCAATCGACACCGGTACGTTCAATATTTCTGATTCATCCATCGCAACTTGCTCGGTTAATGACACCTTTTCTCCGGCAAGCTCGCGCCAGTAATGAGCAGGAGGCTTACCCAGCAGAAGGCAACGTTCCATCATATTACGTAACTCTCGAATATTGCCCGGCCACTCGTATGCCTGCATCGCTTGAATGTCTTCATGCGTCCAACTTACTGGCTTAGAACCCAGATCTTTTGCTAACTGCTGGGTAAAATGATGGGCGAGTGCGGGAATATCTTCTTGCCGCTCCCGTAATGACGGCAATTCAATCGTCAAAACATTCAACCGATAGTACAAGTCGCGACGAAAGCGCCCCTGTTCAACTTCCTCTTTCAAATTTCGGTTAGTCGCCGCGACTATACGCACATCGACTTGCACCTCCCGCTCAGCACCAACGGGGCGAATCGCCTTCTGCTCAAGAGCTCGTAACAGCGACGACTGCATCGACATCGGCATTTCGCCAATTTCATCTAAAAATAAAGTACCGTTATTGGCCACCCGAAAAAGTCCTTCGCGACTTTTCTTTGCTCCCGTAAAGGCGCCAGACACATGGCCAAATAACTCACTTTCCAATAAATCAGGAGCAATGGCACCACAGTTCAGAGGGACAAATGGACCATTGCGCTTACTGAGCTGATGCAAAGCGCGAGCCACCAGCTCTTTACCGGTTCCCGACTCCCCTTCCACCAACACCGCCGCCTGTGACGGCGCAACCTGACTGATCAATTTTTTCATTGCCAAGGTGCTGTTAGCATCCCCAATAATATCAGCGGGATACGTACGTTCAACATCACGTTGCAGGGCAAAATTCTGTCGTTCAACCAGCCGGCGTTCGATACAACGTTGTACCGACTGCATCATCTGATCAAGATTAAAGGGTTTGAGAATAAAATCCGATGCGCCAGCCCGTAACGCTTTGATAGCGGTATCTAAATCCGCATAGCCCGTCATGAAGATAACATCGCTACGCCGGGTAGCCGGATCAAACGCTTCATGCCACTCAATACCAGAGCGACCAGGCAAGTTAATATCCAGAATCAACAAATCAAAGTGACAGCGTTTACGCAGCTCTTCCGCTTCCTCGATACTGCCTGCAACATCAACTTGGGCAAATTGCTTACTCAGGGCTTTTTTAAGAATGGCGCGCATACCCGGCTCGTCATCAACAACGAGTACCGAGACAGCAGACCATGTCACTGCAGCATTTTCAGACATATATACCGATTTTAACTAATTTTATAATGCGACATTTTGTCCCACAGTGATTACCTCTGTCAAAGGTGTTTATCCTTATTTACATCTGTAATATGATACTCAGGTATCTCACACTTTAAAATCATGTACTTAGAGCCAGTTAGTGTTAGTAAATATCATTCATCGAAAAACTGGCATCCGATTTGCTTAAAGTGCAACGAACAAGAGCGTGCTATCTCTTTTACTCGCACCTCTATTGCATTTTTTCGTTTAAACTAATGACATCGATGTCAGGAAGACCTATGAAATTACTAAAGTCTACACTTATTGTATTAGCGCTTGCCTCTGCCAGTCTGGCGCACGCAGCAGAAAACATGACAATACGTCTGGCAACTACAACCAGTACTTACCATTCAGGCTTACTTGACTACTTATTACCTGAATTTAAGAAAGACACAGGTTACAGCGTTGATGTACTGGCTGCCGGTACAGGTAAAGCATTACGCATGGGTGAAAATGGTGATGTTGACCTGGTCATGACACATGCACCAAAATCAGAAGCCACCTTTGTTGAAAAAGGTTATGGTGTACTGCCTCGCAAACTTATGCACAATGACTTTGTACTTGTGGGGCCAAAATCAGACCCTGCTCATATCACTGGCATGAAGGATGTGACTAAAGCGCTAACCACCATTGCTAATGACGATGATGCTTTTGTTTCTCGTGGTGATGACTCAGGCACCCACAAAAAAGAACTTCATCTTTGGGCTCAATCAAAAATGGAACCTAACTTTGGTGGCTATAAAGCTGTCGGTCAAGGCATGGGTCCCACTCTGAACATGGCATCTGAGCTACAAGCTTATACCTTAACAGACCGTGGTACTTGGCTAGCCTATGAAAACAAACTTGATCTAAAAATTGTTCTGCAAGGCGATCCTCGCCTGTTCAACCCTTATCAAGTGATTTTAGTTAACCCAAGCCGCTACCCTGACATCAACTACCAAGGTGCAAAATCATTCAGCGATTGGCTGGTAAACTCGAAGGCACAAAACATGATCAACGATTATAAGCGACATGGCGAACAGCTATTTGTTGCGGATGCACTTACTCAATAAATGGATATCTGGCAGACAACACATCAGGCGATCCTCCTACTTTTTAGCGGTGATACCGCTCTGTGGGGGATCGTCGGTGTTTCATTTTCTGTTTCATTACTGGCAATAGGCATTGTACTATTGCCAGCAATGTTAATAGGTTTCGCCCTCGCCTATGGGTCTTTCCCTGGGCGCTGGCTGATTTTATCACTTTTTAATACATTCCAGTCGATTCCAACCGTGGTGATAGGCCTACTACTGTATATGCTGCTTTCACGTGCCGGGCCGTTAGGCGACTGGAAAATGCTATTTACTCAGCAAGCGATGATTTTGGGACAAATCCTAATTTGTTTACCCATTTTAGTCTCAATGATGCATGCTGCATTTCAAAATAGTGACCGACGCGCTTGGGAAACATCATTGACGTTAGGCGCCAGCCTGCCAAGAGCATTTATGAGTCTAATGTGGGAAAGTCGTTTCCCACTGCTAGCTGCAGTCATCGCTTCATTCAGTCGTGTGATTACTGAAGTGGGTTGCTCTATGATGGTCGGCGGAAACATTTTAAATTCAACCCGCAACATACCAACTGCGATTGCCCTTGAAAGCTCAAAAGGGGCATTTGCGCAAGGCGTTGCTTTAGGGCTGGTGCTGTTGATTTTAGCACTGGGACTAAACTTCTTCTTATCTGTGGCTCGTGGCAAAGCCCACCTGCGTACTAACTAAGCCGGAGATATTGAATGACACAGCTCTCGATTCAGGCACATGACTTGTCCGTTCGATTTAAAGATCGGCTACTTTTCCATATCCCAAACCTCGTGCTTGGGCCGCAAGATGCGATCTATCTGACTGGGGATAATGGCGTAGGGAAAACCACCCTACTCAAAGTTCTTAGTGGCTTACAGAAACCCACTACTGGCTCCATCAACTTAGCGAAACACTCTTTATTACGCAGATTATTTTGCGCTCAAAGTAATAGCGGCATTATTTATATGCATCAAACACCTTATATGTTTGATGGTAGTGTACTTGACAATGTTAGCTATGGTTTAAAATTCACCATTCGAGAACGCCGCAAACGCCGAACTGAAGCGATCAATGCGCTGCGTATGGTAGGATTAGAAACACTGGCTGATGAACATATTTCAGTATTATCTGGCGGCGAAAGACAGCGCGTTGCCATGGCCCGTGCTTGGGTTATCAAACCCAGCGTTCTATTAATGGACGAATCCAGTGCAAGTCTGGACAGTGAGTCCATCAACCGCCTTGTCGTACTGTGTCAAGACTTGCTGGCCCGAGGCACAAGTTTAGTCATTACCAGTCACCAGAAGAATGCTCTGACTGATCTCTGCCGTCGCCAATGGACAATATCAGACTCAAAACTCATTGAGCGCGCTGAACTACAACTGGTAGATGAGGATAACAATACTTATGCCTATGCCTGAAAACACCCGCTGGGTGATCCTAGCAGGTGGACAAGCCAGCCGAATGGGTGGCAATGACAAAGGGTTAGTGCAGCTCGCAGGTCGAGCCATGATTGAACATGTGATGGACACACTCCGGCCGCAAACATCAGCCATCACAATCAATGCTAACCGAAATCAAGACACATACCGCCAATACGGTAATGTGTTTGGTGATCATATTAAAAACTATCCTGGCCCATTAGGCGGGATGCATGCCGCACTGCACCATCTTGACAATGAATGGATTGGCTTCGTTCCTTGTGACTGTCCGCAGTTACCCATCGATTTAGTTTCCCGCATGGCCGACGCCTGTGATGAACACACGGACATTGCAGTCGCCCATGATGGCGAACATATTCAGCCTGTCGTGACTCTCGTTAACCGCCGAATTCTTCCTAAGCTCGAACAGTTTCTTGAAAACGGTGATCGAAAAATAATTTTGCTTTATAAGCAATGCAATATGATCACTGTTGATTTTAGCGATCAACCCAATGCTTTCGTCAATCTCAATACGCCAGAAGAACTAAATCTATTCGGACAACAATCATGAGCCAGATTAAAGCCACCCTACCCTTATTGGGTTTTGCTGCATGGAGCGGAACAGGTAAAACAACCTTACTTGAAGCCATGCTGCCTAAGTTAGTTGAACAAGGGATCCGTGTTGCAGTCATCAAGCATGCCCATCACAACTTTGATATCGATAAAGAAGGTAAAGACAGCTATCGCCTGCGCAAAGCCGGTGCGAATCAAATGCTTATTTCTTCACGCTATCGCCGAGCATTGGTAACAGAAACTCCAGATGAAGAAGCTAGCCTCACCCAGCTGATCACTCAGCTTGATCAAAACCAACTCGATCTCATCTTGGTTGAAGGTTTTAAACAACTCGATTTTCCAAAAATAGAGCTACATCGAGAAGAAATCGGCAAGCCTTGGCTTCATCCCGACGATAACAACATCATTGCTGTTGCCTCGAATGTTCCGGTTGACACTGATTTACCCATACTTGATATCAACAACCTCGAGCTACTCACCCGCTTTGTGGCCGAATTTGCCCACACACAGCAGGTAACATCGCTAAGCTGCAGTGATATCGATCCATCAGGCATGCTTTCTGTCGCTCAGGGGCGAGAAAAGATACTGGCACAGATTGTCGCACCAACCACTAAAACGGTTGTCTCGCTTAAAGCGGCATTAGGACAAATTGTCGCAGAAGACATTTTGTCACCCGTCAATGTCCCCCAGCATACAAACTCTGCAATGGATGGCTATGCAATCCGAGGCGATGATATTGATCGTGAAAATTATCAAGTCGTTGCCCAAGTCATGGCCGGCCACAGTTATGATTTACCGCTTGAACAAGGGCAAGCAGTACGCATCATGACTGGCGCACCGGTTCCTCTGCATGCTGATACTGTTATTATGCGCGAACAAGCACAACAAAATGGTGACAGCGTCACGTTTGATGGTGCTATGGGAGCAATTCGTCGAGGCCAGAACGTTCGCCAAGCCGGTGAAGATCTTGCGTTAGGTCAGGCCGCTGTTACTGCAGGCACACAAATAACAGCACCTGAACTGGGTATGATTGCCTCTCTCGGATTAGACACCGTTAGCATCAAGCCACAAGTTCGGGTCGCAATCTTTTCTACGGGTGATGAAGTGCAACATCCGGGAGAAGACCAAAAAGCCAATTGTATCTATGATTCTAACCGCTACACCCTTCATGCCATGCTAACCAACGCTGGCTGCACGGTGATTGACCTTGGGATCATTGAAGACAGCGAAGCCTCACTAGAAACAACATTGACAGCGGCGAGCGCACAAGCCGATCTCATCCTCTCTTCTGGCGGTGTATCTGTTGGCGATGCCGACTACATTAAAACCGTATTGGATAAGCTTGGTCAGATTAATTTTTGGCGCATTAATATGCGACCAGGTCGTCCACTCGCATTCGGACAAATCCAACAGACCCCATTCTTTGGCTTACCAGGAAATCCGGTCGCCGTTATGGTCGCCTTCTTACAATTTGTTGAGCCCGCCATCCGTAAACTTCAAGGCATAGAAAACTGGCAAGCGCCTTTCTATATGGCCACCGCAGAAGAAAAACTACGCTCACGTCCAGGCCGCACAGAGTACATGCGCGGTCAGTATTGCTTTGATGCCAATGGCCGACTAAGCGTAAAATCAACGGGCCAACAAGGCTCAGGGATTTTACGCTCGATGAGTGAGGCAAATTGCTTGATTGAGATTCTGCCAGAACAGCCAAATATTGAGGTGGGAGAAAAAGTTAGAGTGATCCCGCTGTTAAACCGCATCTAATACTCGGTTCAATGCATATTATAGCGCTCAGAAAACGGCTGTTTATTGCTGTTTACTGAGCGCTTATTTTTTGCAGCTTCCTTGCCACTTTATGTATCCTGAGCTTCTACACGTCTAGAAGATGGTTATGCGCAACTATGAATAAAATAAGCATAATTACATAATCCTTCTCAGGTAAAGTAAGCCTACTGTTGTGCCTAAGTTACCGAATACTTACCTGTAAAATGATGAGGTTAAACATTATCGTTTTTTTTGTTTTCATACTTCTATAACTCATCACATCCATTCATAGTACATATTTATGCTATTCAACGCACCTATAAATTATAGAATCATCAATAAACACGTTATTTACGTGATATGCAACCGATTTTAAGCGGTCAACTTACGTTCAATCAGCCTTAAATTTCTCAATTCAGCTAAAATTCCACCTGAACGCGGGCATCTTGATCGCATTTAGGTATAATGCCTACCGTATTTACCATTTCTGTCAATAACTACATTACGTTCACTGGCTAGACCATTAGGAGTGATCGGATCATGTAGAATAGCTGACAGTTTACATATCCTACTAACTAACAGTACGTTAAGCATGTTTATAGAATCCTATTATTCCGAACAGAATGGTGAATTCACGTTTACCCGCGAGCAAGCGAGCCACTTTGCAAAAATGGTCGCTGGCGATTTTAATCCCATTCATGATGAAGACAACAAGCGTTTCTGTGTCCCTGGTGATCTACTCTTTTCCGTCGTGTTGGCTAAGGCTGGGATCAGTGAAAAAATGCGGTTTGAATTTGCCGGCATGATTAACGACGGTGTTCCACTGAAAGCAGCGCATAGCTGTTTCAATGATTTCGCTGTAGTTAATGATAGTGGCAAAGAGTACTTGCATGTCACCCGAGAAGGGAGCATCACAACAGATCAATCACTGATCGAGCAAATTACTAAAAGTTATGTGCAATTTTCAGGCATGAACTTTCCACACATCATGGTCCCTTTAATGAAGTCAAAAGAGATCATGATCAACCCTACCCGCCCATTGGTTATCTATGAGAGCATGGAAATCGATTTTACTCGACTTGATCTCACAGCACCTGTTGTTGAGCTTATCGACTCACAGATCGAGGTCGAAGGAAAGCGCGGTAGCGTTACCCTGTCATTCTGTTTTAAAGAAAATGGTGAAGTGGTCGGTACTGGCCGTAAGCGTATGCTACTGAGCGGACTGAGACCTTACTGCCAGGACGATATTGATGATCTAGTCAGTCGTTTCAACCAGCGTAAAGTTGATTTTTCAGCCAAGCTTGCCGCTTAATTTCATCGCTGACTCCAAGGTCGTTATCCTAAACGACCTTGGTTTTTTAAACACGGCATTCAAACATCATTCTTGCTCGTAAGCCGGGCTGATTATCACTCAATACAAGTGTGCCATTATGACGTTTAAGTACCGCGGCAACTAAAGCTAATCCCAGCCCATCGCCTTCTGTTGTACGGCTACAATCACATCGGTACATCGGCTCACAAACCTGCTGTTTTTCACTCTCTTCAATCCCTATGCCCAAATCACAAACAACCAGCCCAAAGTGATCCACCACAACCTCGATCTCACTACCTTCCGAAGAGAATTTAATCGCATTTTCAAGTAAGTTAAATACGGCTCGAAATAGTAAAGTCGGCTCCCCTTGCATGGTATAGCTTGCATCTTTGCGTAGTGTGATCTTCTGATATTTTTGGTCGGCTAATGGTAGTAAGAACTCAACAACATCAGTGCATATGCTGTATAACGAAACGGTTTTTTTTTGCATACTCGATTTTCCACAATTCAGGTTAGCGATTTCGAGCATCCCATTAAAAAGCGATAGCATTCTTTCCAAATCATCACTACAAGCAGCTAGTTCTTGATGAAATTTATCACTCGTATTTCCTTGCTCATCATCTTGTAGCATTAAACTATCAATGCGTAATCGCATCCTCGCGATAGGTGTGCGAAGGTCATGGGCTAAACCTGTTGTGAGTGCCTTTAACGCATTTTCATTTTTTTCAACTTGTTCTATAAGAAAATTCAAATGGATTGCAAGGATATCAAACTCATCGCTATCCCGACTTATCGGCAATTTCACTTGTTTCTCGCCACATAAAACACGGTTCATCGCACTATTAACCCGCTGTATACGGCCAATAATATTCAAGGCAAATATCGTAGCAATACACAGCATGACCACTGCAGGCAGCAAAACGCCCGTTAATAGCATTGGCATCAACGTATCGCGGTAAGTTTTCAGTAACTTTGGATCAATCCCTATCACTAACTGCTTAACATCATCAACCACTATGTGAGGTTGAACGCTGTCATTCCCTCCGGTTCCTGACAGTAATGCTGGGTAAGAAGTAACAGGCTGGGGAATGGTTGAGGGTAATTTGCTCGGTATTAAAGAGTATGAAAATGGTGTTCCTTGCTGCTGCCGCTTCTCAATAAGATCATAAACGGCATTACTATCATGAGAGACAAGTTGTGAAAACACATCATATTCAGCAATCAACTCTCGCTCTAACTGACTGGCATGAAAAGATTCTGAACTAAAATACACCATATGGACAATCAAACCGTAAAATATGGCAATACCTAAGCATGTATACATCAATACTTTGTATACAAAAGAACGGTATAGCACATCACGACTGACGAAGAACATAACCCGCACCTCTAACCGTATGAATCAATGTGTCGAAACCACCTTCATCTAATTTCCGGCGTAAATTTGCGATATGCACATCTATCACATTGGTTTTCGGATCAAAATGATAGCTCCAAACCGCTTCAAATAGGTGCATCCTTGACACAACACTTTCCACATTTTCCAATAAACATTGAAGAATTAAGAACTCTTTTGGTTGTAACTCTACATGTCGTCCAGCTCGCCAAACACGGTGCGATTTCAGATCAAGTTTTATATCGGCATAACAATATTCATTAGTGACTTGTTTGGCCGATTTATCTCTTCGAACCAATATGTTGGCACGAGCGACTAACTCTGAGAGCGCGAATGGTTTCACAAGATAATCATCACTACCAGCCGTCAATCCAGCGACGCGATCCTCTACACTACCTAACGCACTTAAAATCAAAACTGGCGTCACATTTTCTGTTGCTCGTAATACAGTCAATAACTTCATGCCATCTAAATTGGGCAACATCCTATCAAGAATGATCAGCTGATAATCACAGCTTGTCGCCATCACAAGGCCTTGATGCCCATCCCCGACATCATCAACAACAAAATTTTGCTCACGTAACCCCGCCGATATAAAGTCCCGCGTCGTTTTATCATCCTCAATAACCAGCACTTTCATGACATTTACCTGTATCCATACATCTTTCCCTTATCATACAAATAAGCGTGACCTACCAATAGGCAGGCCACATACGATTTAGGGGGAAACCGCATTTATTTTGAGTCAATTATATAACTTTCATCGCCGAGGCCAGTGATTCCGCCGCAGTTCCGATAACCACCTGTATATTATTCTTTCCTACTTTCACCATTCCTTTCGATCCGAGAGCTTTTAACGCTGTTTGATCCACTAACTCTGGATTAACCAATTCCAGACGTAGCCGTGTAATACAAGCATCAATATCCGTCAGGTTCTCTTTACCACCAAGCGCTTGAATATACTGACAGGCCAATTTCGAGGGATCTGATTCCACCAGCTCACTCTGCTCTGCATCTTCCCGGCCAGGCGTTTTTAAATTCCAGATTCGAATTGCAGCAACAAATACCACAAAATATAACCCACCAAAAACAGCCCCCATCGGCAGCAGCATCCATGTGTTTTTAGCCGCTGGCGCATTAAAGTTCAGCACATAATCAATAAAGCCAGCAGAGAAGCTAAATACCAAGTGAATATCTAGCGCTTGAGCAACAACCAAGCTAACCCCCATCAAAATGGCGTGAAGTACAAACAGCGCAGGGGCAAGAAACATAAACATGAACTCTAAAGGCTCAGTGATCCCCGTTAAGAATGAGGTAAAGGCGACACTTATCAGTACCCCTGCGACTTTCACTTTATTTTCAGGTTTTGCGGTGACATAAAACGCCGCGGCGGCTGCTGGCAAACCGAACATCATAACCGGGAAGAAACCACTAAGCATCAGCCCAGCATCTGGGTCATTTGCCCAGAACCGTGATATTTCACCTGTAACGCCATTAAACTCACCAAATACAAACCAAACCATCGTATTGAGAATATGGTGCAGGCCAAAAGGTATAAGGAGACGGTTAGCCAAACCATAACTGAATGTACCAGCAGATCCACTACTCAACATCCATTCACCTAATGCATTGATAACTGATTGAATAGGGGGCCATACAAGGCTAAAGGCAAACGCCAAACCTAGCGCACTAAGCCCAGTAATGATGGGAACGAAGCGCTTCCCCGCAAAGAACCCTAAAAATTCAGGTAATTTGATAGTATAAAAACGATTGTACAAATGCCCCGCTAATATACCGGCAATGATCCCGCCGGCCGCTCCTGTATCGATATCAGTATTCAAAACCTTCAATGCGGCCGTCATAACAAAATACCCCACAACGGCTGATACTGCCGATGCCGCAGAACTATCTTTCGATAAACCAGCCGCTACCCCCATTGCAAACAACAGGGGCAAATTGTCAAAAATGGCCTGTCCTCCCTGCGCAATAAAAGCAATATCTAACAAATCTGGCTGACCGAAACGCATCAATAAACCCGCAACCGGCAACACCGCAATAGGGAGCATCAATGCTTTACCTAACTTTTGGAAATAGCCCAAAACACTCATTCTTATTCTCCATTAATGACTAAATATCATATGGATACTATAAGTATGAAGGCATTAACCTTTGATTTTTAATACATTAATTATTCTTAATCTCGCATCACAGAGTCCCCTATACTTTAGGTGATATTTTTTTGCCAACTCCAGAGTGTCACTTTCAATATCTTGGAGAAATAATCATGGTTAATGTTTTGAACAGAACACTGTGGGTAGCTGGAGCCCTTGCTTCAGGGTTACTCAGTGTCAGCTGCTTCGCTGATGAGAATACGATGTCAGAAGATCTTATGACGGAGAAAATTGGCAGAGCTAAATCGGCCGCTCCTGCCTCTATCAGTGATCATGCAACTGTCATTGTTGATGGTAAAGTTGTCGTGAAAGGCACCAATGGCTGGACATGCCTACCTGATACTTTCCCTAATGACGGAATGCCAATGTGCAATGATGCAGTATGGATGGAAATGTTGTCAGCCATGGTGAATAAGAAAGATTTCAAAGCGACAAAAATTGGAATTTCCTACATGCTTCAAGGTGACCGAGGTGCGGGTGTTAGCAATTCAGACCCTTATCATCCTGATCCAAAAAAAGCAGATGACTACACAGAAACCGGTCCACACCTAATGATCATCGTACCTAAAGAATTACTGGAAGGATTAACCGATGATCCAAGTAGTGGTGGCCCCTACGTAATGTGGAAAGATACGCCTTATGTCCATATTATGGTGCCGGTTGCTGATAAATAACGACTAAGCCAATACGACTGCCCGGCACAGATCGTACCGGGTAATCAAAGGTATCGTATAACCTTAAGCCATAGCTAAGTTCAGTCGTGAGCCAACTTTATGTCGTAAAAATGTCATAACTGGTCGTTCAAAATACCGATAACTGATCGATGACACAATCACAGTCAGGGTGATAAATACAGCCACTCCATACAGTCCAGCGAGCCAACTCGTTTGAGCAAACCATCCTGACAATAGATCTGGAAAAAGTACATTTATCAACTCAACACCCGGTAAAAGTAAAACTACGTGCCATAAGTAAACTGAATACGAAATATCACCTAGATATCGCGTGATTTTATTATCAAATAACGTAAAAATTAGCGTAGTTCGCTTTTCTTGCTGTGATGCAATAAAAATCAATATAGCGAATGTCATAACAACAAAATGTGCTGACAGTTTCACATGCATGACACCAACAGTTAATGCAATCAGAACAAGTAATAATGCATCACTATTTATCAATGTCTTATGTTTTTCAGACAGAGTGATATTACACAGCCAACCACCCAAGAACATACCACATACAGCTCTTAATAACGATGATATCCCATTTGTTATATCCAATGACCCATGGGTCTGATTTAAGCTAAATAAAATAATCCATACAAGCACAGGAACCCACAACGTGACTCGAGTCCGCATTGAAAGAACAGACACCATAAATGGAAAAACCATATAGCTTAGCCATTCAGCACTCAATGACCAAGATGCAATATTCCAGGTTAGGCTTGTCGTGGTAACGGCGTGAAGCATAAAGAAATTAGACAGTAACGAGTCAGAAGTGTTGAAGGGACCATTAAATGCCGGTATCCCTGTTAACCCCCAAGATTCTAATAACGGCCCACCATAAAACCCAAGCCTTTGATTAAGCTTAATGAATTCCCATAACACAAGAACAGACAGAGTAATAAAAAATAATGGGTAAATACGGCTAAACCTCAGCCACATAAACCCTTTCCATTGAGAAAAACTCACGCCATCAACAAAGTTCTTTTTATAGACATGCATCATGACAAAGCCACTTAACAAAAAGAACAGGTCAACGAAGAGGTAACTATTTTCCAAAAAATGGGTAAATTCAATTAGTGGTTCTTTCCATTGAGGGAAAAATATAAGGCGGGCATGAAATAGAGCAACACATAATGCCGCCAGTCCACGCAACGGTGTAAGTAGAGGTACTTCAGTTTTCATTATTTTTCTCAGTGATTAATTTTTTTATTGTCTAATAAATTAATTCATCAACCAATCAATCCAGAAAGATTAATTTTGTTCTGTGAATTATATATAAAACTGATGAAAAATGATGAAAACTAAGGCGTGAATTTTCCGTGCCAATAATCGAAAGACTATTAGCACAGAAAGTGATGTTACCAAGTTAACTCAAAATGCAGAATTCGGAAAATCTGTCCTGAGGTCACTTGAGTATATTCTTTAATAAAACGACGAACTGGCTACCTCACCCTGCTGCCAACGCTGCTGCCGTTCAGCGGCCACTTTTTTACCCGCCATCCGGACAACCGCCAGCGGTCCAGTCACCAAGGTTGCCGCCACCAGAATGGAAACAGGTACCGCGGTAATAACAATGAAAGACTGCAGAGCATTCAGGCCACCATCACCCGCAACTAAAAGTACGGCGGCAATACACCCCATTGCGATAGCCCAGAATAGACGCTGTGATTTAGAGGGCTCATTATCACCCGACACAACCAGTGCGATTGAATAAGCCATTGAATCTCCCGTCGTGACAACGAATGTCGTGGTCAGAATCAAGAAAACTGGGATCAAAAAATCACTGAACGGTAGCTGCGCAAGCGACGCCAGTAACACCGCAGGCAAACCTGACTCAGCAAGTGGCCCTGAAATACTGCCCGGGATCTGTAACTCAAAGAAGATGCCCGTTCCACCCAGAACAGTAAACCAAAAATTAGTCACAATGGGTGCAGCAATCGCAATCGTCAATATCAGCTCTCGTACTGAACGACCTTCAGAGATACGAGCAATAAAAATAGCCATCATAGGTGCAAAACCAATGAACCATCCCCAGAAGAACCATGTCCACCACTGATTCCATTCTGGGGCATCAGCATTCACACTCATCTCTGGTAGATGCTGCAAGTAAGAGGCAAAAGCAATACCAAAATGTTCAAAAAGAAACTGAGTTGGCCCCAATAGCAACATGACTAACAATAAGCCAAATGCCCCGATAATGTTAAAGCGACTCAACCATTGCAGACCTTTATCCATACCCGTGAAAGCAGAAAGCGAGTAAATGGCGACAACAACCGCCAATATACCTAACTGAGAGCTGGTGTTATTTTCTAGCCCTGCCACAACCTCAAGGCTGTAACCCAGTTGAGAAGCAAGAAATCCAATCGGACCAATGGTTCCCGCAGCAACAGCGATGATAGAACATGCATCGATCAACGATCCTAACCAGTGATTCTCAAGTTTATTACCCACTAATGGATACAATAGCGCGCGCGGGCGCAATTTCACCCCACCTTGATGGTGTGCATACATTAAGACAATAGTGGATAACGTACCAAGCGCAGCCCAAGCTAAAAATCCCCAATGCATAAAGCTCTGGCTCAAAGCTGGTCCAGCAGCCTGTAGCGATTGTGGTTCAATACCATCAAAACTCGGTGGAAGGGTCATGAAATGAAATATAGGCTCTGCCGCGGACCAAAACACCCCGCCACCAGCTAGCAAGGTACACATGATCATCGCCAACCAACGGAATGTCCCAATACTGGGTGCTTGTTGACGGCCCAAGCGCAGTTTGCCGTAGCGGCTAACAGCAATAATAATTGCAATAACAAAATTGAACACCATCAACCACTGCCAATATTGACCAAACGCTGCAGTTGAAGCGGAAAAAGCGGAGTCTATAATTTGCCCAACAAGAGTCAGATCATAGAGGGAAAAGAGAAGGAACAGCCCAAGAAAACCAATCGTTAGTACTGAAACTGTTTTGTCGCTACCTTTTAGGGTATTGCTTAGCATAACTATCTCACTGTTTGTGTGAGGGGCGGCACCTTAGCAGCTAAAAAATCAGATTTCCAGTGAAATGTGTTTTAAATTATCCTTATTAATCGCGATGTTAATACATCAAGAGTGCTCTATTGTACAAAATAGCGCTATGATTCTAATTACTTAGCGATGATTCGCAAAACCCAACAACTTAATTAGTACACAAAACATATTTATACCCCAACCACCTCCTCGTGCTTTCTGTTTTACTTCTTCACAATCACCACTACAGATACCTATAAGGAATAATTTACCCCGTGAAATGACATTTCTTTTACTTTTCCCGCTTTATACTCTGTTAGAATCTCTCCCCTCATTTTTCTGATGAAGTAACACAATGTTTGTACGTTCATTTTTAAGTCAAAAAATACCAGGACTTATCGCCCTACTGATCTTCGCTACCCTATTATCAGGCGTATTAATGTTTTACTCTCAGGCCGATCTGGCAGGGCCTGCTGCAAATTCAACTGGGCTGTTTTTTTCTAGCTTGACGTACTCAGCCGGAAGCCCAGGCTTTCTTCTCACAGTCAGCCTATTGATGCTGATCCCGATAGGATTAAAATTACCCCGTAAGCAGATATTCAAGCTGGGTGTACAATTTGCCATATTGCTTGTTTTAAGCTTCGTCGCAAAAACCGCGCTTAAACATATCACTGAAGTACCTAGGCCTTATACCTATCAACTGGAAACACTGGGTCTCGTTGAATCACCAGAGGCGTTTTATCAACTAAGTGACACGAAGAAAGATCACGTAGTGGAACAAGCCAGCTATAGCGTCAGCCATTGGCGCATTGAACATTGGCGTGGTGAAACGAACTATTCATTGCCGTCAGGTCATACCATTTTTGCTGCTGTGTGTGTCGTTTTTTGGGGTGGATTTTTTGTACGTCGCAAACAGTTTCTGCCAACGGCGATTATTCTATTGTGGGCAACAGGTGTCGGTGTCAGCCGAATTTGGCTAGGTATGCATTGGCCGACTGACTTACTGGCATCCATTTGCAGTGCTGCGATACTGTATTTGTTTGTTCCTGAGTGGCCATTGTCTAAACAGTGATGTCAAATCGGTAATAATCGCGTCATGTAAAAACAAAAAAGCTCTCATTGAATGAGAGCTTTTTATAACCACGTTAGTTCAGCCTGCGGTCGGTCCAAACTAAACAAATAATCAGTGAATTTCCACACTGTGAACATATTCAACCACTATCTGATTACCACTATAGCGGACATTTTTTATATCCCCATCAACAATATATGTATTGGTTAATGTCACTGAATTGGGCATTGAGCTACCAATATGATTACGCAGTGATGGCAGTGTGATCACTGGGTCTACACCGATAAAATTACAAAATTGATTAACAAAGCGGTGTTCAAGCGGCATCGTGCCCCGGAGTATGTCTGAAAAGACTAGCTGGCTGACACCCAGCTTCTTCGCCATTTCAATCTGCGTGATTCGCATCTTCGCTTTATAGCTCATCCATGTATCGTGAAGTACCTGACGGTCTTGTTCGGTATAGTGCATGCAAAATTATCCTAGCGCTTTGTATTTTTTAATGGTCATTATTAAAGCTCAAATCCATACGGTTATTGTCAGAAAAAAGTAATGTCTTTTTATAGTAAAGCACTTTTATCGTAATCTTAGGATTGTTAACCGAGGGATTATCTGGATATACTTGTTACATTGTTTTGTCTTTGGTTTAGCTATGCATTTACAGCAGCTCGTTACAAAATGTGTGATCGCCTTGATGTTACTGTTATCGGTATCATCAAACGCGTTTGCACAATTTAGCGAAGTCCGTGGTGTCATGCCTACTGATTGTGTCATGAATATCGCATCATCCGATTGCTGTACATCCATGACCAACGCAACAACCGATAGCCATCACTTTGCTCATGATGGTGCGGCAAATCAAACCGAACACGTAAATGGCTGCTGTAATGATGAGCAATGCCATTCCAGTACGCTTCAGCTAGCCATTCTGGCAGACTCTGTCGTTATTGCCCCTTTTACAGCTCACGTACATTTTACGGATCCTGCGGGTGAACGTCAGGCCATCAGTAAATTCATATTCAGACCTCCTACAGCGGTCTAATCGCTTTTCTCATTGATACACGCTGTGCAGCAATACTTGCTGATACTGCTATCTATTTTGAACGATTTAAAACCGTAGGAATCATTATGAAAATGTCTCTTAAAGCCCTTATTGCCTTCTCTCTTCTGACGGCTAGCTCATTGTCTATTGCTGCGACGATTAAAGGCACGAATTACCAATCCCCCTATTGTGGCTGCTGCAAAGAGTGGGTAAAGCATATGGATGAAAATGGCTTTGAACTTGAAATGGTCTATGAGCAAGATCTCACTCCGCTCAAGATTAAGCTAGGTATCCGCCCACAGTACGCCTCTTGCCATACCGCAGAAATTGAAGGCTACTCATTCGAAGGGCATGTGCCAGCAGAAGATATTATCCGTTTTCTTGAATCCAAACCAAAGCGCATGATTGGCTTGGCCGTCGCGGGAATGCCAATGGGCTCGCCGGGCATGGAATATAAAGACCAAAAAGATCCGTATAACGTGATCGCATTTGATAAAAATGGCAATACGATGGTGTGGTCTCGACACAATCAGTAATCAGTAACTGGAAAGGGTGAGGCATCAAGCCTCACCCTTTTCACAAACTATACCCAATTACCTCAGAATACAGGATTCAGAGTGCGCTCGGATTAATAACATCTATTGCAGACGCACTACAGCAGATTAAAAAGCGCCCTATTCGGGTCTTGCTCTTCGGCCCATTGCGTCTCTAACTCTCGGTGTTCCAGGTATATCTGTACGGCGTTGAAATAGGTAAATGCAGTCAGCTCAGAATCAGCACTGAAATATGCAAAGAAAGCCTCTTCATGTTCCGCTAGTTGGCTTAGGGTTGTAATTCCTCGCTGTAATATCCATTGAATCGCATACGGTGAAATCAATGTCCGATGCAAAATCAACTCTTGGATCTCGCCAATCTCAACATCAATGCCGATCTCTCGTTTTCCCTTCGGAAATGACAATCCTTGCTCTTCTGCAAGCAACGCCTTCAAACTTGAAATGCTTGATTCACGCTCTTGCGGCGAATAACCGTAGGTTGTTTTAGCAAAACGGATTGCATATCCCAGCCTGTCACGGCCAACTACTTCAATCACAGCTTCGAGGTAAGGCTGTGGAATCGCGTACGCTTTGGCAAGTTGCTCCACCGCCTGAGTCAAGCTGGTATAAGTTATACCATCAAAATGTACATGAAAACGGGTACTCATTATCGAGACGGGCAATCCATCAATCGTTAAAGGCCAGCCAGCATAATTCACTCGCGCTTTGGCTATTTCAAACATCTGCCAAGCACTTTCTCTAAAACCCTCTAGCGCCTTACCTTCAAACTCACAATTGTCGAGCTCGTCTTGTGTCCAATTGACACCTATTTGTAGGTGTTTTTGATACTTGTGGTGTAGCTGCTCTTTGACTTTATCACGCAGTAAATCAAGCCCACTGACTTTTATCGGCCGGCAAATACCGTAGCATTCCTGACAGCAAGGCAGCATAACGGGTAAGGCTTGTTGTTCATAATTAGGCGATGCCATGAAGGGATAGGATTCATAATACGGCTCACCACAAAACCAGCAGGTATGGCGGAACTCAAAAGGCACATCAATGGTTTGGTAAGTCGTCATGGCTCTTATTCTATGAGTAAATTCATGAAGTATTATGCTTTTCGGTTACTAAAGACTCAACCCCCCATCAAGGCCCATTCACTAAGAATCCTGTATCTTGACGTAACTTAGGTATAAAGAGAATTGTACTGCCATGATGAACACGTTAAAATATGTGCCCTTTTCAACCATGGTGTGATCGAATGTCTGAACAGAAGCGAAAGGCGCTCAAGAAAATAGCTAAATGCCTCGAGCTAGGTAACTCTGCCAACGTTAATGAAGCCGCCCAAGCCATAAAAATGGCCCATCGGTTGATGCTGAAATACGGCCTCGAACAAGATGACATCGAATTCATCAAAATGGGCAAAACTAAAACAGCTACTTTGTTACCCACAGACATCAGTCCGCAGATCCTGAAAATCATTCGCGGTATTAATCGCCGTTTCGGTGTTGAATGTGTGTTAACCAACCACAAAGGGCTGAAACAGGCTGAGTTTATCGGTATGGCTGAACGCGCTATTTTTGCTGCTTTTGCTTTTGACGTTGTCTACCGTGAGATGAATCAGCAAACCGGTCAATTCCGTAATAGCTTCCAAGGGAGCGGCACCAGTAACCCAGAGATCACTCGTCGAGTGTCATCGTTCCTCGCTGGATGGATTGAAGGGGCACTGGAAAAATTACCGGAACTCAATACTGATGATGATCATGAAAAGCGCATGAATAACTTCATTGATAAAGAGTTTGAGAACATTGATCGCGAAACCTTTAAAAAACAGCTTCAAGAAGCAATGAAGGCCCTCACTGACGATTATGAAAAAGGCATGAAAAAAGGCCGTTCTATTTCAGTGAACCGTCCAGTCGGCAATGGCCGGGCGCATCAACCTAAGCTACTCTCTTAATACAGATTCAGAATGATTCGTTGACTAAAACACAGCCAGAACACGGCTGTGTTTTAGTTTGAAAAATAAGCAGTTATTGAAATTAATTTTTCTTCACATCATTTTTCGAACAAATAATCAGCAACCACTCATCTCATCACATCTTATCGTCACGAAGTGGGATATAAATCTCACTTTTATGATACAATGAAACAAAATCCCCTTTATCGACGATAGCCTTCACACATGAAATTCCCTGGTCAGCGTAAATCCAAGCATTACTTTCCAGTCAATGCCCGTGATCCTTTAGTTGCTCAAATCCAGCAAGAAAATCCGCTGTCTCGTACACACTTAGTTGGTGTCGGTCAAACCATTGTTGATATTGAAGCACGTATTGACGATGACTTTCTTGCCCGTCACAATCTCAGCAAGGGACACTCTTTAGTACTGGCTGAAGATAAAGCCGAACAGCTTTACCAGGAACTAAAAGAGCGCAACCTCATTAGTCACGAGTACCCAGGTGATACCATTGGTAACACCCTACACAACTACTCTGTACTTGCGGATGATAAATCAATTCTGCTGGGCGTGATGAGTCAAGATCTAAAAATCGGTTCTTACGCTTACCGCTATCTTTGCAACACATCCAGCCGCATGGACCTTGATTTCCTGCAGCCAGTTAATGGGCCTATCGGCCGTTGCTACACACTGATCACCGAAGATGGAGAGCGTACATTCGCCATCAATGAAGGCGAAATGAACCAGCTTAGACCTGAGTTTGTTCCAGAGTGTGCTTTTGAAAATGCCTCTGCGCTAGTGCTTTCTTCGTACTTAGTACGCGGTAAGCCGGGCGATCCTATGAAAGACTCGGCTCTAAAAGCTATCGAGTATGCCAAAAAACATGGCGTCCCCGTTGTTCTAACGCTTGGAACTAAGTACGTCATCGAAGGCAAACAAGAGTGGTGGATCGAGTTTCTAAAAGAACATGTGACTTGTGTTGCTATGAACGAAGAAGAAGCAGAAGCCCTAACCGGTGAAAAAGATCCGCTAACGGCTGCTGATAAAGCATTGGAATGGGTTGATTTGGTACTGTGTACTGCCGGTCCAGTTGGTCTGTACATGGCGGGTTATACCGAAGATGAGCTGAAACGTGAGTCTAGCCTACCGCTTCTGCCTGGCCGTATTGCTGAATTTAATAAATATGAATTCAGTCGCCCGATGAAGAAGTCAACGTGTGAAAATCCTATTCGCGTTTACTCACATATCGCGCCATACCTTGGCGGCCCGATGCAGATCAAAAATACCAATGGCGCAGGTGATGCGGCATTATCAGCCTTACTTCACGACATGTCGGCAAACCGTTACCACAAAGCAAACGTGCCTAATTCCGCTAAGCATGCGGGTGAATTCTTGAGCTACTCCTCTTTTTCACAAATTTGCCAGTATTCAAACCGCGTTAGCTATGAAGTCCTCACGCAACATGCCCCGCGCCTGTCGCATGGCCTACCTGAGCGAGAAGACTGCCTAGAAGAAGCCTACTGGGAACGTTAATTCTGACCAATTTGCCTAACACAAAAAAAGCCCTTTCGGGCTTTTTTTGTTTCTACAGCTGCTAACGTCTTTCAGAATAATGACAATAAAAAACCAGAGATTATCTCTGGTTTTTTATTTAAGCTTGGCAAGTACCTATTTAATTAGCACTCAGTGATCGCATTGCGTACCCGCTTATCAGACACCGGATACGGTGTGCCTAACTGCTGAGCAAAGAAGCTTACGCGTAGCTCTTCAATCATCCAGCGGATCTCCTTCACTTTTTCCGGTACTGGCTGACCTTTCGGAATCTTATTCAGTAGCTCTTTATAATCCGAAACCACCGATTCAATTTTGAGTATGTGCATCCGATCTTTATTTGGATCAATCGGCAGTTTTTCCATTCGGCGTTCAATCGCGCGCATGTAACGGAGAATATCCGGCAGCCTACGCCAACCACATTCGGTCGCGAAGCCTTTAAAGATCAGCCCCTCAATCTGCGCTTTAATATCAGACAAAGCAAACGCCATCGTCAAATCGATGCGACCTTTCAAACGCTTGTTGATATTAAATGCCGTAGTCAGAATTTCTTCAACCTGTTTGGCAATATCAACAACCGTATCACCCAGCTCACCTCGAATGTGTTCCTTCATCGCCTCGAAGGCTTCCGGTTCCCAGACTAAACCACCCTTTTGCTCAATTAGCTTATCGATACCGCAAGCGATACAGTCATCAATCAGATCCATCACTCGACCATACGGGTTAAAGTACAGGCCCAACTTAGATTTGTTTGGCAAATTCGTATGCAGATATTTAATTGGTGACGGCACGTTCAGCAAGACCAAACGGCGTTGACCTTGCTGCATTGCGGTACGTTGCTCTTCTTCTGTTTCGAACAGTTTAATGCCGACTGAATCTTTATTATCAACAATGGCTGGATAGGCTTTGACTTCAAAACCACCACGCTTTTGCTGATAGCGTTCAGGTAACTTACCGAAACTCCATGTTTTCAGTCCATCTTGCTCGATATCATCATCCGCCACTTTTGACAGCGTTTCCTGTACTTTTTCTTTTAAGCCATCTTTCAGACTGTACAGATCTTTGCTCTCTTTCAGCTTACGGTTACGATGGTCCACCACACGGTACGTGATTTTCAGGTGATCCGGTAGTTGGTCTGGATGCCAGTCTTCGCGCATCACGGATACCCCGGTCATACGCTTCAATTCTTTTTCCAGCGAATCCAACAACGGCATCGCCATCGCTTCAGCACGAGCAAGAAATGCATCTGCATAGTTCGGTGCAGGAACAAAGTTACGACGCACAGGTTTAGGCAGTGACTTGATCAATGCGACAACTAACTCTTGGCGTAAGCCTGGAATCTGCCAATCAAAACCATCGACGGTTACCTGATTCAAAATAGGTAACGGAACGTGAACCGTTACACCGTCACTATCTTCACCCGGTTCGAACTGATAGCTCAACTTCAACTTCAAGTTACCTTGATGCCAGAAATTAGGGTAATCCAAATCAGTTACATGACTTGCATCCCCACGGAACAGCATTTCACGCTCAAAATTCAACAATTCCGCATTATCACGGCTGGCTTTTTTCCACCAAGTATCAAAATGGCGGCCAGAAACTACGGTATGTTCAACACGCTGATCGTAAAAATCAAATAGCGCATCGTCATCAATCAGGATGTCACGACGACGAGACTTGTGCTCCAGCTCTTCAACTTCTTGCAATAGTTTACGGTTTTGATGGAAAAACTTATGTTTTGTCTCCCAATCCCCTTCCACCAGCGCAGAGCGTATAAATAGCTCACGAGATAAAACAGGATCAATGCGGCCATAATTTACTTTGCGCTTCGGTACGATGGGAATACCGTAC
The DNA here is from genome assembly GCF_050336815.1 of Photobacterium nomapromontoriensis. Classification (NCBI taxonomy): domain Bacteria; kingdom Pseudomonadati; phylum Pseudomonadota; class Gammaproteobacteria; order Vibrionales; family Vibrionaceae; genus Photobacterium; species Photobacterium nomapromontoriensis. The sequence goes on from NZ_JAKJSL010000024.1 coordinate 80,918, forward strand.
AAAGAGACTTTCTCATAAGCGGCAACAGACGCTTGTTTCTTCTCCCAATGCGGTTCACTGTAACTGCGTTTTAGCAAATGTTCAGCCAGCGGCTCTACCCACTCAGGCTGAATTTTCGCCGCAATACGGCCCCACAATCTGGATGTTTCAACCAACTCCGCGACCATCACCCATTTTGGCTGCTTTTTGAAAATGCCAGAGCCAGGGAAAATATTGAAGCGAGCGTTACGGGCACCTTGATACTCATTCTTCTCCTGATCTTTCATACCGATGTGCGACAACATACCGGCTAACAACGCAGTATGTACGCCGTCATAACTGGCTTCTTGTTCGTTCAGGCGGAAATCCAACTCTTTCACAACTTGGCTGACCTGATAGTAAATATCTTGCCATTCACGCACACGCAGGTAGTTCAGGTAATCTTTCTTGCACTGTCGACGGAATTGATTACCTGACAACGCTTTTTGCTGCTCTTGAATATAATTCCACAAGTTTACAAACGTCAGGAAGTCCGAATCTTTATCGTAGAAACGGCGGTGTTTCTCATCTGATGCCTGTTGCTTGTCAGATGGACGTTCACGCGGGTCCTGAATCGACAACGCACAGGCAATGATCATGACTTCACGCAGCGCACCTTGTTTCGGCGCTTCGAGTACCATGCGCGCTAAACGGGGGTCAATCGGCAAACGGGCTAACTGACGACCAATGCCCGATAAGCGCTTACGTGGATCGGTTGCTTTTACATTGATTGCGCCCAGTTCTTCAAGCAGGCGAATACCATCTTGAATATTACGGTTATCCGGCGCTTCAACAAATGGAAAGGCTTGAATATCGCCCAAGCCAATCGCGGTCATCTGTAAGATAACCGATGCTAGGTTAGTACGCAGTATTTCAGGATCGGTAAATTCCGGACGAGAGAGGAAATCCTCTTCCGAGTACAAGCGGATACAGATACCTTCGGCCACACGACCACATCGGCCTTTACGCTGATTAGCACTGGCCTGTGAGACACGCTCAATCGGTAAACGCTGTACTTTGGTTCGATAGCTATAGCGGCTGATGCGCGCTGTACCAGGGTCAATAACATACTTAATCCCCGGTACCGTCAGCGACGTTTCCGCCACGTTCGTTGACAGAATAATTCGTCGACCAGCATGGGTATGGAATACGCGATTTTGTTCACCCGCAGACAAACGTGCATACAGCGGTAAAATTTCGGTATCTCGCAGATTACGCTTTTCAAGTGCATCTGCAGTATCGCGAATTTCTCGTTCACCGTTCATGAAGATCAGGATATCACCCAATCCTTCATCACACAGTTCATCGACCGCATCAAAAATGGCTTGCAGCTGATCACGGTCACTGTCATCACCGTCTTCTGACATCGGACGATAACGCACTTCAACCGGATAAGTACGACCAGATACTTCGATGATTGGGGCATTAAAGAAATGCTTTGAAAAACGCTCAGGATCGATTGTCGCAGAAGTAATAATAACCTTTAAATCTGGGCGTTTCGGCAGCAGTTCTCGCAGGTAACCCATAATGAAATCGATATTCAGGCTTCGTTCGTGCGCTTCATCGATAATAATGGTGTCGTACTGGCTTAAAAAGCGATCGTTCTGAATTTCCGCCAGCAGAATACCGTCGGTCATCAATTTGACCTGACTACGATCTGAAACTTGATCGTTAAAACGCACCTTGTAACCGACATAAGAGCCCAGCTCACACTGCAGCTCTTCAGCAATCCGGTTGGCTACTGAACGAGCCGCTAAACGACGAGGCTGAGTGTGGCCTATCATGCCCTTGGTACCGAGTCCAAGTTCCATACAGATCTTTGGTAACTGGGTGGTTTTACCCGAACCAGTTTCACCCGCGACAATCACGACCTGATTATTTTTAATCGCTTCTGCGATATCATCTTTTTTCTGGCTGACAGGCAGCTGTTCTGGGTACGTGATTTTAGGTCGCTGAGTAGCACGCATTGCGACAGTTTGCATCGATTTCGCAATATCGAGTGCAATCTCATCAAACACAACATGTTTGGCATGTTCTTTCTTTATTCGAGCCGCACCTTGCACACGTTTGTGCAAACGAAACTGATCGCGGATCATGCAATCTTTAATCGCGGCTTTGAGCGTTTTCTCATTATTCAAAACGCTAGACGGAGAGGTATTCGACTGAGTCAATGTCATTCCTGATAGTTCAGCATCAAATTTCTTTGTGCATTCTATCACATTCTCAACCTGTCACGCAGGCTCTCGTATTGAGTCAATTAGAAATATCCACACTCGAGCAAAATGCGGGCTCAGCGGGGAATACGCCCCCTTTCACACTCATCTAACAGTGACAGTAGCGAGCCCGCCCGCCAGTAACAATCGAGCTATCTATCCATTACTCTATCTTACTAATTTTTAACGATAAGCTGTTATGCCAGCCAATATTTACCTGAATAATACGTCAAAATATTCTGGCTGAAACGATTCTTTCAAAGAGCGGGACGATTCTTTTCTGAGTATTTATTGAGCGCCCGAAATACTTATGGCTAAATATCATACAAGTATCATTGCACGACTAGCATTACAGCAGTAATATTCCGTTCATATTTGTTCTAATGAGTAAAATGTCATGAAAAAAACACTAATGGGCCTGGTGCTTGCATCTGTAATGGCCGCACCGGCTTTTGCTGCACAACCAGTACAATTATCTTTACCTAACAATAACCTACCAGCAGGTGATGTGTACGGTTTCCGTGCTTCTCTTCTGTATGGTCAAACACCTTCAGTAACTGGTTTCCAGCTTCCTATTCTTGGTCTTGCTGAATCTCAACAATTCAAAGGGTTAAGCTTTGGTATGCTTTTTGGGGCAAACCGTGTAACGGGCAACTCAACAGGTGTTAAATTCGGTCTGGGTAACTGGAACGACAATACCGCGACTGGTGCAGATTTTGGCTTTGCTAACTACACTGGCGGTCAATTCACCGGCCTGCAGTTTGGTGCACTTAACTATGCACATAGCCTGAACGGTCTACAATTTGGTTTCATCAACGCAACTGACCGAATTGAGAAAGGTGTGCAGATTGGCCTAATCAACTACGACAAGTCTGGTACTTTCATTGGTAAGAACGTGCCTGTATTCCCAATTATTAACGCCCGTTTCTAATTGAATGGTATTAATAATTAAGCCGAAAAGCCTCTGCTTCTCGGCTTTTTTTCCTCAAAAAGGCCGTTTTCGTACCAAAGGCACAGAACATCTCACGCTAACTGGAACTCCACGTATTTAATCGAGTCATACTCGTATTGGTTGAAAAATCACATTTCAACCACACTTATTGTATACCCAACACCATTATATCTAAGCAACCTAGAGAAATCAGAACACCAGAGGCATTAGCATGTTCAAACAATTGCGTTCAATCTTCCGTCAAGTCATGCATGAAGGCACTGGCGGCGGTGCTGTCGATACCCCTTCCCTACACCTTGCAATGGCTTGCCTGTTGTGTGAAGTTTCTAATGCAGATCATGAGGATGATCCAAGAGAAGTGTCGGCTAAAGTGCACTTAATGACTGTACTTCTCGATATCACGGAAGATGATGCCAAGGCTTTGCTCGATAAGGCGCTGCTGAAAAGTAAGCAATCTGTCTCGCTGTATGAGTTCACCACTAAACTGCGTACCCTAGCCCCCGAGCAACGCTACGAACTCATTGAGGCTATGTGGCAAGTCGCTTTCGCCGACGAAGTACTCGACCCAATGGAAGAAGCGGTGATCCGCCAAGTGGCCGAATTAATATACGTCGACCATTCTGAATATATCCGCGCAAAACTATCGGCGCAAAAATCAAAACCTGAATAATAGGTACCCAAGCAACCTCATACTCATATTCTCCTTTCAACGACAATATGACTTTAGGTCGCTTGGGACTAGCTCTCAGAGAGATAGCAACCAAGACCCCTTGCGTAAATTGACAATAAAAACGCAACTGCTGGTAAAACAAACAGCAGATCCCCCTACCGATGAAGTGAAAATATGAAATAACGCTCTAGGATACACACCTAATACAGACGCATTGCCAGATTTTTAACATTCGCAATGGTCTTGGTTAATATATAAAGATAATTTGGACTCAGTAGGAGGTTCAACGTAAATACTGCAGTCATAAAGAGTACCCCCTTAAATCTGACATAAACACTCTTGTTGCATAAATTGTACAAAAAATTAAGTACTAATATTCATATCCATATAACGCTAAAACACTGCATACATCCTGCACTTCAATCTACATCCTCTCCTCTTATTAAAAAGACAAACAACAAGAAAAAATCAACAAATTTAATATTAATCAATGTGTTACATAAAGAACAAATAGACGCTGATAAGTTAAATAAACAATAAACAGAATATTGCGAGTATTCAACTCACCAGCATAGACAAGATCATCTGCTTATATCCTTGCGCCATAAACAATCACGAGAGTAATCCTTTTCCAAGCTAGCACTGACAACCAACAATACTTTGCTAATCTCTAATGTAACAGGGATGAAAAGAAATGATGGATCGATATAAGTCAGGTCAGACAATCAAAAGGTAATATCCATAATGAACAAAACTCTATTTACTGCAGTGTTTATTGCTCTCAGTACGATACCAACAGCATCTGCAATTGAAATTTACAAGGATTCTAAAAATGATGCCTCTATCGGCGGCTATGCAGGTGTCCGTCTGTTAACAACCGATAATACTACAGAGGTCGTTAACGGTAGCTCTCGTATCAACTTCAACTTTCAGCACACCCTAACAGATGGTTGGAGTGCATACAGTACTTTTGAATGGGGAGTCAGCCCTTTTGGCGATACAACTCTCGTCTTTAACAATCAGAGTGAATTTGAAGCGAAAAACGATGATTTGTTTAATAGTCGTTTGGCTTACATTGGCCTGAGTCATGCTCAATACGGTAGCATCACTTTTGGTAAGCAATGGGGGGCTTGGTATGATGTGGTGGTCGACACTGATAATGCTTATGTGTGGGGGGGAGAAGCTTCTGGTGTCTACACCTTCGGCTCCAACGGTGCGATTAATGGTGTAGGTATGGCTGATAAATCCATTTTATACCGCAATAGTTTTGGTCAGTTCAGTTTTGCACTCCAGACCCAGTTACAACAAAATGACATAGAAATAGCGGCTAATGATCAGCCTGGGGCGGTACAAGGCACGCTGAATTATGACGATAGCTATGGCGTATCGTTTACTTATGCCTTCACCAATATGTATAAAATGTTCATTGGCGGGAATATCGGTGAGTTTAAAGGAAGTAGTCTCGACAATTCGCGCACATCTGAAACGGATTTCATTTATGGTATTGGGGCAACGTGGGGGGACTTGTCGAAACAAGGCTGGTTTGCCTCTGCCAACTTAAACATCAATGAGTGGCATCAGACGGACAATAATGGGTTTATCATCCCAGAGGCTGAAGGTGGCGAAATCTTTGTTGCCTATAACTTTAAAAACGGCTTCAGACCATACGCCGCATATAACTATCTTAATGCAACGAAAGATTATGAATTTTCAGGCATCGATAGTGACGGCAACAGTGCGGTATTTCGCACGACTGAATATAAAGACCAGTCGATCTTAGTTGGCTTGTTATACCAGTGGGACAGCGTAATCCTTATGTACCTCGAAGCCCAATTTGATATGAGTGACTATAAGAGTACCTTGCCTGGTAGCGCAACCAGTGGTGATAATTCCGCAGCGCTTGGTATACGTTACACCTTCTAATACTACAATAAGCCAACGAAGCTTTTAATGGCAACTCACTATTATCAATGGCTTCGCTGGCTAACTTTCCTTTTTAGACTAACGAATATCAATGGTACGGCTGGCTTTACGATATTGTATTTTCCAGCCTTGCCAACGTGGGAGCTCCCAGCGTTTAGGATCAGCTTTACGCTTGCCATCTACATGCACGGCAATAACCAGTTTACGGCCGATATGGTATTCAATCTGCATCGTAAGATCATTGAGGGTAACATGATGAGGAAACTCACTATCAAAATCTGCACGCTCCCATTCTGGAATACCATCAAACGGAAAATCTTCCTGACTGAACATTTCTATATCGTCTGCTGACTCTACGCCAAGGGCGATAAGCTGTTCACTTAACCAGTCGCGCATATCGACAGGCTCAGCAATGCGTTTACACGTATCTGGTTGATAACGCCCTAACGCTATGTACAGATTCCATTGGTGAATATCGATCTGTAATGTTTTAGCCAGCCCATCAAGTAATGTGCCATTCAACACTAAATCGACCAATGTTTCCTGTGCTGACTCACCTTGCGGTGCCTGCCAGAGTGATTGGATCACCCTACCCGCGTAAACTTTCTGATGTTCAACCAAGCAACCATCATCTGTATTTTTCGTTTTACCAAAAACCGCTTCTCCCATACCCAACGAATTCATCTGTTCAAAGGTTATAGGGGCCATACACGTCGCAAGGATCAGGTTTTGTTTAACCCCTTTACCCGGCAGAGCAAACTGGTCAAAAACCACTGCCGCTTCTGCTTCATCCGGATAACGACTATCTCGTCCAGTACTGACTTCACAATAGCCGTTACCTAACGCTTGACGCCGGCGCTCGCGGCGCACAAATACCAACTCTGGAGCTGCGATCATCACCGCTTTGAGCCACGCCTCACGACGAACGGATGTCGCGACTTCTAACGCCGGTAATTCGAGAGCTGTACGCATTTGATCAGACAGCATACGAGCTTCATTCAATACATCAGGATCAACATCCAGCCATTCAGGCACACTGCCTCGTAATAGTTTGATCAGTGCCATCGCATCGCAATGATGCGGCTCCCACTTAGCCAGTGCTTCCCGTTGCTCCTCACCTGATGGCAATTTCCACACCCGCTGATACACACTCAGAGCGGCAGATAAGTCGACCATCGCTTCACGACTGGCCTTATCGGGCATCGCGGTGATCAAGTGAGCAAACAGCGTATCAATCGGTAGCGGGTAAAGTACCTGTCCGTGAGGGGTTACAAAGCCATCCTCATCGATGGCCTGCATCTGCCGTAGTTTCTCATACGCCTGAGCTTTAGACTTATCGGGAACACGGTCAACAAATGTCAAATCATCAAGCCGATACCCACAACAAGCTGCAGCCAACATTGGCTCAACCAACTCTTCACGGTGCAATTCTGGCGGGGTAATCAATTCTAATGGCGCGGCCTGACCATAAAGCCGAATACAATCACCGTCTTTAATTCGACCCGCTCGCCCTTTACGCTGTTCGGCGCTAGCCCGAGAAATAGCATGTAATCCCAGCACCGTTCTACCATTACGCTGGTGGGTGCGGCGCTCAAGCCCCGAATCAACAATCAATGTCACCCCAGGAATGGTTAATGACGTCTCTGCAACATTGGTCGCGAATATAATGCGCTGTTTATTACTTTCGGTCAGGGCTCTGTGACGTTCATCATCCGTTACCGACGCGTGGAGGGGAACAATATCCGCCAGCCCCATCTCAACCTCACGACGAAGCGCTTGTTTTAAGCTGGATACACATTGGGCAATTTCTTTTCTACCCGGTAAAAAAACCAAAATATCCTGATGATCGGCATAATGGGCCAGCACCACACTGTTCACTTGTTTATCGAGATGACGAATATCTGGCATACTGCGACTATCAGACGCCAAATGTGACACCGTCACATCAAAATAACGACCTGATGCTTTTAAGCAGTTCCCGCCAAGATATTCCGTCAATCGCTCACTATCAAGGGTGGCCGATGTGACAACCAATTGATGCTCACCCCTGGCTTTCAACATCGCAAGTAACAAGTCGGTATCCCATCTCCGCTCATGAAATTCATCGATAATGACCGTTGATAAACCTTTTAAATTACCGTCACTTAGCCACCTTAACGCGACACCTGGTGTCACGAAAATCACATCGGTATTATCATCAAAATGATTTTCAAATCGAATCGCATAACCGACAGACTGTCCGATCTGCTCACCGCGTTCATGGGCAATAAACTCCGCCAATGAACGACAAGCAACCCGCCTTGGCTCCACCACCAGCACGCGCCCGTGTTCTGCAGCCCAGAGAGGTAAGCGGGTTGATTTACCGGACCCGGTTTCTGCTACTACCACTAAATGTTGCTGTGGTAATAATGCAAGGACATCCGGTTTGATTACGTCGATGGGTAAGCAAGAGCAATTAGGCATAAGAAATCAGTGTGAGATAAAAAGACAGCGTATTTTGGCAATATCAGTGAATATCTTCAAGTCACTCGTTTCCAATACGCATTAATGGCGTAGCTTGATTAACGGTGATGACCTTTCACAAGATAGGTTAAAGGTGAAAATAAGTGCAACTTACAACTCGACCATTCATACCTTTCTCCATTTTAGGCCCGTGTAATTCTGAACAATCAAACGCTGTATTATTAAGTACGAATGAAAATTCGATAACACCCCCTAATTAATAACTTTATTTATGGTTATTTAAGACCATAAAACAAGTCTGTGAATGTAATCGATTTTATATTTCTTACCGTAACATCAACATGTATATTCCGATTGTAAATGTCACTTCCTGTAACGACTTAATTTTATATGTATTCATGAAAGTGTGACTTGCTTCTTAGATATCATCCGATTTATGGTTGAGTATACTCTCAACAATTAAAATATATCACTAAAGGATTTCAGCACACTACATCTCAATTATATTAAACAAATGACGATTGTATTAATTTGAAATTTCTTTGAACCTTATTCAAATTGATTATGCTTCGCTTTATCTATAAATAGTCATGTTCCATGTTTATTAATCCATAGATGTATACATGAACCCATTCATTGATGTGCCAACAATTGCTCTATCTTTTCGATAAGGTGGCTTTTCAAGTCGCCCTTTTATGATTTTTCTCTTAAGCCAATAGCAGGTGAAAAAATGTTTGTTAATAAAGATGATATTGCCACTATTTCAAGTTCTATGGTTGACTATCGTCAACTATTTCATTCCACTCCAGAGGTTGGCTTTAAGGAATTCGAAACAGCTAAATTTATTCAGACTTTTTTAAATGAATTAAATATCCCATTTAAAACAGGCTATGCAACAACAGGTATTGTTGCCACTATTGATGGCATTCATCCTGGTCGGGAAATTTGCTTACGATGTGATATGGATGCACTCCATATAGACGAAAAAAATGATCTCCCGTATGCATCAAAAAATCCGGGCGTCATGCATGCTTGTGGTCATGATGGCCATATGGCTATGATGCTAGGTGTAGCAAAATACCTCACGTTACATAATGACTTCTCTGGTAAAGTTCACCTACTCTTTCAACCAGCAGAAGAGAGTTATGGTGGTGCAAAATATGTCATTAATGATGGTATTTTCGATGATTATCCAAATATTGAGGCGATTTACGGCCTGCATAACTGGCCAAAAGTCCCGTTAGGTACACTTGCAAGTACAACCGGTGCTATGATGGCTTGCAGTGACACATGGGAGATGAAGGTAACTGGCTCAGGCGGACATGGTGCAATGCCGCATGAAGTGACAGACCCAACGCTTGCCACCTCTAATATTATTATGAACTTACAGAGTATCGTCAGCCGTAACGTGCATTGCGCCCGTGCCGGTGTGGTCTCTGTGGGGTATATCAACGCAGGTAAGTTTGAGTCACCGAATATTATCCCATCTCAAGTTCAACTTCGTGGCACCGCTCGTGCCTATGAGCCAGAAGTCCGTGATTTAATTGAGCAAAGAATTGGTGAAATCGCATCCGCCTCTGCACAAGCGCATGGCTGTGAGATTGAATATAATTATATCCGTCGTTACCCTGCCGTATATAACCCTCTTGCACAATTTGAAATTGTCGCACAAGCAGCAAGAGCGACTGTGGGCACGTCTAATTTCAATGCCGCCATTACTCCTGTTGGTGGCGCTGAAGATTTCGCTTTCTATTTAGAGAAAATACCTGGGGCCTTTATGTTCCTGGGTAATGGTGATAGCGACCCACTTCATACTCCTGGCTACAACTTTAATGACGAGATCATTCCTGTTGGTATTGAATACTTCATCAACGTTATAAAAACAGAACTAGGGTAAAGAACTTATTATTCATATTAAATCCAGACTAAAAAACCAATAAAAATAACCGTACAGTTTATTAATATAAATGGTGATTAGCATGACTGAAATATTAGCTCTCGCTGTCGTATGCCTAACCGTATTTGCCATGGTAAAAGGCTACGAAACACGTTTAGTTCTTATTACTTCGGGTTTACTCATGGGACTCATTGCATTTGACCCATTAGGTGGCTTTGATGCTTTTTCAACCCGAATGACATCTGGCAGTTTAATTCAATCCATCTGCTCTGTTATGGGCTTTGCGTTTGTAATGAAATATACCAAATGTGATTTACACTTGGTTCGTTTACTCTCATCGAAAATAGACCGAGTTAAACTGCTTATTATCCCCGCAGGGACTATCATTACATTCGGGATTAACATCGCCCTTCCCAGCGCCGCTGGTTCTGCAGCGGCAGCGGGTGCCGCAATTATCCCGGTAATGATACGTGCTGGTGTCTCGCCAGCCGTTGCTGCCGCTGCTGTTATTGGCGGAACGTTTGGTTCGATGCTCAATCCGGGTATGGCGCATAACCCATTTATCGGTGATATGGCGGGTATCACGCCAATGGATGTAATTCTTAATCACCAACTGCCCACCGTTATCGCGATGCTACTCGGTGCTGTTGTCCTCACCATCATTGCTGTTGTGAAAAAAGAACACACGGGTTATGTCATTGAAGGTGAAGCAACTGACATTGAAGAGGTAAAAGTCAATTTGCTGTGGGCCTTAGCACCGATTGTACCGATCGTCATACTGCTGCTTGGTGCCACCATCATTCCTGAAATTAAGATGGGTGTTCCACAAGCCATGTTATTGGGTGTGGTTTATACCTTCGCCGTCACACGTGCCAACCCAGCAGAAGTTACCAAGTCATTTTTCTCTGGCATGGGAGAAGCATTTGCAAACGTCTTTGGGATCATCATTGCAGCTGCCGTCTTCGTGTTTGGTTTAAAAGCAACAGGACTCGTCGATGCTGGGCTGGGCTTCTTAACGGGCTATCCTGATTTAGCCAAACTATTAGGCCCTGCAGGAACATCAGCCCTTGCCATACTCACTGGTTCTGGTGACGCGGCAGCATTTGCCTTTAATGAAGCTATCACGCCTAACGCCGCTGACTTTGGTCTGGGCATCCCTGACATGGGCTCAGCCACAGTACTGGCGGGGTGCTTTGGTCGCGCCATGTCTCCTGTTGCGGGCGCAACTATCGTAGCAGCCGCTATTGCAGGTGTAAGCCCGCTTGAAGCAGCCAAACGGCAATGGCCCGGTATGCTTGCTGCATTAGCCGTAACGGTATTTATTATGCTGTAGCCAATTTATATAAACGATATCAATTCAAAGCCCTTTATTTATTGAGGGCTTTTATCGCTAGGGGAACGGTATGGACTCAACAGAATTACTCACTATTTTTAATCACATTGGTACTTATGGCGAAACTGAAAATGGCATGTATCGCCTTGCGTATTCCGATGCGGATAACGCGTCTCATGATTACCTCTTTAACTTACTGGTAGAGAAAGGGTATGACGTCCATACCGATGCGATGGGTAATATTTTCGCAAACATTCCTTCAACCGATCCCAACGCAAAAATCATTGCCACAGGATCTCATCTCGATACTGTCCATTGCGGCGGTAAATACGATGGTACCGTTGGTGTCGTCGCTGGGCTTTATGCACTGGAAAAACTCAAAACGCGTAAATTAAAACACACCGTACAACTCATTATTTTCCGCGCTGAAGAATCTTCACGTTTTGGTTTTGCCTGTATGGCCAGTAAGGCGCTCACCGGTCATGCCGATCTCAAAAAATGGCTCGAAAACACGGATTCAGATGGCATAAACTTCTTTGATGCGTCTGGCACAACACCTAGCGATATTGAAAACATCAAGCTAAATCATGAGTGCTACAAATCTTTTGTGGAAGTGCACATAGAACAAGGCAATATCCTCGAAAATTACGGGCAGCATGTGGGAATAGTCTCTGCGATTGCCGCCCCTACCCGTTTTCGCATCACTGTGAAAGGTCATGCAGATCATTCTGGCGCAACACCGATGGATTTACGCTCTGACGCCCTGTGTGCTGCAGCTCGAATTATTAATGACATACACCATGAAGCCTATATCCGAAAAAGTGAAGGTACGGTTGGCACTGTTGGCAAACTTGATGTCTCCCCTAACTCCATGAACGTTGTACCGGGTGAGGTTGAATTTACTGTTGATATCCGTGGCATCAATAAAGACAGTGTGGATGCAGTAGTGAAACACATGTACTACTCCATAGAAGAAACCAGCCAAATACACCATGTCACATTTGATGTTGTCGAGCTGTGTAATGATCTCCCTGTCAGCCTAGACAACTCAGTATGTCAGATATTGGTCAACGCAGCACAAGATGAAAATGTCCCCTACTATGAGATGAACAGCGGAGCTGGCCATGACGCAATGTACATGTCGACGCTTATTCCCAGCGCAATGATGTTCATCCCCTCAAAAGGCGGGATCTCTCATCACCCTGACGAGTACAGCGAATTTGAGGATATTCTTCTGGCTGGAAATATTTTAGCTAACGCGATGGAGAAAATGGCAAGTTAAATAGGCTCTATCACCAAGCAATAAATGAATAACCCTTATGAAAAGTCGAGTCAGCAAAAAAGCTGACTCGGTTTTTTCTGAAAATGCATTTGAACCATTACGTGGCATTCGCAATATTAGACTAAGTTCACAGACACTGTTCAGGATCATACTCTTCATAATGTGAATAACTTATCATATCATTATAATAATTTTGAACTTTAACCATAATGACGAAAAGTATCCTATCTGTAGCTGAGAATACGCGCCCTGATCCCGAGACAGATCCTACAGAATTACAACTAACCTCGATATCGAATAATGGTGCGGAAAATCCTCTAAACGAATCAATTACCTTACGGGCGCCACGATCGCCGTGGTGGGAATTCTTCTTACATTTTTCAACATTCGGCATTTATACTGGTTTCTGGTTCGTCGCTCGCATTAAAGAGGTAAAGCTGTTATCAAAACAACCATTAAAACCGTGGCTCTGGATATTTGTACCTAATGCTGTTATTTTTCAACCGTTTGTATTGCCTGCACTTAACAAAATTCTCGTGCAAATTGAGAAAGATAACAACGTTCAATATCCACGTTATTATTTCAGACTCTGGGCGACAGCTGTATTCACACTAAGCATATGCCTCTGGATAAATTCTAAATATGCACTACCACCATGGTTAACATTAGTTGGTCTACTACTCTGGTCTTGCGTGTTTTGTATATTCTCTCAGCGTATAAATAGTATTAAAAACAATTTAGTTAATGTGAATTTCAAAGGTAAGACGTCAGGATATGCAATTTGGGAATGGTTAATTGTTATCCCACTTTTACCGATTGCACTTATCATGCTCCTCTATTTATCAATAACACCTTATATGGTAGAGGAAATCAGCCCCCTTCCTGATCAAACTACCTATTCAAAACAAGGTGAATACCAGTTAGCCATTCATGGTGACGGTTGGCGCAATGTCGAAATAGGAACATTCACAGACGGCAGTGCTGAAAATGAATTCGCAGGTGCAGTCGATGGTTCTTATTTTATCGTCTTTAAATTCAACGATGCGGTCACGTTAAACGATATCGTAGATAGCAGAATAGATCATATTCAATCATCATTCTCCCGCAGCCAATGCCGTGAGGAAAGAAGCCTTGCTCAATCACAACTCAATGTCATTGCGTACGTGATTTGCGAAGGTCAACATGTCGGTGACCCACAATTAAACACTGTGACCGTTTTTAAGAATGGTGACAATCTCTATGAATTATATGGCAATCTAAACGCCCCCAAATACAGCTATCCTGGACGCGCTGCTGAATTCAAACAAATGGCGAAGGAATTTCAACCGCTATGAAAACTGTTTCAATTTTCCTCTATATACTTTCCGCACTCATACCGATAAGAAGTGCGCTAGCAACGGAAACAATTCAGTGGAAGCTGACTGAGTCAGGCAAGCTATTTGATATGGCACACGCTTACAGCCAACAAGAATCTCTACCCAATGAAGTCACTCAAATACTGAACTCAAACGATGTCAGCTTGGTTGGAAACCACGTTATTGAACATGTGAAAACCTTGTGGTTTTATCCAACCTCTCGTGATGTCGAAAACCATGGCGACCATTCAATTTATCTCACAGACGGCATGGAAAAACTGACTCTTTTGTCAGTTGCCTCAGTCAGTAATACTGGGGATGTTAAATCAATAGACCCCTCTTCATTACAAATATTGGATACCGATAACTACCGTAGCTTTAGTGACAGTAAAGAAGTGGTACTTACCCTTCCCGGACTCACAGCGGGAAGCCTGTCAGTCATTGAATATGAAATTGTTCGAGATCTGTCACAGCAAGAAGCCGACTGGTCACAAATTTTCTTCACCCAGCATGGATACCCTTCATTACAGTATGATTTGAACATTAGCTGGCCAGCATCAAAGCAGGTGTATTGGTCATCAAATAGCACTGATGTTACATGTAAAAAAACAGACAATAAGTTGCACTGTTCTGGCTCGAACATAACAGCATTCAAAAACGACAACAATATATACTGGCGCGATCATATCGGTCAAATTGCTATCAGTGAATCGCAAAACTGGCAACAAGTGATTGATACATCGAGTGATGCAATGAATCATGCACTGTCCGATACAACCGGGATTGATGAATTACTTAACAGCATTATTGCGGGTAGTAGTAATATTGATGAGCAAATCAGCGCTATTCACCAATTTGTCGCCAGAAACATTCGCTATATTTCAATGTCTGAATTAGGTCATACCATTACACCTCACACCATCGCTTCAGTCATTAAAAATCGATATGGTGATTGTAAAGACAAATCAATGCTACTTTATGAATTACTACGCCGCATTGGTATTCATTCTTATCCCGTTTTAGTGGCAACCAATCGAAGCTTACCTGATCAATTAATCATCCCGACAATCAACTATTTTAATCACGTTGTGATCTGCTTTAATCACGATGGAATGGACAGATGTTTAGATGCGACTGATCAGGATACCTATTGGCAATATATCCCAGCCTGGATCCAAAATAATGTCTCACTGACGTTAAAAAAGAATCAGTTACCCTCTACTATTGAGAGTAATCAATTCCGTTGGAAAATGTACATCAACACGGCTATTTCATTCACAAAAGAGGGTGGACAAAAAGAAGGTCAGGAACGCACATATTTCGGTGAATATGCATCGTCTATGCGCAGCTTACTACTTAACAAAACGCCAGAAGAGCGTGATGAATGGCTAACTAATCAGTATCATGAAGAGGTATCAACGTATGCTGATCCCCTTTTTAATATCGTTGAACTGTCTGAAATGAATCCAGATTTGACCATCACTTCCCAAGCTGATGTCAGTCCGTTTCTTGATACTGCTATCGATTTGATTTACGAAGAAAATGACGCTTGGATCAAGAATGAATTTGAAATAATGCGTTTACAGAATAAATATTACGATGAGCTATTTCCGGGACTCAATATCCGCTCTGAGTTTGAGTATGATACCCATGGCATTTGGGATATCACAACACTATCCCCCAATCTAAATTTTGAACATACTTTCGGGTCAATGAAAAGAGAGGTAATACTCACCAAACAAGGAAAGCTTAACATTATCACTCAGCTTGTTATCCCGCAGCAAACGGTCAAACAAAGCCAGATTGGATCTTTTAATGCTTTTCTTGATTTGCTTAAGCGTGAATCGTTAATTCGTTTTACCGGGAAACTAACTAAGCCAACGAATAAGTTATAGAGGCTCAAGAAAACAAACTGAGACCTCAATGTTAAGAAACTCGTTGTTATCGCTTGTCTAAATAGAATAATGCACCGGAAAAATCGGAAACCAATCACTGATTTCCGATTTTTCCGGTTATAAAGGATCAATCAACAAACCCAACGCTGATCAGAAAACGCGTAAAGCGGCCTGATATAAACTCAGTGTTTAGCAAACACCCTGAGCCAGCATCGCGTCAGCAACCTTCACAAAACCGGCAATATTTGCGCCCAGTTCATAGTTCACGTTACCTGACTCATCTCGACCATATTCGACACATGTATCATGGATACGACGCATAATATCCTGAAGACGCTGGTCTACTTCTTCTCTGCTCCATCCAAGGCGCAGCGCATTCTGGCTCATTTCCAGACCCGATGTAGCAACACCACCCGCATTGGTGGCTTTACCTGGCGCATAAACAATACCGACGTTATTAAAGACAGCCACGGCCTCGGCAGTACTTGGCATGTTTGCACCTTCAGCAACAAGCTGAACACCGTTCCCGGCTAACATTTCAGCGTCATGGCCATCCAACTCATTTTGGGTTGCACATGGCAGGGCGACATCCATCTCGTACTGCCAAGGTTTACCCTCTTTGCTGTAGGCAAGCCCCATCTCATGTGCGTAATCAGCGACTCGTCCACGTTGAACATTCTTGATTTCCATCAGTCGAGCCAGTTTTTCCTGGGTAAACCCATCTGGATCGTAAACGGTACCGCTCGAATCAGAAGCCGTGATCACCCTGCCACCCATTTGCATCGCTTTTTCGATAGCATATTGTGCAACATTGCCTGAGCCCGACACCCCCACACGCTTACCAGCCAGTGTTTGTCCTTTCTCCTTAAGCATGGCTTCAACGAAATAGAGCAACCCATAGCCTGTTGCTTCAGGGCGGATCAAGCTGCCACCAAATGACAAACCTTTACCCGTGAAGACACACTCTGCACTATTGGAAAGCTTTTTCATCATGCCCGTCATAAAGCCGACTTCACGTGCACCAACGCCAATATCCCCAGCTGGAACATCAGTGTCGGCACCCAGATGACGATGTAATTCCAACATCATGGCTTGGCAGAAGCGCATAATTTCATTGTCACTTTTACCTTTAGGTTCGAAATCGCTACCGCCCTTACCGCCCCCCATAGGAAGAGTGGTCAGCGCATTTTTAAAGGTCTGCTCAAAGGCCAAAAACTTAAGCACAGAAGAATTAACTGATGGGTGGAAACGCATGCCACCTTTATAAGGACCAATAGCGGAATTGTGCTGAACACGGAACGCACGGTTAACGTTAACCTTACCTTGGTCGTCAACCCAACTGACGCGAAACTGGATTAATCTTTCCGGTTCTACCAGGCGTTCGAGAATACCCGCTTCAATATACTTTGGATTTTTTTCAACAAAAGGCCAGATAGATGTAATCACCTCAGTCACAGCCTGAAGGTACTCTGGCTGGTTAGGGTTATTGCTGGCGACACGCGCTAAAAAGGCATCTTTAAGCACCATTTCTTTCATCACGAACTCCTGTAAAAGTAAATTAAACTACCCTGTGGATGATGTTGTGTTTGGATTGGTATTATTATTCCAGCAGCTTTTATATCAGGGGCGTGATCTAGCCCCTAAAGGATATGAATGACTTTTTATCACCCCTCGCAATTCGTAAATATAATATTTTGTTTTGTTTATTTTAATATGGGAGTATTGTATGAATGTCGATTTACATATCTATAAAAATGACAGTTAGTACACATCGATACCCTATTCATCACGATGCGTCATCTGAACGCAAAGGATTGTCACCAACAGCCCTTTATCCCATACTGTGAGTAAATGATAATTTGACTCATTGGATGCACAAGAAATAGGATATAAAGGCATATGACAATAATGTTAGTTATATGCGGTATACCTTAATGAGTAAGAGCAACCCAAATGTCTAATGTCGTTCAGTTATCCATGTTCAGTGGTCGTAAGAAGATCAACACTGCACCAACAATCGAATCACCCAGCCCGAAAGCGTTAAGGGAACAGGCTGCATTGAAGCAAGAGAATCGCTGCTACTTTTGTGGCAAGCATAAAGCCCCAAAAGAGCTGAACTGGCTTAATAAGATTGCTTTTAAGGAAAAGGCGCATGTTGTCTGCGGTTCTTGTAGTTCTGACGCTAAATCACGTTCAATGGATGAACTACGCATAATCCTTGCGCTGAAGGCTATGGATTTCAGAACGGTTAAGATTCAGCAGTATCTTGAGTTAAGAGAAAAAGGTATTCAAATAGACGGTGTACGAGAATACAAGTTCCACTTTGAAATGATTGAATAATACTCTGTTTATTCGCTGATACTTTTATCGGTGTTGAACCATACCAACGGAGACACCAAAGGATGACTTCAGGCGCAAAGTGTTTCCATTTAAATTCAGGATTGATCATCGCATCGCTAGATTAGAGGGAAGTGAGTGAAATCTTGGAGCTAGATTGAATTTTTTGCTACAAACCCTATAAAACTATGGATATAGGAATAGCTTTAAACGGGCTAGCAAAACATGTGATTAACCCTGCAAGTATCAAATTGTATAATAATATTGATACTGATAACATCAGAGCTTATAAAACATTAACAAAATATGGTTTAGGTAAAGAAGTAATGGGGATTGGTATTACAGCATCAGAAACATATGAGGAAGTAGAAAATGGAAATTGATATTTCATTATATTTACTGTTGTCAATAATAATTGCATACATGCTTAGACTTATTATACGTATGTTTGCAAAAGGATATTTTAGTGTATTACTATCTTTAGCTGTCTATGGTTTCGTAGGTAGCTTCTATTTAATCATTTTCCAGGATGGGAGCTTTTACAAAACAGTAATAATTTTAGGCAAATCTTGGATGGTCGAGTTATTGAGTTTAATAATATCCATTTACTATTACTTTACTATATGTACAATGAAAATTCATAAAGACAACAAATAGTATTTTATAACAAAGTAACCACCTATATTACTGGTGGTTTATAAGGTAGGGATAGCGGTTACCCGCTATCCCTCACACAGATCCGTATGTGCGCTACTAACGCATACGGCTCCTACCTTGGGTCGAACGTCAAAACGCTTCTCTGGGTAAGGATGTGTAATTTGAACTTTTGGGATCCAATAATCAACCAAGCGTCGAAACTTTTGCCATGTCATTGCGTGTCTTTGGCTTCGTCTTCGAAGTTGTTTTAGCCACACATTCGTGACTTCTTTAACGAACGTATTAAGCAAGCCTGAAGCTGCGTATCTCAAGCTCTTATAAGCCTAATTTTTCCGGTCTGTCACTACAATAAACAAAATCACTTTCCACATTATATGACTCATTATATGACTGAGTCCTACTTTATCTTTAATCACTAGCTGAGGTTCGGTGGTAATCAAATAAGGTTAAACAATTAATATTGAATATAATTCAACCGAAAAATTTTATTGTTGCCAAAGTTTACTATAAATCCTGTTTTAGTTAACAAGCTCATGGTGTGTCCTCGCTTCTATAAATATTAAAGCATCAACAAGGGCAATTCTTGTATTAATATTATCATATATGTTTTTATTTTAATTATATTATCACTTATCATTACCATCTCCATTTAGCTCAATGTAATTAATAGCATACTTATTGCCTGTGCTTGCTGCTTTTTCCATAAGTTTCCAGCCCAAGCGAGGGTTTTTATCTACAAATTTCCCTTCAATATAAAATACAGCCAGAACTGCCATTGATGCCACATCACCATTTTCTGCTGATAAATTTAAATAATGAAGTGCTTTATTTATGTCTTGCTTAACAATAACACCATCAAAATAAATTCGTGACAATAATGATAGCGACTTTAAATTCCCTTTTAACGAAGCACCTTCTAGGTAATCAATCACTAAATGGTATTTACTAGTATCTGCACTTTCCTTTATTATTTTTGATGCATTATACATTGACTTTGCGTAACCATAGTTAGCAGATCTAATAAACCAATATAAAGCAGAATCAAGATCTTTTTTAAATCCATATCCATTGAGATAACTAAGCCCAACAAGATATTGGGCTAGTACAACATTACAATTAGCTGCTTTTAGATAGTAATAATTTGCTTTATTTATATCTTTATTAACAAAAATACCAGACTCATACATCATTCCTAATTTGAAATTTGCAGCTTCATTCCCTAGTTTTGATTGATTTAAAAGCTCTTCAAAAAGTTTTTTTGGTTGCGTTGAATTGAATAGCTCATTACAAGGTTTATACCCTAGTAACCTTCCTGTACACTCAGCAAGTGAGTTGCTACTATACAAACCAATAATTAATATAATAATGGAAAATATTTTATTAAATTTCATTTTTAGTTTCTACATTAAATATAGTTCACTCAGAATCATGTTTTATTCTGTTGTTAATTAAAAATTAACATCTAAAAAACACATATTTATCAAGGCACGGATGCCTATATTTCAATGCGCCTGTGATTATTACTCAAAAAACAACAATGTCAATAATTTGGCGCAAAATGATTTTAGCTAATGAGTTCACAACAATTTACAGATATTTACAGTTTTTCTCCGGCAAATATGATGCTTTGTTAATGATTTTAGATTGAGTGGTTTGGCTGTGATCTTGTGATCTAATAGGCCTTCCAGCCTTAACTCAAGATAAAGTATACGACCGTACTTTTGATCTACGAATTTAAGTTGTTCTTTAACGTGTCGCGCCCACGCTGTCCCCTCGTGAAAATATGATATCTCAGGCCAATTCTTCGTCGACATTTATCCCCCAAGCAAAAAACGAATCGCATCGACTCTCTTCATCAGATGATCCCACACTTGGTAATGCATCAAAACCCAATCATTTAACGGACACCAAGTCACACTCTATCAATGACATTGATTTAGATCCGTCAACAAATACTGAAATTCAGTATCCACACCGAAGATTCTACTGGCAAGGTGGTGATCCATAAAACCTGCTCAGGTTCAAAAACATTGAGGCAATCGAAAGTTTTAACCATATTTGCGCATACATATTGGAGATATCCATCCACTACAGTTTGCCTAAATCGGCTCTGACACACCTTTGGGTAGGCGTGTGTTAGCAAATTTGTTGATGCGGGCAGAAATTGATTAGCTTAGATATGGCAGCTTTCTTCTTTTCTTTTACCGAAGTATTTAGCTATGAATTTTAATAATATTGTGAACACAGGCTTCGCGGTAGGATTGCTTCAGTTATCCCGCTGACATTCGCCAGAATTTAAGCCGCTTGTTATTGGCTCCAACCAAAGACATTATTTATTGTGCGCGGAGCGCAAATCGACCACGACCTCGGTCCTGTTTTGGCGATTATAGGTAACGTTGAGGTCAGCTTGCCTGCCCCGATTTTTCCTCATGAGACCCTCTCGGAAGTCTACCCTCCTTCCTATTATCGTTTGAATGTATAACGTGAACGCTATATTATTCACTGAGGCGTTACGTGTTTACTGTAAAACAGAACCAGCATAAGCGATATAAACGGCACGTTTAGCCGTTTCACGCTATCTGAGAGAGCCATTGTTAACCATTTTATAAGCTACCTTTTGGGACTCTTTTCTGCCGGTTTTGACTAATCAGACCATAGTTTTTATTTCCTATGGCGAAATCGTACACCTGAAATTTATTGCCTTCGTGGCTTTTTCTTTTTTATTATTGAATACATTATGAAAATGAAACATTTATTTGTTGTACTTACTTCGACCATGTTATTTGCGTGTGGTGGCGGGTCTGGTAGTGACTCTTCGGATAATACTAAATCCCCAGCAACGGAGGTAGCTTCTCCTACTCAACCGGTTCTGCAACCTGAAACTAATAATGAGGTTCAATTTGCAGAAGCACCCATTACACCTGCCGTACAGCCAACTCCGCAGCAGAACAAGGAAGTCGTGCTACCTGAGCCAACTTTTATCTTGGATCTGGCAGGACCGGCCCCCATGAGAGGGCAAATAGTCTCTGGCAATCTAGTGACGCAGCCTGACTATCAAGTTAGGTTAGAGTGGCAAATTGATCAGCGTGGTGTTAGCCAGTGTACGGTGACACCGACAGAGCCTACCTGCTCTTATACGATTACCAACGAGAATGAAGGACATCTTCTACGTCTGTGTAGCGTTGCGGGAGAACAGAGCAATTGTAGTGAGGAGCAGCAGTTGCCACAGATCAGTTTCACCGGATTGCTCAATTACAAAGGCGAGGTGAATGCGCAGCTAGCCGGTTTTTCTGAGCAGTCGGAAACAAGCTGGTACTTATTTTATTCGGATGAGTTTAATATTGATAACGACGGCCCCGGCAGCCTCGCGCCGGGTATAAATGAAGGGCTTACTTATCAGTTACAGGAGGCCTCTCATACCGCCAAAGATTATGTACATAATTTCTTAATCTTCTGTGTGAACGACCGTACGCGGCGTTGGGGAACAGTCTGTCGTGTCGTGGGGGATATGGATTCTATCTCTTCGTCAAGGCAAGGGATGGACACTCTGTTTCCAGTATTCCTTGAAGAAGATAAAAAACAGCATCTTGTGGGCGGAGAACTGTTTAAACGTGGTGATAGCACTCGACGTATTGCGCCAGTTTTTGAAATTAAACATGAATTCCGTACTTATACCTCTTATATCAATAGGCCAATAACATCGGCAGAGCTGGACTATTTCCAATTTACGTTAGCTCCATTGTACTCGTCCAGGTATTTACAAGAAAAACAGGGCTACTATCCATCTCTAGTGTATAAATATCAGGATGATGAAGACACAAGTGAGAACCCATACGATAAGATCATCACGACGGCCGACGATTTATGTAGCAGTATTGGCCGACGATTACCTGAAGCCAGTCAATTTGAGCACAGTGACTTTACAGATTCAGGCTGGCCAATGGATGGCTATCCGTTTGGTCTATTCTGGACTGCTTCAAGTAAAATAGGGGCGTATTTCCCTAACTTGGCGACAGATATTAATACCGGAGAAAGTTATTCGGAACGTTCTACTCTGCCTTACTATGTGGCTTGCGGGCACTACGGATGATTTAGAATTGCACAAAGAAATGTATGTCGAATACGTACTCTGATTGTTAACGAACCTCGCTTTTTAGCGGGGTTCTTTTTCTCGTGGCGTTGTTCAATCGCCGCAATAAAACCAGGCCTGATGCACCGCTGTGTCGGTATTGATTGGCTAACCATTGAATGTGCCTTCGCGTTAAGTTGAGCAATCTTGATACATCGATTTGGGTTAATCGTTTTTCACAAACATTGCGAATGGCATCAAAGTAATTTAATTCTTTTGGACTCATAGCAAGCAGCATGACACATAGCTCTGAATACGGTTAGTAACGGGGGCTAACCATACAAGAATGTGACATCTCTAAGTTGGCGATTATCGCAGCTACCCGGTCACTAGGCATAACCGGATAGGGTATGAGTAAGATTAACACAGTAAATAATACTGATTTTAGCAAACGAATTTCCCTGTTTTGATGCTGTCATTGACCTCCCAAATGACATCAGCTATTCAATTAATAAGAACTATCGAGCAACGACATCATGGCCCTTATCTTTGCTTGAGCCACACCTATTGGTGCACTAATGACGGACATACAATGTAAGAAGTCACTTCGGTGACCTTTTTAAACACACTTTTGGACAGAAGTTTGTTAGTGCTTTTGATTTAACGGGTAAGGTTCAGATTAAAGAATGTATAGGTAACGGTAATGCTTTGCTAAGCAGCCTAAAATACCACTACCGCGCTCAAGTTACGCGCTATAAACACCAAGGCGGAATGAACTAAAAACGCTATCGTTTTTGGTCTGATTAAGTGGTTTGTTCACATTTTTCTTACATTTTTACGCACACTAACCTTGGTCTCGGCTCGTAATAAACAAGGAAGTCTCTTGAATCGCTAGGCTCAGAAAAGTAAACACGAATTACTTTTTGTCCTGACCACGTTTGAAATGATATTTGTGAAATTCGCTCTTTATAAACGCGGAAAACGTCCTCACCTTTAACTACTAGCTTCACCGTTACGCTACCCTGACCCATTGGAGAGTGCGTGAAAACTAAGTATTCATCGTGACCATAACTTTTGATAAATGAAAACAGCCCTTCATCATGGTCATACTCTTGAGAGTAGCCGAAGCCTCTTATAAAAAATTCCTCTTCCTCTGGAACTTCATAGTTCAATAGCCTAACTCCTTTTACACATAACACTCTGGTAAATAGAAAAAACTATACCACCTAACCAATTATAAGCCCTATAAGTAAGGCAAACAAAAGATGAACAAACTATGAATAAGCATTTACTCTAAGCTAGAAAGGGGCATAAACAAGTAAGCGGAGAGTTGGCTAACTCGGCGGTGGACAGGAGCGTGTTAGCAACTTTGCTAAATTTACAAAAGATAAATTAGTTCAATTATGGAAAATTCCTCCATGCAAATGAGTAAATTCGGCCACAGTCAAACTGACTATGGCCGCTTGCTACTTATTCATCATCGCCCAAGTAATCATCATTATTTGGGTTATGAGCATCTGCCCAATCATCCATATCAGCATCGTTATTTGGGTTATTGATATCTGACCAGATATCAAGCTCATCTTGAGACATTTCACTTGGATCTGGCATATTATTTCTTCCCTTGCTGATTAGGGTTTATCTGCTTACCGCGATTACCTTGATTCTGATCGTATTGACGGTTGGTTCCCTTAGTGCCTTTATTTGCGTTTGAGGTATTTGACGCATTGTCAGCAGGTGTTATTTTTTTATCCATATTCTGATTTCCTTAATTAAAACTAGACTTATGAATTTGCTTGATAGTTCGCTCAAATCCTTGCCTAGTTGTTATCGCTTTAGGGTGCAGTCCATCAGACTTATCCTGCCAAACAAATCGAAGTCCTCTTCCTAATCTGAACCTAATAAAGGTCGGGGAACTGCGAATCTTCTTCCCTCCTAGACTAAGATAAGAAACCCCCGATTTAAGTGAACTTTCAATTTCGAAAGCACGCTTAATCTGGCACAGTGGAATATGAGATTGGAATATGTCATTCTTGCTCTCCTTGATGAACTGAGAACAGAATGATTGAGTGCACTGCACTCGCAACAGCTAATTAAATAAATCGTCCAATAAATTATCGAACTCGTTCGCTTCGAGGTATTGCTGGGTTATCAGTGACTGATACTTGGATAGAACAGGATGTTCAGTTTGAAGTGAAGATGCTGCTTCATAAGCCTTTTCAAGATCGCCATTTAAGTAATATAGCATCATGGTTTCGCCATCACTAAATACAGCACTTTGAGCTAGTAGAGCTTGCATAACACTGGTGATATTACCAATTGATAATTGTGGGAGTTCATAGAATGGATTTGGTAGGCGATTTTCCGACAACGAAATACTCGATTTCATTATATTAATAAACTGCTCCAGCGCTTCAGATTGGATACCTACACCAATAATGGATTGTCGACCAGCCAAAATAACGTTTAAAAATTCGGCAGCCTCCATCCGCTTACCACTATCGGTAAAGATAGCCTTAACACGTTTGCTATCGGCAAAAAAACCTTGTAGCAGCACTGCATTGTGAAACTTATTTAGGCTTTCACGTGCTATGAGCAAATGGTTTTTCTCTGAACCAATCCCCATCTGTTCTTTGTTGACGATAAGGAAACCTTTACTTCGTACAAGTGGGTAAACAAGATCTTTAAATGATTTGTACTCAGACAGTTCAACAGAAAACAACGTTCTTATCGCGTCAGGAGGTGACAATCCATCATATTTCACAAGACAACCTTAACAACTTTTTTTCAGATGGTGGGTTTTCCTCAAGAGCGTATTTCGCAATAAATTCCGCTCGCTTAAACCAATCAGATCGACAGTGATACTCACTTTTTGCGTACTGCTCTATCACACCCAAACAGTAACCTGCCCTTAAGCTTTCGGATAACGAAGTAGTTTGGGCAGCTAATAGATGCTTTTCATTTTTGGACGCGTATATGTTAATTAACTCAGCACAACTATCTGTCAATGAAAGAGATTTAGCTGAAGTGATTGCTGGTACTAGCAAAAGACTAAGAGCAATGATAAAGGTATTCTTACGTAGCATTCTAGATATCCGATGTTGTTTTTGGGGATTGCTCCTGCGAAGTAGCATTGATCTTGTCGCTACTGTCATCCCCATTTAGAGCTTGAGAATCAATAACCTTTGTCCTTTTCTTCTTGCTGGGCACTGCTATGTATAGGCTTAAAAGAATACAAGCAAACGCATACATCTGGCTATAGTTATCACCATGAAGCATTGCCCAGTTTAGATATTCAGTCCCCTCTAGCAAATCAGAAAAAGCTACAACACTGGCGGCCAACCAGACGAATAGTACAAATCTTCCATACCAGATTAAAGGCATGGATAGAATATTCCACCAACGCTCACTAGTTTGACGTGTGTAGAAGATATATCGCCTTAAAAGAACTAGAGCTAAGACGGCGAACACAGCCTCGATAGTTGATATGTCGGACAGGCCCTCTTGGTATTCGAAAATATTGATAAGCTCCAACCATAAGGATATCAGAGCCATTCCCACTAGAGTTATGAACAAACATACGTTGAGTAGTGTTGCCACTACTCTCCCTACTGCCCAATCCAATTCAAATAACAGATGGAGAGAGCCTACCGATTTTTCAGGCTCACTGATTCCTACTTGCTGTTGCCGTTCTACGTTTGATCTATCCATTATTCAGAGAGAAAGAAGTAAATTTGATATTCCACCAGTTTAACAAGCTCATCCGATAAATGTAACGGCTTTTCTTTTACTTTCAGAATGTTCTGACCGTTTTCAGGCAAGACCACACTGTAGAGGCTGGTTGAAATTGGATATTCAGTTGGAGGAATTATCTGACTACGTTTCGACAATGGTGACATTACTTTAATTAAGCCAAATAATGCTTCGTTGAAATTTTTAATAATCGATTGCAACTCGTTTTGGGGGCACAAACGAGTCAGCAGAGAATTGGCTAACTCGAAGGTGCGCAGAACCGTACCAGAAAACACAGCTTACTACCCTCCCGTTAGATATAGTTATTGTCCATTCAGTATCAGACATCCTCTGCACACCAAAACAATGTAGCCTCGTCGAGGCTATACAAACAAAGCCTGCCACTCACCATTGCTAGCGTGAACTAGTTCACACTTCAAAGCTCTCTTTTTTTGGGTGTGTGAAGCGCAAAGTTGGACAACGCATTTCCCCCAAAATATCTACCATTCACAAATTAACCACATAAACAACAAGATAAGCCAAAAACAAGAATCTCATTTAGCTGGACAAAATCTCAAATAAGACTGGAACTGACACACCATCGCTTCCTTCTATCGGCACTGTATAAACCACTGTATAAAGCGTCATCCATACAGTGATTTTACCTGTATAGCGTACATTTCTACAGCAAACTTTTGAGCCACTCCACACTCTACTGCTTTAAAAATCAGGTGGGCTCATTTTGAGTACGTTTAATTTAATCAATTAAAACATAATCTTATAGTTACACAAATATAAGTAACACCTTAATTCACTGCTTATTGATGATTTTTTAAGTTAGAAAACACTTGCATCAGCATCTAAAAATAAATACTGTATAGATGTACAGCATGTACATATAAACACTACTGAGGATGATGGACAATGACTGCATATTTTGATCAGCTAATTTCGGTTTCGGCATCACAAGCTTATAAAGCGACTTTTTCGACTCAGACTGCAGCACCAACCTCTCCTCATGCCGTTAAGTGTCCTATTGAAGTGTGCTTTTCAGAGCAAATGCAAACCCAACTAGCCTATTTTCTACGTATTCTGAAACAAGCAAGCCTGCAAAACCGCTGGATCATGTTTATCGGTCAGGAAGCATTGATTGATAAAAATCTATTAACAAGTGCGGGTATCGATATTAATAAGATCTTAGTTATCACGAATAAGAAAGGGCTGACTGATCAGCAGCTAATGGAGAAGGCATTACGCAGTGGAAATTGTAGTGCTGTTGTCGCTGTAGGTGATATCGAAAACTTTGCCAGTGATACATTGCGTGATGCCTCGGATTTTGGTGCAAGCTATTCTTTTGTAATTAATCGTCACAGTAAAAGCAACGTCACCGTTCACTGATTTCTGCCGTTTTAAGTCGCGGTTAATCCCCCCGAAATCAGCCTTGTCATCTATACTCATTGAGCCATTAGTTTGTACTGATGGCTTTTTTGATCCTGCATCCTTGGAACGGATAATACCGTTTCTGACAGTGACCCCCGTCACTTAATTCGTGCAATGTCATGTAAAATCATCATAATACGGCAGATAAGTGTAATTATTTGTTACAAGCGGAATTTGCTATGGAAAAAAAACTGGGATTAGGATCGCTAACCGCCTTAGTGATCGGATCTATGATTGGGGCCGGGGTATTTAGCCTGCCGCAAAACATGGCTGCTGTCGCCAGCCCCGCCGCCGTCATCATTGGCTGGACTATTACGGGGATTGGTATGATTTTCCTCGCCCTCGCCTTTCAGCAGCTTGCGCATCTCAAGCCTGAGATCAATAGCGGTGTATTTGGCTACGCACAAGCAGGGTTTGGTGACTTTATCGGTTTCTGCTCTGCATGGGGTTACTGGCTAAGCGCAATGCTCGCGAATGTCTCTTACCTTGTGATTGTATTCAGTACCCTCGGCATGCTGTTCGATAAACCGGATTTGGTTCTATTCGGCGCTGGCAACACATGGTTATCCCTCATCGGTTCATCTGTGCTGCTCTGGTTAGTCCATGCGTTAGTTTTACGTGGCGTTCAAACAGCGGCAATGATCAACCTCGTGACGACCTGTACTAAACTTGTTCCCATCACTCTCTTTATTGTATGCACTTTTATCGCGTTCAAGTGGAATACGTTCACGTTTGACTTTACCGGATTGCATTTTGGAAAACAGCATGACTTACTTGCACAAGTAAAAAGTACCATGTTAATCACGGTATGGGTGTTTATTGGTGTTGAAGGGGCTGTTGTTGTCTCAAGCAGAGCAAGAGATCGCCGGGATGTTGGCCGTGCAACTATACTGGGATTACTGACTGCGTTGATCATTTATGTGTTTGTTACCCTGCTTTCAATGGGCGTAATCAGTACGCAAGAACTCGCCACCTACCAAAACCCTTCAATGGCCACCGTATTAACACATATAATGGGACCATGGGGCCAATATATTATTGCAGGAGGTCTGCTGGTATCTGTCTGTGGTGCTTTTCTTAGCTGGACAGTACTGGCTTCTGAGGCTCCCTATATCGGGGCGAAAAATAACATGTTTCCGAAGAGTTTTGCTTTGCAAAACAAGGCGGGCAGCCCTGTAACATCGTTAATGCTGACAACGGTCAGTATTCAAGCTGCACTAATTTTTGTCATGTTTGCGGGCAGTACCTATGATACGTTGCTGACGATAGCGTCTGAAATGATCCTAGTGCCGTACTTTTTGGTGGGTGCCTATAGCCTCAAGCTAGCGATTGAGCATCGAGACCGTGGTTCACTGTTATTTGTTAGTGTATGTGCCTGCGTATACGGAATATGGCTACTGTATGCCTCTGGCTTACACTATTTATTGCTCTCTACCCTGCTTTATCTGCCTGGATTATATTTCTATATTCAAGCTAAGCGTGAACAACAGGTACGCCCATTCATCGGTAAAGAAGTCACCGCAGCCAGTCTATTAACGGTGGCAGCCTGTCTGGCAGCCGGTATGCTTTGGCACGGTCAGTTACTATAACCTCATCCCTCTTACTAAAAAGCCAGCATAAATATGCTGGCTTTCTTCGTTATTATCACAAATTTTGCACTCATAACATGTGAGCTCTTAATTCTTCGGCCAAATCATCCAATATAATGATTTTACATATCGCCTTCGCCTCTATCTCTGCTAGTTGGCTTGCATCAAGCGCATAAGGTAACTGAATAGTAAGCTCATCGATATGCTCTACACGGGCTAAGCGTAGCAAGCGGATCAAGTTATTGGTGTCACTAATATTGGTTGAAAGTACTTTCAGTGCTTGCATCTGTAGCTTTTCTGAGTCGGTGAGCCCCTGCGGCATCGATGATGTTCTTGCTATTTCAAACGTCGGAATCAACGCCTTTAGCGCGTCCATAACTGTCACTTTATGCTTGCATGATGCTGACAAGAATGTTGTGTAATCGAATACAACATTACTTTCATTTGAGAATTCAACTGCTGTTTCCATAATCATCCCTAAGAGAAACATAACTGCTGTTGTAAATAATTCAGCGCATCGAATGAGCTACGAGTTTATTCTCAAACTACTATACGACTTACTTTAGCTTGATCGATGTCTAATTTATTAAAGTATGCAGTTGATCTTCTTTTAAGAATAAATAATTCAAACATTAAATATTAAAAGAACAAACGATTAACATTATTAAAACCAGAAGTGACAAGGTTCACTTTTTTATAACCTCACGCCCTACCTTATTGATAATTAAGTTACTTACGATTGATGGATAAACAAAGCAAATATATGCTACTTGGACGGAATGTTATTCTTATAACAAAAAACGCTATTTCTGAAATTAATATCACATATCAACTTTTGCTACTTTTAACATAATTATCATTGAACGAGGTATTCATAAATGCATGTGTATACTGATAAAAAAATAAATAACAGCCCATTTGTATCACTAAATGGGCTATTTTAGTCACTCTTTTTATCTCCGATATATTACGGCTTCTCACCCTTTTTTAGTCGACGTTCAATATCAGCAACCACATCGGATAAATTGGCAATTGTATCAATCAGGTAATGTGCACCTGAATGGGCGAACACATCAGCTGCTTTTGTACGAGCCGCTGCTAATGTTGCCTCATCAGCCTGCTCAAACTGCGCTTGTGTTAATCCTGCTTCATTGCCAGATAGCAATAAGGCCACGGTCCACATACCGGCCTGTAGACCTTCGCTGATCCCAGGTACCGAATCATCCACTTTGATACAGGCTTTAACATCATCAACCTGCAGCGTTATCAGGTTTTGTAGTGCCATATATGGTGCTGGTCGCCCACCAGCGGGCAAATCATCAGTCGCTACTGCACAATCAGGGCTGTAACCATTGGTTTTAGCTACCGGAATCAAGGCATCCAAAACAATACGAGGATAACCCGTACAAGAGCCAATTTTTATGCCCTTCGCTCGCAGCTTTGCAATTGTAGCCTCAGCACCAGGGATCAAATCGGCATGCTCGCCGACTTTAGCTATCTGAAGTGGCATAAAAGTTTGGTATATTTTATCAATATCTGATTTTTGCATCGGCTGACCAAATTTCATCTGCCAACGTTTATTCACTTCCGGTAATTCCCCTACCGCTTTAATATGATCCCACTTACCTAATCCCATCGGTACTCGCGCTTCTGCCAGTGAAATATCAAAATCATATTCACGGCGAAAAGCTTCTACAAAAATAGTGGTTGGCGCAAATGAACCGAAATCAACAACCGTGCCTGCCCAATCTAAAATAACTGCCTGAATGTACTTGCTCATGATGTATTCCTTAATTTATATAACACAGTGCACTATGATAATCATGCCCAGTACATTGACGATTCAATGGCATCTATCAGACGGTACATATCAGCATTATGTACATCACCAATATTACCAATACGAAAACAATCCGCATTGGAGACTTTACCGGGATATATCACAAATCCCTTTTCTTTAAGTAAGATATAAAATTGATTAAAATCGTAGTCCGGATGTTCAGGTGAATAAAACGATGTAATAATGGGTGATTGCTTCGATATATCGAGCAGGCAATGAAACCCCAATCTCTCCATCCCCTCAACAAGAATACGCTGATTGGTTGAGTATCGCTGATAACGCGCAGCGACGCCTCCCTCTTGCTCTAATTCAAGTATCGCCTGATAAAATGCACGGACAGTGTGTGTTGGAGATGTGTAGCGCCATTTACCATGATTTTTTTCCATGCACTGCCATTGATCAAATAGATCCAGTGATAATGAACGTGCTCGCCCTTGACATGTTTCGAGCTCCGATTGTTTAGCAATAACGAAACCAAAGCCCGGTACACCCTGTATACATTTATTGGCCGAGCTGATCATAAAGTCGATTCCCAGTTCAGCGATATCTAACGGGATCCCGCCAAAGCTCGACATCGCATCGACTATCATTATTTTATTATTGGATTTCACCACATCACACACGGCCTCTATCGGATTAAGCATGCCTGTTGTCGTTTCACAATGCACCATAGCAACATGAGTAATAGCGGTGTCTGATTGCAATATTTCAGTGACTTGAGCTATATCCGGTAGGATCTCTTCACCCAGATCCAAGATGTGGTTGTCAATGCCAAGGCGCTGAGCAATCAGGCCAATACGCTCTCCGTAAGCCCCATTATTGATCACCAGCAGTTTCCCCTCTTTGGGAATAACGCTACCAATAGTGGCTTCAACCGATGCGGTTCCACTGCCCTGCATCAACACGCTGGTATAACCGTTACGATCTGTCGCCAGGTTAACCAACTTATGGCGAATCACCTCTACAACATCTTTATTGTACTCATCATCCCATGTACACCAGTCTTTCAACATTGATTCTCGAACAGTTCGACTTGTTGATAGCGGGCCAGGCGTTAGTAGTAAATATTGATTATTCACATTTTCCATTCTATTCATTCCACATAGGAGAGATATCAGATGCGCTAAACTATAACGATATCATTTAATTTCTGTAAACATCCTAAATAACTATTAATAAAAAATTCATCTTTGTTTTAATAATGTTTAATTTAAAGATTTACCACTGTAATAAAAAACCACTAAAACAGTTAGCTAACTGACATATTTCAATCATATAACTGTCATATTCTCTGCCTAGCATCATCGCCATCAATAACATTACACGA
Source organism: Photobacterium nomapromontoriensis (assembly GCF_050336815.1). Taxonomy (NCBI): domain Bacteria; kingdom Pseudomonadati; phylum Pseudomonadota; class Gammaproteobacteria; order Vibrionales; family Vibrionaceae; genus Photobacterium; species Photobacterium nomapromontoriensis. The sequence goes on from NZ_JAKJSL010000024.1 coordinate 113,910, forward strand.
CAATAACTTGTCACTATTGAATATATACATGGAGAAGTAGAAATGAAATCTCATTGGTTGATCAGTTCATTACTCACTGTCGCAACATTACCCATCAGCTCAACTTATGCCGCTGAAGAGCTGACGGTTTACACCACGTTTGAAATAGACATGCTTGCGAAATTCAAACACGGCTTCGAAAATGCAAATCCTGGAATAAAAGTAAAATGGGTACGCGACTCAACTGGCATCATGACAGCAAAGCTACTTGCAGAGAAAAATAACCCCAAAGCGGATGTAATATGGGGATTAGCAGGCTCATCTATGGCACTACTGAAAGACGAAGGTATCGTCAAACCCTACTCACCAAAAGGTTTAAACGCGATCCGTGGCAATATGGTTGACCCTCAATCTAATAAAGCTTGGTTTGGTACTCAGGCTGTCTATATAGCCCTCTGCTTCAACGACAGAGTCGCTAAAGCCAAAGGACTACCTACGCCAAATAGCTGGGAGGATCTGTTAAACCCGGTATACAAAGGCCATATCGCAATGCCAAATCCAGCTTCTTCAGGATCCGGTTATATACAGGTTACGGCATGGCTCCAGTCGATGGGAGAAGAAGCGGCATGGCGCTACATGGATAAACTCAATGACAATATGGCCTATTATACGCATTCAGGCTCTAAGCCTTGCGTCCAAGCCAGTATGGGCGAAGTCGCGCTTGGGATATCTATGGCAATTCGAGGTGCCACACTAAAAACACAAGGTGCACCTATCTCTGTGATCATGCCTGAGGGCGGTGTCGGATGGGAAATGGACGCGGTTGGTCTGGTAAATGATCAATCCGAAGCTGCCAAAAAACTCATTGACTGGGCATTAACAACGGATGCTAACCGTCTCTACAGTGCCTTCTACCCGAATGTTGCACACAACGCGATCCATTCCAGCGTGGCAAACTATCCGAATGTAGAAGGTGCTGCGGTAAACATGAACTTTAGTAAAATGGCAGAAAATCGTCAGTCCGTACTAAAACGTTGGTCAGAAAATTTTGATAATAAATCAGAATCAAACCAATAATAATGAACCAACATAAGACATGTATAACAAATAAAAAACCACTAACAACACACCGATTCCACCTATTTTTCTATCTAGCTAAAAATGTAAGTTTTTATAGATCTATTTATGTTTCACACATACACAAGTAGTGAGTAAATGTATGGACTCTTATCTGAAAATTATAAATATTAACAAGCAGTATGGCCATTTTATTGCATTAAATAATATCTCATTGAATATTAATAAAGGCGAATTTATTTGTTTTTTAGGCCCTTCAGGCTGTGGTAAAACAACCTTACTCCGTGCCATTGCAGGCCTTGATCTGGCATCTTCAGGATCTATATTTCAAGAAGGTAAAGACACGACGTTTCTCCCCCCTGAAAAACGTGATTTTGGCATAGTCTTTCAATCTTATGCTCTCTTCCCCAACCTGACGGTAGCAGAGAATATTGCAATTGGGTTACGCCAACAAAATAAGGATAATAAAACGGTCTTTGATACCGTTAACAAATGGCTCCGTGTTATTGGTTTACCTGATGCAGGCCTAAAATACCCCAATCAGCTTTCCGGTGGACAGCAACAACGTATCGCCCTCGCTCGTGCCTTGTCGTTATCACCTGGGTTATTACTGCTGGACGAGCCCCTTTCTGCATTGGATGCAAAAGTCCGCACCCATCTCCGGGAAGAGATCCGCCGTTTGCAGCGTCAGCTTGGCATAACAACGATTATGGTTACCCACGATCAAGAGGAAGCACTGGCAATGGCTGATCGTATTGTGGTAATGAATCACGGCATTATTGAACAAGTCGGCACACCAGAAGAGATCTACCAGCAACCCGCTTCTCGTTTTGTAGCTGAGTTCGTCGGTAACATGAATTTCATCCCCGCGTCGGTGATCAGCGATTCACATATCCGCATTGGTGAAACGCTATTGCCCAAACCGTCACCAACACTCAAGCGCGGCGATCAGGTCGAACTGGGATTGCGACCAGAAGATCTGCATTTCTTACCTGTTGGCAGTAAAAGTGAATCCAGTTTTCCGGTACGCATTGAAAATATGGAATTTCAAGGCACCTTCATGCGCACGGAGTGCCAACTGCAAGGCACATTTCAGCGTAGCGCGATCAATATTGATGTACCGATTCGAGAGCTACGTGAGCTGACATTGGAGCACGGGCACTTTCACCAGATCAATTTTTCTAAAAAACACACCCATATTTTTCAGGCTCAGTCATGAGTATGGACACCGAAATGAATGCATTAAGTCAAAACCGCGATATCAACTTGCTGCCATTACCGTCTTCTCAACCTCGCTACCTATCGTCACTGACACAATTCAAAAATATCATCAGTTGCGACACAGTACTTCTTGCTCTGCTCTTACTGCTACTGATGACTGTCATGGGAAGCTTTATGTTAGGGCCGCTCCTTGCCATGCTACAAAAAAGCCTCCTCAGCAACGATGGCGTTTATGTCGGACTCGCGAATTTTACTGAGTATTTCACCTCCCCTGCGCTGTGGCTATCATTACAGCACACGCTGGTGATTGGCTCCCTAGTCACCATAATTGTCGGATTTTTAGCGTTTGGTTATGCCTATGCACTGACTCGCAGTTGTATGCCTTATAAAGGGGTATTCAAAGTGCTTGGTTCAGCACCGATCCTTGCCCCCTCTCTGCTCCCCGCAATCAGTCTTATTTACCTGTTTGGTAATCAAGGAATAGCGAAAGATTTACTGCTTGGGCACTCCATTTATGGCGTTATCGGTATCACGATGGGCTTGATTTTCTGGACGTTCCCCCATGCACTTATGATCCTGATAACCTCACTCAAAACCTCAGATGCCAGACTTTACGAGGCGGCGAAAACCCTTAAGATCTCACCGATAAAAACGTTCTTCATCGTTACTTTACCAGCTGCAAAATATGGTCTGATCAGTACATTGATCGTGGTTTTCACCTTGGTTGTCTGTGATTTTGGTGTTGCTAAGGTTATCGGCGGCAGCTATAACGTTCTGGCAACGGATATATTTAAGCAGGTTATCGGCCAACAAAACTTTGCCATGGGAGCGGTTACCAGCGTCGTTCTACTATTACCTGCCTTATTGGCATTTATGACTGACCGCTGGGTGCAAAGAAAACAACACCACCTCTTCGACACCCGTTCAGTGGCGTACCACCCTCAACCTCACATATTGCGTGATGCTACCTGCTTTATCTTCTGCACCTTGATTTCATTGGCGATTATCACGGTCATTGGAATGGCGATTTATGGATCTCTGGTAACCTTTTGGCCATGGAACCTTACAATAAGCCTGAACAACTATCAGTTTGCACAATTTAGCACTTACGGATGGACACCTTACTTTAATGCGATCGAGCTGGCGTCTTGGGTTGCTGGCATTGGCACATTGGTGATCTTCATTGGCGCATACTGCCTCGAAAAAGGCCGCTATTTTACGCGATTACGCAATCTACTGCAGATCGTTACAATTATTCCCATGGCAGTTCCTGGCATGGTACTCGGACTTGGCTATATTTTCTTTTTTAATAGTCAGGCAAACCCGCTTTCATTGCTGTATGGCACAATGGCCATTCTTGTCGTTAATACGATTGCTCATTATTACACGGTGGGACACATGACGGCACTGACCGCACTCAAACAGCTTCCTGTAGAAATTGAAGCCATTTCAACCTCTCTTAAGATGCCTCAATATAAGGTATTTTTCAAAATAACCGTCCCTATGTGCTTGCCCGCTATTTTAGAAATCGTGGTTTATCTGTTCGTTAATGCAATGACAACCACATCGGCTATTGTGTTTTTGTATGCCGCCGACACGATGCCCGCATCGGTAGCAGTATTGAACATGGACGATGCCGGACAAACCGGTCCCGCTGCGGCAATGGCGGTTATGATCCTACTGACTGCAGGCACCATAAAACTGCTGCATGTGATTTCCAATCACGTTCTTGAACATCATACGCAAGCATGGTGTCAGCGCTAATTATTGCAAAATGGCATCAGCATCATGCAGGTCAAATTTCTAGCCATCACACCGATAGTGGCTGCCTTGCGACCTGCATGGCAAGATATTAAACACTTGTTGGTAAATAGCCTTTAATAAGTATAAGATTAGCTGAGAAAATGCTGGCGTAATCTGAGCTTTACTCTTAGAATGCGCCTGCTTTGGGGAGTAGTCACCAATTGTTCGTCTGTCGTCATCTCGAAGTTTACGCTTCCGGCAGCCGAGGGTGGATTTGTAATCCTGTTTACACCATCTTGACGAGACCAACGCCATTAATCATGCACATAAGTGCAGGGTACTGTTTACTTTTACAGGGGGATCCTGTGAAGGCAACTGTATTTTTTTTTAATGCGCGAAAGGTCTGGTTTGTTTTATGCCTGTCTCTTTCGCGCGCCCGATCGTGAAAGGAGAAAACCATGAGCCTTTTTAGCTATGAAGGGTTCGCTGTTCTAACACTATTAATGTTGGCGCTGGACTTATATCAAACCCGTGGTGGTAAAGTCACCATCAAAAAAGCCGCTATTTGGAGTTTGTTCTGGGTTGTACTCGCACTGGCCTTTAATGTTGTCATTTATATGTACTGGCCACAAATGGCCCCGGACAGCACATACACTAACAGTCAAGCAGCGACGGCTTTCTTAACCGGTTACTTACTTGAAAAATCACTCAGCGTAGATAACTTATTTGTCTTTGCTCTGATTTTCGGCCAGTTTGCGGTACCTGAATCGATTCGACCTCGCGTATTAATGCTGGGCGTTGTAGGGGCACTGATCCTTCGTGGCATTATGATCGCGGTAGGTGCAGAATTACTTACTCAGTTCCATTGGATTCTGTACATTTTCGCGGCGTTCCTACTTTACACAGGTTACAAACTGTGGAGTGAAGACGAAGAAGAGCAAGAGGATTTTTCACAGTCGTTACCCGTACGTCTGGTGAAAAAATGCTTCCGTGTATCGGATGATTACCATGGTCATAAGTTCTTTGTCAAAGACAAGATGGGGTGGTTAGCGACACCAATGGTGATAGTTATTGCGGTTATTGCATTGACTGACGTAATGTTTGCGCTAGATTCAATTCCTGCGATTTTTGCTGTAACCAAAGAACCATTCTTGGTCATGTCTGCCAATGTATTTGCGCTGTTAGGTCTGCGTTCGCTGTATTTCGTACTTGAAGGTATGTTGACACGTTTCTGCTACCTACGCCCTGCATTAGCATTTATTCTAAGCTTCATCGGTATCAAGATGCTGTTAATGGAAACTAGCTATGCGATTCCAACACCTGTATCACTGGCTGTGATCGTGTTGTCTATTTCTGCAGCGATCATCGGTTCGCTATGGAAAACCCGCGAAGTACAAGCTTAATAATACAATGCCCCACTCCGGTGGGGCATTGCTATTCTCTTTACACTACTAGTAACGGCGATAATTCTTCATCGTCGAAAAAATATCTTCCACTGGTTCCTCTATCGCCCTGTCGTAGCCATAAATGTCTTCACGCATTTGCAGCGTATTATTCTCATCAACCCAAGCGGTCACATAGGTAAAATCAACATCAATTTTTCTTGATATATTAATCGTATCTGTATCTTCTACTGCGACTAGATTGTCATAAGAGCCCACAGATGAATAGCGCTGATATTTCAGTATAAATTCGGCCAGTTCGGCAGCCTTTTCAACCCTCACGCAACCTGAACTCAGGTTACGTTTTGTGCGTCTAAACAAGCTTCTCGCAGGCGTATCATGCAAATAAATAGAGTAATCATTTGGCATCAAAAATTTCACATTACCTAACGCATTCGTTGGCCCTGGGCCTTGCATAAATTCATAAGGGAATGTTTCAGGATCCACCGTGCTCCATTCAATCGTTTCCGGTAAAATTTCACTTCGATCTCGCCAACTATGAATAATTTTCAGGTTTTTCCTTTCTAAATAATCAGGCGAAGCTTGAATACCTGGGATGACATCTTCCTTCTTAATGGTCTCTGGAATATTCCACTTTGGATTAACCACCATGACGCTCAATGCAGATGAAAACAAATTGGTGGGTCGCGTTGAGCGACCGACAATCACTTTAGATTCAAATACGACATTATTTTTATGTGTGATTTGTAACTGGTAATCAGGAATATTGACACGAATGGTCGGTCGCTTAGCCCCAGAGGCACCAAACTGACTGCGATGCATATTCAACGCAATCACGCGGGAAACTTCTTGATACGGTAAAGCTAGTTGACGTGCCGTTGCCGGGCCGATAATACCATCATCATCAAGCCCATTGCGGCGCTGAAAACGCTTAATCGCGTTATTCACCTCACCATCGTTGTTCACGACTGGATCGAGTGTCAGCGGGTTGTATGCCTCCGGAGGTAAATCTCCATAGTTATATAAGACTTCAAGTAACTGTTGGCCATTAGGAATATCCTGCCCCCTTCTTACCACTTTCCGACCCACTAACTGATATTGATGCGCCGGTAATTGGCGTAGCAACTCAGCTTGGCGCAACGCACGAGCTATCACAATCAATTCATTGCTATTTACACCAAGGCTATCTCGCAATAACAGCTCATTAAGGCCTGAAGTAACAACGGAGCTAATCACTGTATCGGGTTTAGTCTCCCATTGGCTTACCTTAATCGGCCGTAGTGTCTGATGGCGAAATAGCATACTGGGTCTTGCTGTTATCTGCTGCATCAGTGCTTGATAAACCAAATAGGTGTCAGTGGCTAAGAGATCAAACCCTCGAAGATCCTGCTGTTGCTCTAACTGTTGTAATTCCACCAGCCGTTCATCCATTCCAGACACAATTTCTGCGTAGGCTAATGTTTTAATCCGAAGTAGCAGTGCCTCACGTAACTCAGGGGATCGCCATAAGGGCATAAAATCATTGTCTGAATAAATTTGTTTTAATGGTTCAGAAAAACACAATGCCTGTTCACCACCATCACAAAGCTGCTCATAACTGGCAAGGGGGACGCGATTAACTAAGCTTAAGTCAAGCATGTGGCTTGGTTCAGCGGATACCTCCACCCTGTCGTCTGTCATCACCTTCGCGAAGGCAATATCAGCAATCGACACGGTAAATAACGTGATGAGTAATCCTAAAATATGGCGGGGTCGTGCATGAGAACGGCTGTCAAACATTACAAACAATCCTGAGATACAATTTTCAACTAAAAATTTCAGCTCAATCCTTGAGCAGGCGTCATGATAATCAATACGGGTAATCGCTTCTTGGAGGCATACCGCATATAAACAGTTTTAGTCAAAATTGTGACATACTGACAAGTTTTAAGGATAATTTATTGACATACTAGTCAGTACAAATGGAAGGCATCTCGTAATTATTGCCAAATATATGCATATAATCCGTGCCTAACCGTGACTCCTCTTACGAATTTCCAATATAGAAACCAACCCTTCTGTTATTTTCACTTCAAGAAATTGAAATTTCACGTATCTTATTTCTCATAATAAATACATGGTTAATAACATGATGACTCAAGCGAAATTCAGCAAAATTATTTGTGACCCATTGCTATCTCCTAAACAAAAATCCAGCTATCTTGCACTTGAAGCTGATGCCAGCCTTCCGTATCTCGATATTACAGAGCATGTGAAAGAAGCCATGTATAGCAATGTTCTGTGTGACATGTTTGAAGGTAATGCGCCGTTTAAACCACGTTACGTACTACCTGACTATGCAAAATTCCTTCAGCAAGGTTCTGAATATCTTGAGCTAGCACCCGCTTCAGATTTCGATGAAGCGCTCAATCACCTAACTATCATTTATCATCATGTTCCTTCGGTGACCAATATCCCGGTTTATCTCGGTCAATTGGATGACGTTTTACTACCATACGTAGACGGTATGGATGAAGAGACAATCTACCGTAAATTACGTCTGTTCTGGATCATGCTGGACCGCACCCTACCAGATGCCTTCATGCACGTTAATATCGGTCCAACTGACAATATTATTTGCCGCACGATCCTGCGTGTTGATGCGGAATTGAAACAGGTTGCCCCCAATCTGACCTTTATGTACGACCCAGCTATTACACCTGATGATTTACTACGCGTTGCCAATCAGAACATTTGCGAGTGCAGCAAACCACATATCGCTAATTACCCGATTCACGCTCAGACGTTTGACAATCGTGGTTTTGGTATCGTCAGTTGCTACAACTCGCTGCCACTCGCAGGCGGCGCTAACACCTTGGTTCGAATGAACCTGAAAGAAGTGGCTTTAAAATCAGACTCCAGCCAGCACTTCTTTGACACCGTTCTTCCACACTATTGCAACACCCTGTTCGAGTTGATTGAAGCGCGTTCTGCTTTCTTGCATGAAGAGTCCGGATTTTTTAATAGTTTCCTCGTCAGTGAAGGCTTAATTGACGAAGATCGCTTTGCGCCGATGTTTGGTATTTACGGTATGGCGGAAGCGGTGAACACGATCATGCAAAAAGATGGAAATGACGGACAATACGGCCTGGATGGTGCGGCCAATCAACTCGGTCACGCTATCTCTCGCACTCTAAGTGACATTGTCACGTCTACCCCAGTAAAATATGGCTATAAAGGGCGGGCGTTGCTGCATTCTCAAGGAGGGATCAGCCTCGATGTGAATGTGACACCCGGTGTACGTATCCCTTACGGAACAGAGCCAGACCCAATTAGCCATATCCAAGCACTTGCGGAACATCATCAATACTACACCTCTGGTATCAGTGATATTTTGACCATTGATGAAACCGTTAAAGCCAACCCAGAAGCCATGTACCAGCTTTGCAAAGGCGCATTAGCTCTCGGCTTTCGTGAGTTCACTGCAAATGTTCACTCTAACGACCTTGTCCGAGTAACGGGCTACATGATCAAGCTGTCCGATATTGCCAAATTCAAAGCATGCGGATCTCGCACCAACACCACAGGCTTGGGTGAAGAAGCGGCAGCAACCACAGGTATTCTCAATCGTAAACCACGAGTGGTAAGTCATGAGCAAGCGCCACGTTACAGCGACGGTCAGTAAGATCCTCAATTTCTCGTGCGTTGACGGGCCTGGAAACAGGCTCGTTATCTTCCTGCAGGGCTGCAACTATCAATGCAAAAGCTGTCATAACCCCCATACCATTGGGCTGTGCAATGACTGTGGTGATTGTATTGCCCCCTGCCCTGCAGGCGCATTGAATCTTCACAACGGGAAGGTGATGTGGGATGCGGCACGCTGTACCCATTGCGATCTGTGTTTATCGGTGTGCCCGAATCAGTCCAACCCGAAAACTCAACAGATTAGCCTTGATGAAATGTTAGCGCTAATCCGCAAACAGCAGCTTTTCTTATCTGGCATTACAGTGAGCGGCGGGGAAGCGACTTTGCAACTGCCATTCATTGTCGCACTGTTTAGTGCCGTCAAAGCAGATGATGATTTAAAGCATCTCAGCTGTATGGTCGATAGTAACGGAAGCTTAAGCCTCACGGGGTGGGAAAAACTTTTGCCAATCTTAGATGGTGCAATGATTGACCTTAAAGCCTGGCAGGAAGAAACCCATCAGTGGTTAACAGGTCGCAGCCACCATCGTGTACTGCAATCTGTCGCGTTGCTGGCAAAGCATGACAAGTTGGAAGAATTGCGACTCTTACACATTCCAGGCATTACCGATTATGATACAGAGATAGACGCTGTAAGCCTGTACTTAAAGGAATTGCCCAAACGCACCACGATTAGGCTCAATGCCTTCCAGCACCATGGGGTTATAGGCGAAGCCCTTCAATGGGATATTTGCAGTAACGCCGCAATTAAACTGTTTGCCGAAAAACTTGAGCAACGCGGCCTGACAGTGACGTATCGAAAGCCTCTATGATCGCCACCCACATGATCACCGGTCTTCCTTCTGCACCAAGAAGGGAGACGATTCTCCCCCCTCGTACAGATACAAATAAACTCAACGAGTTAGACTGCGGTTTTAGCAACATCCACTATCTGTTCGTAGAGCCAACGCTGAGCCGGATCATTCATACTTGGCTGATGCCATACCACACTGTATGACACCTCGCCGTAATTAAACGGCAGCGGTTTTGTGATCAACCCTTTCGCTTGCAAGGCAACATCCGCCCATTGACGCGAACAGGTAAACAATAAATCACTGTGGTGACACATTACCGCTGCACCACCAAAATCAGGCACTGTCACAGCAATGCGTCGCTTATGGTGCTGCTGAGCCAACTGCATTTCAAAAAACGGGACGTTAAGATCACTGTCCATGATCCCGATATGGTCATAGTTTAGGTAATCATCAACGGTCAAAGACTGCTCGGCAAGAGGATGTGAGGAATTCATCAGACACACCATTTCATCATCAAGCAGCGTTTCCCACACCAAATTAGTGTGGGAGCTTGGCGGCTGACTTTTATCATGTGGCAGCACTATAAAATCTAGCTGCCCTTTCGACAAACAATCAAAGCCCATACTGTCGCGAGACCAAATTTCTAGCCGCATTCCCGGTGATTGAGCCAATACGCGTGCGGTGAGTTTTGCTGCCAACAATTCAAACGTACTCTCTCGCATTGCCAATGAAAATCGGCCTTGATACGAGGCTGGATCAAAGGCTTCCTGAGTCAGCATTTGATTCATTTCATTGATCATCTGGTGTACCGTTGGCCCCAGACGACGCGCCAAGGGTGTCGCTACCAGCTGGTTACCATGTCGGTAAAATAGCTCGTCATTCAGACTGTCCCTAAGTTGTGTCAATGTCTTGCTAACAGACGATGGGCTCAGGCATAGTCGCTCGGCACTGGCGGTAACACTTAGGGTATCTAACATGACATGAAGCGTAACAAGGTGCTTCATGCTGATTCTAGAAAGTTTGATTAAATCCATATGCTTTTCGCTGGTGTAAATTCGACAAAAAAGCCAGCAGGTTAATCTGCTGGCTTATTGGTTAATATTGAACTCTGAATAGGCATTCAACTGTCTAGCGAACACCATGCAGAAATTCTGCACGGGTTGCAGGGTTGCGCTTAAATATTCCGCTTAATGCGGTTGTCGTGGTCACGCTGGTCGCGTCCATCACACCACGTGCTTTTACGCAATAGTGCGTCGCATCGATAGTGATAGCCACATCATCACTCTCTAGCAATGTTTGTAAAGCAACCAAGATCTGCTGTGTCAAACGCTCTTGAACCTGAGGCCGCTGAGCAAAAAAGCGCACAATACGATTGATTTTTGACAGGCCAATGATCTTTCCACGAGGAATATAAGCCACGGTCGCCTTACCGTCGATGGTCACCAGATGGTGCTCACAGGTACTGGTCAAGGTAATGTCTTTTACCCGAACCATCTCATCACAGTTCATCTTATTTTCGATAACGGTGATTTTAGGGAAATTGGTGTAATCTAAACCAGAAAAAACTTCATCAACGTACATTTTCGCAATACGATGCGGCGTTTCAACCAAGCTGTCATCGGTCAGATCCAAAGAAAGAAGCTCAAGAATTTCACGCATGTGATATTCAATTTTCTCTTTCTTTTCCTCGCGGCTGACAACAATATCAGTCATTGGTGTTTCTAATCCACGATCAGTCAATGCTTGACGCACCTTTAATGCAGATTCGCTAAATGTAGTCATTCTATTCCTCCAGCTCGCTGGCTTTGAGCAAACGCTAAGTATTATTAAACACTTAAGTCCAAAAAAAAGAGTGCCAGCAATTTTTCAGACCGAAGGATACCTGTAAATGACAATAATTACACCACGAATTTGTTCAGGTATTAGTGCTACAGACCTTTTTTTGTCATAATAAATGTCTAGATAAAATATAAAAGATGATAAACGGATAGCTATTATGGGTTGTTGTAATACGCCGGGCTTAATGCCAGTCGATGCCGCGATAGATAAAATTCTAGACCAAGTAAAACCACTCGACATCGTCAGCACAGTGCCACTGTCTGATGCCATGGGACTGGTATTGGCAGAAGATATCTGTTCACCGATTAATGTACCTCCTTTTGCCAATTCAGCAATGGATGGCTATGCACTTCGCAGTACCGATCTCGAGGCAACGGATACCCTCCAAATGGCAGGCAAATCTTTTGCGGGTATTCCCTTTGATGGCACCTGCCAATCAGGTCAATGTATCCGCATTATGACGGGCGCTCAAATGCCAGCTGGCACTGATACCGTTATCATGCAAGAAGAAACCGAAGTAAATGGCAATAGCATTCGCTTCACTACAAAGGCGCCACACGGTGACAATGTGCGTCCTATTGGTGATGATGTCTGTCAAGGGGATGTGGTCGTCGCGAAAGGTAACCGTATTACTGCACGTGAAATGCCGCTGCTGGCTTCTCTGGGGATTGCTGCCCTGCCGGTTTTCAAGCGTCCTACGGTTGCGTTCTTCTCTACCGGTGATGAGCTTCGCCCCGTGGGTGAATCTCTAGAAGCTGGCCAAATTTATGACAGTAACCGCTATGGTATCCGCGCCCTACTGGAAAAATTTGGTTGTGATGTAATGGATCTGGGGATTATTCCTGATTGTCCGGAAAAACTTCGAGAAGCATTCAACGCAGCAACGAAAGCCGATGTACTGATTACCTCTGGTGGTGTCAGTGTCGGTGAAGCAGACTACACCAAAGATATCCTTGAGCAACAAGGTGAAATCGGCTTCTGGAAAATTGCCATGAAGCCTGGCAAGCCTTTTGCCTTTGGTACTATCAAAGACACTTGGTTCTGTGGCCTGCCAGGTAACCCGGTATCAGCCATGGTAACCCTCTATCAGTTAGTGCAACCTATGCTGGCTAAGCTGGCTGGCCATAGCCAGTATCAACCACCGCAGCGAATCAAAGCCATCGCCACCAGCCCATTCAAAAAACGTCCTGGTCGCGCTGACTACCAGCGTGGGATTTACCAGATAAATGGTGACGGCCAGCTTGAAGTGGCAACAACCGGCAATCAAGGTTCTGGCGCTTTCAGCTCTATGCACCAAGCCAACTGCTTTGTGGTATTAGAGCAAGAACGTGGTCGTGTGATGCCTGGTGAGTATGTCACCATCGAGTTATTCAATCACACCATGTACTAACACTAACACAATAATCCAACAGCGAGAAAGCCGGCCCTTCATCATGAAGTCCACTCTTTTTCGCTGTTTGTTTATGAGTCACACAACAGGAATTCCCCGTGGTCGAACTAACCGACGCAGAAATGCTGCGTTACAACCGCCAAATTATCCTTAAACAATTCGATTTTGATGGCCAAGAGACCCTGAAGGCCAGCTCCATGCTGATCCTCGGTGCTGGTGGGCTGGGCTGCGCCTCGAGCCAATACCTTGCCGCTGCAGGCGTTGGTAAACTCACATTAATTGATGATGATAAGGTGGAAGTCTCTAACTTACAGCGCCAAGTGCTGCACAATGATAACACTGTCGGTATGCTAAAAGTTGACTCTGCTCGTCAGGCATTGTTAACCGTTAACCCGAATACGGCCATTGATACCATAGCCAAACGCCTCAACGATGAGGCGCTACTGGATCTGATTGAGCAACATGATTTGGTGTTAGATTGCAGTGATAACGTCGACACACGTAATCAACTTAACCGCTTATGCTTCAAAACAAAGACACCATTAGTGTCAGGTGCCGCCATTCGCATGGAAGGTCAAATCAGTGTTTATACCTATCAAGACGGCGAGCCTTGCTATCAATGCCTAAGTGCCCTATTTGGCCAACAAGCCCTAACCTGTGTGGAAGCTGGCATTATGTCGCCAGTGGTCGGAATTGTCGGTGCAGTACAAGCGATGGAAGCCATCAAAGTTGTGACGAAAATGGGTCAACCGCTCATGGGAAAAATCTTACTGCTGGACGCTATGAGCATGGCTTGGCGTGAAATGAAACTGGGTAAACAAGCAAATTGTTCTGTTTGTTGCCAGTAGTCACACCAACTAGCAAATAAAAAAGGAAGCCATGGCTTCCTTTTTTGTTTGCTAATAACTTTTATACCAAATTGATATTAATGTTATTTTAGAAACTTATCGAACATCGGTGTCAGTCTGACTTCTATTCGTCGGTTTGCCTGACGCCCGTCAGTCATCATATTATCTGCAATCGGTGCGCTTTCACCAAAACCAAACACGCCGAGACGTTTAGCATCGACACCGTTCTCAACAAGGAGATCAGACACGGACTGAGCTCGCTTCATGGATAACTTACGGTTGTACTCTTCAGAACCCACACTATCAGTGTGGCCTGCAATGAACACACGAGTTTCAGGCATATTGGCAATCAAACGAGAGAGTTTTTCAAGGGTTTTCTGGCCTTCCAAACGCACATCAGCGCTATCATGAGTAAAACTACGGTCACCTTTCAACGTAATAATGACTTGGTTACCTTTTCTGACAACGGTACCCACATCATCACTGATCAATGCTTCTGCCTGATCGACACTTTTAGCCAAAAACCGATCAATTTTCACTTGAGAAATATCGGCGTCATTACCAACCGAAGAACCTCCCGATGTCGCACATCCAGCAACAATCAAAGAAAATAAAAAAACCACCACACCTTTCATCTTTATACACCTACACTTTCTGGTCTCAGCCATACACGTCCGTACTTTATCAAAAGGTTTAGCATTCCATTTTGAATAAAAAGAAGAGTATGGAGATAGTTCACAATCAAAACTGCAAGATATACACAATATGGGTACAAACTGTGGCAAATCGTGGGTTAACCGACAAAACAAAAAAGCCGATGGTAATCATCGGCTCCATATCCCTCATTGCAGTTTGACTACACGAAGGAGGTATTCAGAATGTTGACTGATCAGTTATCGTTTAATCGAATGCCATCGCGCTCAATCACGATCACACCTTTTTTATACAGGCCGCCAATGGTATTTTTAAAGGTCGCTTTACTGGTGCGGAATTCTTTAAAAATAGCTTCTGGTGTTGACTTATCACTCAGTGGAATATAACCCCCTTTACGCGCGAGTGTAGTAAGGATTTTATCTGCTAAATCATCGACTTTCCCACGACCGGCCTTCTGCAATGACAAGTTGATTTTGCCATCTGGACGAATTTCGCGAATATACGCTTTTAGCTTTTTACCCGGAAACAGCTTGCCGAAAGACTCGGTCTTAAACAATAGTCCCCAGTGTTTATCTTCAATGACAGCTTTGTAACCAAGATCGGTCACTTCAGCAATCTGTACTTGTACTTCCTGACCCAGCTTATAATTGGCCGGCGTTTTGTCCAAAAAGCGGTTGAATTTGGTTGAGCCTACAATACGACCTGATGCCTTATCGGTATAGACGCGAACCATAATATCTTGGCCCTCTTCCAGACGACGACGCTGTTCACTGAAAGGAACAAGCAGATCCTTTTCCAACCCCCAATCAACAAATGCACCGATACCACAGATACCCACAACGCGCAGCAGAGCAAAATCACCAACGGTTGCAAACGGCTGTTTGGTTGTAGCGATGATTTCATCGTTTGAGTCAAAGTAAATAAAAACTTCTAGCTTATCTCCCAGCGCAGTGCCAGAAGGAACAGAGGCTTTCGGCAGCAAAATATTGCCGAAGTCATCACCACCATCAAGGAATACGCCAAAATCAACTTGTTTGACGACCTCTAACGTGTTGTATTGTCCAATTCTAATCATTATCTCGACACTCTCTGGGTAAATAAAACAACCGAGCAATAAAGCACTCAGCAGTATGCTCAAAACGCATACAGATCCATCATGAACTTTAGGTCGCGCATTATACGTGATGTTGTGTCAGCGCGCCTGACCTATCTTCAATTATTTGCCTACTTTTCACCCTAACAATCCAGCTAATGGTAAATAGCACTGAAATTAACTGACTAATTCATCTAAAATTAATATTACTTTCGCACGTAAGTGCTATCCTGTTTGCGCAATTTATCCATTCTAATTTTACCAAGGTTATTGAGTATAGTGATCACTGTTGAAAAGAAAGACGGCCACAAGCTAAAAATATCTCACGTCATTCAGGAAACCACCAACAGACAGCTGGATCTCTACATTTTCGTACCCGGTGAGTTGGGCCTTAATAACCACATCATTTCTGAAGAAGAATTCTTTCATAATGCCATTGTTGGTAAGCGCACGTATTACAGTGATGTTAATCACTTACCGTTGGTACATAGCCGACTTGCAAGCCGAGGTAAGTTATCTACCGAACAGTATCGCTTGAGTTTGAGTCTATATGCTTATCAGTATGCTCTCGCTCTGGAAAAAACCACCCAACAGCTATTAGATGACAAAGAAGAACGTTCACTTGAGGAAGTTGAGGAAGTTGCACAACTAACCACTCGGATCCTCAAACGTCTTCGTCGTAATGTACCGACAGATACCAAACTGCATAAGTACTATGAAAACGTTGATAACTATTTGTCATGGTTTACTGAACAGCGGCTGCTCGAGCTCGTTGCACACCTCCCTCGCAGCAGTGACTATAGCGAAATTAAATCGCTATTATTACAAGTCTGTGAAGGTGAATCTACACATCGCTTAGAGCAAAAATATAACTCAATCAAAGCAATGGACGATCCAACTAGAATGTCCAATAAAATGCGCCTGCTAAGGCGTCTGATCGAGTACCCGGTCACCATGAAAGAAAATACCGTTGAACTCGGTAAAAACACGCGCAAAATCGTCACCGGTTTTGCTGCCGGTTTTGTAATGATTTTTGTTACCCTGATGCTCATGAAAGCCCGTGGTGTACTTGGCGATATCACGGCCTCTTTTGTGCTGGTGCTGTCTTTTATTTATGCCGCCCGTGAAGTATTCAAAGATGATCTTAAAGTCATGCTCTGGCGTTGGGTACGTAAAGGCAAACCTAAATGGCGCAAACAATTTTTTGATGTAAATTCAAATCAGCTAATTGGCCGTCAGTTGGAGTGGATGGAGTATCAGCCATATAAAAAACTGGATAAAGAAATTCGTAAGGTCAGAAGGCATAAGGTTTCCCAGCACGAAGAAACTATTCTGCATTACAAAAGTACAACCCGGATGTCGCCTACTAAATTTCTGACCGGTTATGAACAAACCCGTGAATCTATCATGCTAGATCTTCGCGGTATTACCAAGTTGATGGAGAAAGGTTCACAGAAAATTTATCAACTAAAAGACGGCCAGGTATCAAAAGAGTCCGTTGAAAAACGCCACCTGATCAACCTAATCACCCGAGAAATCGACGAAGACAGCACCGTTCGAATCCAACGCTGGAAAGTCATCATGAATCGTTCAAAAATTGTCGATATCGAGTCTATTGATATCGTCAGTTAACCGCTAGTTTGCAGTGAAACACGAAGAAAACTCCACTTTTTTTCTCCGTTGTTGCGGTTGCCAGTGTTGTTTCTAAATCCTGCCGCTAGAGGTAATGCGACTTGAGGCAACTTAGGTATATGCTTAAAGAAGTCGCCCTTTAAGCATATACCTAGAGTCTGTATGAAAAAACTGTCGCAACTGATCTTCAACAATAGCTATCGTCATCTTCCTGCTGCATTGGGTACACCACTCCAGCCACAACCTCTTAGCGCCCCTTTCCTCGTCAGTATTAACCCTCAAATAAGTCATATACTGGAGCTTGACCCCGAACAAGCCAGCAGTGAACAGTTTATTAACGTATTTACTGGCAATGAAACACTCAATGGATTCGAACCGATTGCAATGAAGTACACCGGACACCAGTTCGGACAATATAACCCTGACCTGGGTGACGGTCGCGGCCTGTTACTTGGAGAGATCGTCACGTCACAAGGTAAGAAGTGGGATCTTCATCTGAAAGGATCTGGCCTCACGCCTTACTCCCGTCAAGGGGACGGCCGAGCCGTATTACGCTCCAGCATCCGAGAATACCTCGCCAGTGCCGCAATGGCTGGCCTAGGCATCAAAACCACGCACGCGTTAGCTATTCTATCCAGTAACACCCCAGTATATCGTGAGACAATTGAGCGCGGGGCGACCTTGGTGCGTGTCGCTGAAAGTCACCTTCGATTCGGTCATTTTGAATACCTGTTTTACACAAACCAGCATGCCGAACTCAAAATATTGGCTGATTACCTAATCAAGCACCACTTTCCCGCCATTAATTCTGAAACCAGTGATGACCACACCCGCTACAGCCGAATGTTCCAACAAATCGTCGCGTTAACGGCAACGATGATCGCTGATTGGCAAGCTGCCGGTTTTGCCCATGGTGTGATGAATACCGATAACATGTCGGTGCTGGGGCTAACCTTTGACTATGGGCCTTATGGATTTATGGATGACTATAACCAGGGATACATTTGCAACGCTTCCGATTATGCCGGCCGCTATGCATTTAACCAACAGCCAAGTATTGCATTATGGAATCTCGCTGCCCTTGGATACGCCCTTACCCCTCTGATCAGTAAAGACATCATTGAGCTAACTCTTGATAGCTACCAGCCCATATTCCAATCCGCCTACAGTCAAAAGATGCGAGATAAACTTGGCTTACAACAAAAACAAGCACAAGATACGCCCTTATTTGCAGCCCTATTCCAGTTAATGGGAGAGCTGCATATAGACCACACTTTATTTTTTCGTACACTCTCAACTATCCCGAAGCAGCAACTTTCTTCCGCATCACCATTGTTTTCAGAGCTGGTTACAGATATAGCCCCGTTAGCTATCTGGCTTAACCACTACGCGAAACGTCTCGAAGTTGAGCAGCAACCGGATCCCTGCCGGTTAGTGTTAATGCGCAATAGTAACCCCAAATACATCTTACGCAATTACCTTGCCCAACAAGCTATCGATAAAGCAGATAGCGGCGATTTCAGTATGATTGAGCAGCTACTTACTGTACTCAACAGTCCATATCAGGAACACCGTCAATTTAAGCACTTTGCCGAGTTGCCGCCGCAGTGGGGAAAAGAACTAAAAATCAGCTGCTCCTCCTAAAGCCGAATACGAGATAGCCCTCTGTCAACGACAACCTTTGGCGTAACACCAATTCATTCGGTTAAAAATATAATAACTCTATGTTAAAAAACTTTTGCTGCAGCCCCGGTCTGCATGCGAAAAATTGAAATTGACAATCTACTCGGTGAGAGATTGTTCACGCTTCAAATTAAATGTTTATCCTTCGAACCGCTAATATCTCAAATATTTGAACTCGCCAAGTATTTGGGATCCTATTGATTGCTACATTCAGCCATCTAAAATCACGTGCAACAATTAGGTAGTTATGAATACGCAGCGCATTGCGAGCTTTGAATGGGGACGAGTTGCGGCCTTATTCGCTGTCATCATCATTCATTCGCAAGCATTTATGACCGGCCCATTCTATAATGATCAGCCTTGGCTGGGACTCATACTCAATCAGCTTAGTCGATTCGCTGTACCGCTATTTTTTATTTTGGCAGGGTATTTTATTATGCCCAAACTGAAGATCGCACCCAGCGTAACCTTTCGCTGTTATAGTTTACCACTGCTTAAAATTTGGTTAATATGGAGTGTAATTTATCTACTACTCCCATTTAACGCTGAGATTGTATTCACACAGGGCTATTTGGCTGAACGAGTAGGTTATTGGCAGTATTTACTACAGCACCCACTAAACAGCTTATTTGAAGGCGGACTTGTTCATCTCTGGTATATACCAGCCCTGCTTTGCGGATTAGCTATCCTCGCAGTTTGCTGTCATTACAAGCAAGAAAAGTGGTTACTGCTTGTTGGATCTGTACTGTATATCTACGGCCTAATGGCGGGCAGCTATGCGCCCATTTACGACCTGCCCGCGCCCATTTTTACCCGTAACGGCCCATTCCTCAGTACTTTAATGCTATCTATTGGCTTTATTATCCACCAAAACAAACTCCGAGTATCCTCACCCATTGCCGCCTCTATCGCGGTAATTGGCATGATGCTGCACTTGGGAGAAGCTTTTTTTCTTACTCGTTATGACCTCCCGTTCAACGGGCATGATTTCTTAATGGGTACACTGCTCTGGGCCACCGGGATTTTCCTGCTACTCGCCAATAAACCGGACTTTGGACGGTCCACTTTTACTTTCGCGATTAGCCAAAATACACTTGGCATTTACCTCTGCCATATGATGATTCTCATTCTGCTGTTGAACCTGTTTCCATACACAGGCTTTCCAGCGTATGTAACCGATATTCTTCGAATAGTACTTACCTTTTTACTGTCATTGGGATTAATACGGCTACTCAGCATCATTCCCTCAGGGCGCCTGCTGCTACGCTAGCTTTGCCAACAAATTAAACCGGCATCATTAGCCGGTTTTATGTTGCGTTATCACCTCAGTAACACCATGGTCTTGAAGCCACTGTTGCAAGTTGGGGGATTGATGAATGTACGAGCTGACCACGCGGCATGGTTTGTTCACCGCCGAGGTCGCGG
Organism: Photobacterium nomapromontoriensis; assembly: GCF_050336815.1. Lineage (NCBI taxonomy): Bacteria > Pseudomonadati > Pseudomonadota > Gammaproteobacteria > Vibrionales > Vibrionaceae > Photobacterium > Photobacterium nomapromontoriensis. Next base: position 134,375 of record NZ_JAKJSL010000024.1, read on the forward strand.
CCAACGCTTGAGCAACCAACGATAGCACAGCTTCATTTTGAGCATCATGCAAATATTCTAGTGAGGGATGCGTTTGATCCAGTCCTAACGTAAACTGCGCCAATTGATCAACATCAACAACTAACCCATCAAAGTATTGAAGAAACTTATCAGTTAACAGCGCATTAGCCGGTAGCTCAGCCATCAAATGAACGTTAAGCCCCTGTGCTCCACGACATAATCCCTGCTCAGCCAGCAGATCAATGGCTGTTGCTGCGTCACTGAATGTACGTACAAACGGAATAACCAATTCGATATTGGTCATCCCTTCCGCATTGCGAGCACGCTTGATGGCCTCACATTCTAATTCAAAGCTTTTACGATGCCCCTCATCCGCATAACGCGACACCCCACGTAACCCAAGCAAAGGATTCACTTCGTATTCCTCTAACTCAGCACCGAGTAGTTGGGAACGCTGATGAGAATCAGCCCCTGTCATGCGAATCAGCAAAGGTTGATCACCCGCAAGGCGCGCCGCTACAACTAAGCGTTCAGTTAGCATAGAGACAAAATATTCTGCGGGGCTACCCTCACTCAGCGCTAATAACTGCTGCTGAGACTCCTCGCCCAATTCGGTAGCATAAGCTGCGGCATCCGGGTGAATAGATAATTCTTGAATAAAATCATCAAGAGATAATAGACCAATACCTAAATCCTGATTGTCGAATTGAGATGTTGATTGAAGCAGTTTCAAAAAATGCAAACCAGTCTGATCGCTATTTTCCATAGGGCACCATTATAACTTTATTTGTTCAATATCAGAAAGTTAATTCGCTAATGTGGCGTTCTACACATCCGCTAACTCATGTTCAGTCAGCCTCTATTTACTGACATCCTTATCTAAGAATTTAACATACTCACTCACCGATACCGACGCAAGCGGAATTACAAATAAATGCAAATCTACCCACAAAATACGCATAAATAATGAAAAACGCATGAGTACTGCCTTTTTCCACTGATCTAATCCATGTACAAAAAAACATCACTTCTTGCGTTAAGTTACTACGAAATGAATAAAGTCAGTCGACATAAGAATAAAAAACTAAGCTATATCACAAGTTTGGTTTATTCCTGAGGCCTTTTGGGCTATCTTTACGGGTCGTTAATTTTTGTAATACCGAGATAGGCAACAGCTATGCCAATGAAAACAGATGAACTCCGCACAGTTAGCCTTGGCCTGATGCCAACGCCCGCTGAGGTTGAAGCCGCTTACCCCATCACTGATGATATTGCGGATCACATCGCTCACTCTCGTCGGCAAGTTGAAGCGATTCTTTCAGGCGATGATACTCGCCTTCTCGTTATCGTTGGTCCTTGTTCGGTCCATGACACAGACGCCGCAATAGACTACGCGAAGCGCCTGCTTGAAATGCAAGCGAAATATAAAGATCAACTCTTTATTGTTATGCGTACGTATTTCGAGAAGCCACGTACTGTTGTGGGGTGGAAGGGCTTGGTTTCAGACCCTAACTTAGATGGCAGCCTTGATTTAGCGAAAGGTTTACATACTGCTCGTAAACTATTAGTCGATATTAACCAGATGGGTATGCCAACCGCCACTGAGTTTCTAGATATGGTCACCGGCCAATATTTAGCTGATTTGATCACTTGGGGAGCGATTGGTGCGCGTACGACTGAATCCCAAATTCACCGTGAAATGGCATCAGCCCTATCCTGCCCTGTCGGCTTTAAGAACGGGACGGATGGCAATATTAAAATTGCGGTTGACGCGATTCGAGCGACACGTGAGTCTCATGTTTTCTGCTCGCCGTCTAAGACGGGTGAAATGACGATTTACCGCACATCGGGCAATCCTTATGGCCACGTTATTTTACGTGGCGGTAAAATGCCTAATTATCACCATGATGATGTTGCTGCATCATGCGAAACATTAACCGATTTTGGGCTGCCAGCTCGACTTATCGTCGATTTTAGCCACGGTAATTGCCAAAAACAGCATAAGCGCCAATTGGATGTCGCAGCAGATATTTGCCAACAAATTATGAATGGTAGCCACTCTGTTGCTGGTGTTATGGCTGAAAGCTTTATTGTCGAAGGAAGCCAAACTGTCGATGTCGACCATTTAGATGCCTTAACCTATGGACAGTCGATCACTGACCCATGCATCAACTGGGACGATACCGTCACCATGCTCGACATGCTGGCTGATGCTGTACGCAATCGTCAATAACCCAATTAGCAACGTATAAAAATAATTATTTTTCCACCGTTTCAAATTACTAAACAATTAGGATTAAGCACATGCCATCTTTTGATATTGTTTCTGAAGTCGATAACGTAGAACTGAAGAACGCTGTTGAAAACTCAAGCCGCGAGCTAGCAACACGCTTTGATTTCCGTAATGTTGAAGCTAGCTTCAGCCTAAGCAAAGAAGTGGTTAAAGTCTCAGCTGAGTCCGATTTCCAGATTAACCAGATGATGGACATCTTCCGTGGTAACTTATCAAAGCGCGGTGTTGATGCCAAAGCGATGGAACTGAAAGATATCATTCACTCAGGAAAAACGTTCTATCAGGAAGTTGCCTTCAAGCAAGGCGTAGAAAGCCTGATTGCGAAAAAAGTGGTAAAAGCCATTAAAGATGCAAAATTAAAAGTACAGGTAGCTATCCAAGGCGAAAAACTTCGTGTTACAGGTAAAAAACGCGATGATCTTCAAGCGGTAATGGCACTGCTTCGCGAAAATGATTATGGTCAGCCTTTCCAGTTCGATAACTTCCGCGACTAACTCTCGCGCTAAGCATGCAAACGGATAGTTATAAAAGGGAAAAGTGTTACTTTTCCCCTTCTTATACTTATCAAGTCCAACATACGCTGAATCCTCCGTATTGAGCTAGCTTGAATATATGCATGATTAATGTTCAAACAAATAGCTAAAAGACCAAAATCCTAGTTGTAGCCTCTATAATCCCCTATAATCCGCTTGCCTATCTAGGGTTCTATTGTCGTTTTAAAGGTTTTATTTATTAGAGATATCGAGCAAACATTACGAGTAACCTTGTGCTCGCATGGAATTAGCGATACCCGACTTAGGACGTCATAGCGATCACTTTTCATTTTAAAGTTGTTCCCCTCACCACATATTACACCGTTTTTGTCTTTACCCGATACATACTGTTTCAGCTATGTATCCTGCTCATATTCCTTTGCCGAACGATCCACAGTTATCGGCAGAGCACGGAAGATATACAGCGAGAACCCTTTTAAGGTTATATAAATGATACCTATAAAGGAGATGTCCATAATGGACTCTGTGAAAAACAATACGGCTGATGCACAATCAGCAAGTAAAACAAAACTAGGCTGGAGCAAAAGCGACACCGTTTGGGTGCTTGGCCTATATGGTACAGCTGTCGGTGCTGGTACGCTATTCTTACCAATCAACGCTGGTGTCGGTGGCCTAATCCCATTATTGGTTATGGCACTGCTTGCCTTACCAATGACCTACTACGCTCACCGTGGTATGACTCGTTTTGTGCTATCAAGCTCAAATCCAGGTGCAGACATCACTGAAGTTGTAGAAGAACACTTTGGCGCTGGTATGGGTAAAGTTATCACTTTGCTTTATTTCTTTGCAATTTACCCAATTCTACTGGTTTATAGCGTTGCACTAACGAACACTGTTGAAAGCTTTATGCTAAATCAGTTAGGTATTGAACCACCTGCTCGTGCATTGCTTGCTTTCATTCTGATTATTGCGCTAATGGCGATTGTTCGTCTGGGCGAGCAATTAATCATCAAAGCGATGAGTATATTGGTTTTCCCATTTGTTGCCGTACTACTGATGCTAGCGTTGTACCTCGTTCCTTACTGGAATAATTCTATTTTTGAGCATGTTATTCCTGAAAATGGCGGCATCTCAACGATTTTAATGGCTGTTTGGTTGATTTTACCGGTAATGGTATTCTCATTTAACCACTCACCTGTTATTTCATCTTTTGCCGTTACTAAGCAAAAAGAATATGGCGATCAAGCTGAAAAGCAATGTTCACGCATTCTGGCTCGCAGCCATATAATGATGGTTGTAACGGTCATGTTTTTTGTATTCAGTTGCGTACTCAGCCTGTCACCGGCTAACCTTGCCGAAGCCAAAGCGCAGAATGTCTCAATCCTGACTTACCTGTCTAATCATTTCAACACACCAATGATTGCTTATGCTGCGCCTATCGTGGCAATTATCGCAATCACCAAATCATTCCTGGGCCACTACATCGGTGCCAGTGAAGGTCTTAATGGTCTGATGGTTAAAATGCTACGTAGCCGTAGCATAGAAATCGGTCATAAAACACTGAATACTTTTACTGCGCTATTTATGCTTGTGACATCATGGGCTGTAGCGACAATTAACCCAAGTATTCTTGGTATGATCGAAAGCCTTGGTGGCCCAATTATCGCTATGCTGCTATTCATCATGCCGATGTACGCTATCAAAAAAGTACCTGCTATGCGTAAGTACTCTGGCGCTCTAAGCAACATTTTTGTTGTTGTGATTGGCCTGATCTCAATGTCAGCTATCTTTTACTCGCTAGCGCAGTAAACATCGCACTAACAAATACGACTATAGGCCATCACTTGATGGCCTATTTTTTTGTTTGCCCAGCGAAGCTGGCAAACCCGTCAGGTTGCAAGAAACCTGAATCACCCCGACTGAGGGGAAGATAATCCGAATCGCAAGGGCGTTGCTGGCCAACGGCAGGGTCTGAAGGAAGCGATAGGAAGTTAACAGTACACAACGAAAGTGAACCTGATTCGGCAGTCTAGGTGGGTAAGCGTGCAAAATAGCGC
>NZ_JAKJSL010000089.1:0-2160 GCF_050336815.1 Photobacterium nomapromontoriensis
CACAAGAGCTAAAGAGAGAACTTATTGCTCGGCACTTCGTCCCTCACGTTCGTTCACGAGGCGAAGAAAAACAAGATAAGACAAACTCAAGAACTCCAGCCCGTAGATGGGTAGTCGAACGTAGCCACAGTTGGTTAAATCGCTTTCGAGGATTATTAATCCGCTGGTCAAAGAAGGCTGAAAATTATGAGGCCATGTTATATTTTGCCTGCGGCCTTATTGTCTGGAAAAAATTCCTATCGGGATAGGCTCTTAGTCTGTTTTTTTAGTACTAAATTATTGCTATAGGAGGTTGTGATATTGTTGTCTTAAAAAATTGGTCGTTAGATATTACTAGTTGTGGTGAGCCAGTACCATTAATTAAGCATTAAAAGGAAATTACTTAAAGTGAATTGTTATTAATATGAGTTTGATGAAGCATTCGATAGAATTGAACATTATCAGATTTATCCGGAAATGAAACCTTGGGTTGGTTGCGAATATGCTTCGTCAATAGTAAAGATTTTAGTTATTGGTGAAAGCCACTATTTGGATGTTGGTAGTACGTACCATCATGACCCTCAAAAATGGTACAGTGGTGTAACAGTATCAGATAAAAATGATAGAGGGTGGATTAAAACACGAAATATCATTAAGAATGGCATTAATACGAAATGGAAGTCCAAGTCAAAAGCAATATATCGAAACATAGAGAAAGCACTATTTGAAAGTAATGCAAATTCTTGCGAGCAATCTACGGCGTTCAGTAATATAGCATTTCTCAATTACTTTCAGCGTCCTGCAGAACAAACTGGTAAATCAAATAAAGTATCTCAGCTTGATTCAGATGTTAGTAAAAATGTCGTAGGGCAAGTTGTTAAAGCTATCTCACCTGAGCTTATCATCTTTACAAGTTCATTGGCTTGGAGTTATGCAAAACGTAGTAATCTGGTAAACGAATTTGATGAGCAATCTATAAAGTATACGCGTACGCCTCATCCAGGGATGCCATGGTGGAACCGAGTTTCTAAAGCTTATGGTAACCGTACTGGTAAACAACATTTTGTTCATTTTATAAATGCATTCATCAAAATAGATGCTAGTAGGTGAATCAAAATATCGAATTACACTCATTGGGTTAGATTATTTGCCAAATAAGCTAAGTGTATATCTTTTATAAAAACAAATTTCATTTATATTCTTTGTAGTGGTTTAACGTTAAGCGATTAAATGATGCATATATCATATTTAAAAAATTCATGTTGGTCTGATTGGACTAGAGAAGAGAGGTTCTTTTGCTCTTCTCTTTACGAGCAAGCTAAGCAAAGGCTTGGAGAATTTATAGCATTGATTAATCTGAAAACAGATCTTGCATTGGATGAAGATATCGAATGGGATATCGGATACGAGGTCTGCTTTTATAGAGATTATTTATGGCAAAAGAATACGTTACCAATAAAATCATCAAAGTACTCATCAAAAAGAACTTTTGATCTTTGTCTGTTTTCTGAGGATACAATCGTCATAATCGAAGCTAAGGTTTTTAGTCTCTTTGAGAGGGAAGATGGCGAAAAACTAGCAAAAGACAAGAAACACTTGCCTGAAATATTGAATAGACCAAATCTTAGGGTTTTGACTTTAGCTTTAGCTTCGTCAGTTTACTTCAATAATCACGCTAAATTCGGTGCTCCTGAAATTCTTCAGCCATACGATGCTAAGTTGACTTGGTTATCACTTTTTGAAAATTATGGGAATAAGCTATTTGGAACTGCAGATCGACTGTATAAATCTAAACCAAGATACATTTAATGAAAATTTATGCGTGACTAGAGCTTCACTTCTAAAATGAAACTGTCCCAAATCATTTCACCTCCACTCCAAACCTTGGCTGGTGGCCATCAATCAGCCATTATTTCCATTCATCTCCAATTTCCCGTTATTTTTTTGCGCTCTAAGAGCCTATCCCGATAGGCATTTTTTCCAGACAATAAGGCCGCAGGCAAAATATAACATGGCCTCATAATTTTCAGCCTTCTTTGACCAGCGGATTAATAATCCTCGAAAGCGATTTAACCAACTGTGGCTACGTTCGACTACCCATCTACGGGCTGGAGTTCTTGAGTTTGTCTTATCTTGTTTTTCTTCGCCTCGTGAACGAACGTGAGGGACGAAGTGCCGAGC
>NZ_JAKJSL010000090.1:0-1940 GCF_050336815.1 Photobacterium nomapromontoriensis
GACAATCGCCAGCTTGGTTTGCGCTGACCACGCTGACCACTGTTCTGAACTCGTATTACTATCTGGCACAACGGCTCCTGATTGTCGAAGTTGTTTTCGCCAATAATACAGCGTTGCCTCACTGATGCCTTCTTCTTTTGCTATCTCAGCGACAGAGCGAGACAACGGTGGTAACAACTTTCTCAAGATAGCTTCTTTTCTTTCTTGCGAATAACGAGACATATTTCCTCTGTTTCCGCCCCTCTAAATTGATTGATTTTTGACAGTGACAACTATCCTGACACAGGGGGGAACGTCGGCTTATTGGAGCTCTCCAACATCAGGTGGTTTCGGTAACTCGTATAATGAAGCGGTAGCTAACTACAATAAACAGCAAGCTCAGCTAAATAGTAGTACACCAACAACACCTTCATCCTTGCAAACTCAGTCGCATACTGTAGTTAAAGGGGACTCTCTATCTCAAATAGCCCAGAACAATGGATTAACACTTTCTGAAATAGTTCAGATCAATCCACAGTATAAAGGGCGTGAGCATCTCATTAATGTTGGTGACCAGGTCATTTTAAAGCCGGTACAAGGCAGCAGCGAAGTTCAAACAAGGAAAAAGGCCCTAACTCCATGTAGTAACTGCGGGAAGACCAAGTCTTGTACAGTTAAAATTGACTATGACTTCATATCGTCTCTTGAAGGCGGAATGATGCTTAAAGGGTATGCACCTGATCCAGAAGCAAATCAAAGTGGCGTAACAATTTCTGTTGGATTTGACTTAGGTGCCCGTAACATTCATGATCTAGAAACTTTGTCGTTAAACAAAAAGTTGGTAGACAAATTAACACCTTACCTTGGGCGTAAAAAGCAAGCTGCTGTCAATTTTTTGAAGGAAAACCCTCTTATAATCAGTAAAGAGGAAGCAGAAAAAATTTATACTACTACAAAAAAACTCGCCACATCACAATTAATTGATAGATATGGCAGTAAAAGCTCGATCAAGTTTAAATGTCTACCAAAACAAGCGCAGACAGTTATCGCCTCAGTAGCATATCAATATGGAAACTTAGAACGCAGAACAAAAGGATTTTGGAAACAATCCATTACACAAAATTGGGCAGACATGTATGAAAATTTGATGGATTTCCAAGACGTCTACCCAACAAGAAGATACAAAGAAGCAAAATTAATCAAGGAATTGTTATGAGATTTTTACTATCCGTTATTTGTTTACTCTCTTCAATTGGTGCACATGCCACAGTGTTCCCTCTAATAGATATATATAACCACCTTGATGTTACTACTTTTCGAAGCTCTCTAATGCCAGCACGTACAGATAATGAAAAGCACTTCTCCGAATTTGATACCGTTGCTACCCCACTATTTACAGAAAATAAAATCATTATGGAAGACGATGAGTGGTTTTATTCTATTGAAGTTAAAAAATCAGTAGACCTAGGAATTTATACCTGTTTTACTGACAAAGCAAAACAGGGAACATATAGCTCTAAAAGCTCCTTATTACTAAGGAAGTATGGTAAAGAATACATCGCTTTACACTTTGCGATAGAAGCATGTAACAAATAGTTTTTAAGAAAGGAAGTCTGCATTTGCAGAGTTCCTTTTTCACTCAAGTACAATCGTGGTAGAGCGGCCTGTTACCAGACCGACCCCACACAGATCCGGACGTGCGGAACTACCGCATCCGGCTCTTCAGTTATACGTTCACTCGTGTAAAACACGACCCTAATACCAATCAACAACCACAAATCGCTTGCTGACTTTCGGCTGCACAATATTGAAATATCCTAACATCTTCTTGAAATTACTCCAGTTATAACTTCGCCTTCCGCTGCGTCGGTTCAGCCATTTGTATAAACTATGCAGCACATAGTCATAGACGTATGACATGCTTCGGCTATTGTCTGGCAGTCCGAAATAATTCCTAAACC
>NZ_JAKJSL010000091.1:0-1922 GCF_050336815.1 Photobacterium nomapromontoriensis
CTCAAGCTCTGGAAGAAGCCAAGTAAGCTTCATCGAGAATTGAAACAGCGAGGATATAAACCGCCGTTTAGTCACATACGAATGACAGGCTGGAGAAGCTCTGCGAGTCCGTTATCGAGCTACGCTATGACAAATCAATGGTTCAATGAACTTGGTTTAGTCAATATTGAACATGTTGTGACAGGGCATGTGTTCAGCACTTACGCTGAATGGAAATGTACATGAGCCGTATACGAGGTCCGTACGTACGGTTCTGTGAGAGGGATGAGGCGGCGACGCCTCACCCTACTCGATGTTTTCAAAGTACATCTGTGGATGTGAATCGGCATAATAGGATGGAAATTATGCGGGAAAAGAAAACGTAAAAAGTCATGATTTATGTCTCGTTTACTGTGCCTGCGTTTCACGTCAAATCATTAAAGTGTGACATCATACGGATGGCGAAAATGTAGAATGTGATATATAGAATGATTCTACAATTTGTCCGGCGTGTGTTTTTATAGTCTTTGTTATCAATGCTTTAGTGTATGTGTTAGCATCTGCTAATGGTGATATGTAGAATTGTAATGTAGAACAGTTCCATATATAAAGTTGTTAGGCTATTAAGGAGAATTTGAGCTTGAAAACAGTTTGCGTAACTCTAAGTATGTTGCTTATTTCATCGCTTGCATATGCAGCAGTCGTTCCTGGTTTTCAGGGGCATTATGAGCGGTATAACAATGATCAATTGGATACTGACACTGCCTTTATTGACTTAACTAAGGTGGGTTCGAACACATACGAACTATCAGGGACATCAGTTTGGGTAGGTGACTCTTCTTCTGGCCTTGTAAATTTTGGAGAAATCGACGGAGTTGTAACATTAAAAGGTAATCAAATAGACTATGACGTTGACGGCTGTACTCTCCAAATTTTATTAGATCAAGATACCCTCGTAGTTAGCAAAGACAACGGTTGTAGCGGGCTAAATGTCACCTTCAATGGAACATACGTGATAACCTCAGAGAGTCAATAGCCTACAAACTGTTCAAGAGGGATTCGCAACGCGTGGCATTTTTGCTATGCGTTGATTTTAGTGTTTAAGGTGGTATGCGGTGGCTTCGGTAATGCGTTGCTCACCCCTTAACAGAGCGTTAGTTTTCAATTTTTGTCCGTTGAAGTGGACGTTACTTTTTTACAATTAGGATGTATATGAAACTTAATAAATTAGTATTATCAACAATTATGGCTATAACTCTTTTGGGCTGTAACTCTACTAGTAATACACATAAAGCCTCTATTGAAAGCGATCTAAGAATGATGACTCATAAGCTTGTGAGTACTGATTCTTCGTTTGAGAGTTCGATTGAAGAGTTGATGCCTAAAGGTGTTAAGCGAATGGCAAAAGATGAGCTTAGCCTTACTTCAGTTATTACTCCTAATGGGGAAGTTAATTATGAGACTTATAGCGCACTGACAAGTCGCTCTGCGGTTAAGAGTTTATTAGGCTCGCCAGTGCGTGATGATCAGCAATACAATGTTTATTCTTATAGTGGTTCAAACAACTCATTCATTACTTTTGTTTTTAATAATTCAAGTAAAGTTGAGCGTGTTGAAGGCTACAGTAACTCTAATAACTGGTAAAAAACTAACAAGTTGCTTAAACGGAATAAAAACAGTTGGCCATCGCTTCGCGATTATAGCCAACCATTTTTATCCGCTTAGCAAGGCGCTGACGGATCCCCTCATAATTTGCCCAGCCCTTCGGTGTGAGTGAGTCGTTGATATTCAAGCATTGCCCATTGATATTGGGAGTCGTTAATTTGATATCGTCGATGAACTCGAACTTCCCGCCCAAGTCGTGGTATTGATAGGACTCTCCGGTGCTTGATGCTGTTAGCTTGAAAGTCAAAATGCCACTTTGCTTGTGCAGCCGCTAAACC
>NZ_JAKJSL010000092.1:0-1759 GCF_050336815.1 Photobacterium nomapromontoriensis
CCGTAACCCTTATGCTGTATTATGTCAGCATGAATTTCATTACGTACTTTCTGTCGATAAAAAGGAATATATTGCCACCAGTTGTCCCCTTTGTCATACATGGCGTATTTCGCTTTTCCACTGCCTTGTTCGGCCAATTTTTCCCAACCAGCCATCGCTTTTTCATGCCAAGCTTCGTTGCACGGCCAGCCAAGATAATCACACGGGCTATTACCACCGGGGACTAATAAATCCATCGCCCACGGGTCGCCCATTTTTGCCGCTTTTAAAAACGTAGTTCCCGCTTTAAAGTGCTCTGAGCTTTCATATTGAGTGATCCCCAGCCAGTAAGTAGCAGCTGCACTACCTTTCTCAGCCTCTGCTTGAAAAACGGCTTTAGCTTGCTTTATTTTGGATTGGTTGTATAAACGGATGCCTTGTTGGATCGCGGTTTGATCACCCTCAGCATGGCTGATCGGCATGTACAACATCGCGGGCAGTAAAATCAGGGCTAATGTGCGCGCCCTAACCAACGCAAGTTTCGTTAATGTCATATTCTGCCATCATCCTTGATCAGCTTGTTTTTACTTTTACATTAATAAAAGAATAACTTGGTGGTGGTTTCATCTAAAAAGCGATTGGGTTTCACCCGTTGTATAAATTCTTCAACTTTTTCATCCATTTCATCTTGCTGTTCAGGGGTGACTAGAATTTCAAAAACAGTATTACCTTTATCATCTTTTAAAACCCCCCCCCACTCATTCCGCAAAAAGTTTTTCACAGTTGGAGACCCAACTGGATTTCCACCAAGCACCGACGCTAAGCGGTGATAGTAATAGGCTTTAACATAATCTTGATTAAAACCATCCGTGCCATTCTCATATATATAGGATAGTATTTCTGAAGATCTGTAGTAACCTAACTCAAGCGATCTGAATATCCATTCATTGGCTTTTTCTCTACCAATAAATTCAGCTGAATAAAATAAGCTATGCATCGCTGGCGCATAACCATCTTCCGCGGCCTGTATCAAATAATTTGTCTGTTGCTCATTACTATCCCATTTGGCACCATTTTTAAATATACCGTAGCCCTTATGCTGTATTATGTCATCATGGATTTCATTACGTACTTTCTGTCGATAAAAAGGAATATATTGCCACCAGTTGTCCCCTTTGTCATACATGGCGTATTTCGCTTTACCGTTACCTTTGGCCGCCAATTTTGCCCAGCCAGTCATTGCTTTTTCATGCCAAGCTTCGTCGCACGGCCAGCCAAGGTAGTCGCACGGGCTGTTTCCTCCGGGGACCAGTAAATCCATCGCCCATGGGTCACCCATTTTTGCCGCTTTTAAAAAAGAATCTCCCGCTTCAAAGCGTTCACCGCTTTCGTATTGAGTGATCCCCAACCAATAAGTAGCAGCTGCACTGCCCTTGCCTGCTTCTACTTGCAATATCGCTTTAGCTTGCTTGAATTCAGATTGATTGTATAAGCGGATGCCTTGTTGAATCGCGGTTTGATCTATGCTGATTTGATCGAGGCTAGCTTGACCAATCGCCTCACCAGCATGGCTGATCGGCATATGCAGCATCGTTGGCAGTAAAATCAGGGCTAATGTGCGCGCCCTAACCAACGCGAATTTCGTTAATGTCATATTCTGCCATCATCCTTAATCAGCTTGTTTTTACTATTGCCTTAATAAAAGAATAACTTGGTGGTGGTTTCATCTAAAAAGCGATTAGGTTTCACCCGTTGTATAAATTCTTCCACTTTTTTATCC
>NZ_JAKJSL010000093.1:0-1618 GCF_050336815.1 Photobacterium nomapromontoriensis
TTCTTTTTTAATTCCCGAATTTCTATTTGCTCAGGGGTCATAGGTGAAGCTTTTGGTGCTTTCCCTTGGCGCTCTTCTCTTAGCTGGCGAACCCATTTATCCATCGTAGATTTGCCCACATTCATAGCTTGGGCCGCTTCAGTTACTGAGTAGTTTTGCTCTAGGACTAGCTGCGCTGCTTCTAACTTAAATTCTGCACTAAATAGTCGTCTTGTACGTTTTGTCATAATGTCACCTGTTAACTTATGAGGTGATGATATCACCTCTAACTAAGTGACCAAATTCACTATGCCACTACAGTAAAGCCTATCGCAGCAGATGGTGATGTTTATAATATCGATAATATCCGAATTGTTACTCCGAGATTACATTGGGGCGAATATAAGCGATTACATCAGAAGGACTATAAGTAATGTTCAAAAATAAATTATCTGACTATACCGAACAGGAATTTTTAGATTTGCTTGAAAAAGGGTTTGATGGAAGTTTTACACCGGATGAATTAGATAAATACACAGATGAACTCGTATTGTTCATGAAATTTAATACTGAATATCCTCAAGGTTCTGATTTACTTTTTTGTCCTCGTAAACTAGGTATAGAAGATTCCTCTGAAGCAGTTATTGAGGAACTAAAGCGTTGGTATACAGAGCAAGGTTTACCGTGTTTTAAGGATGATTAATTGTTCTTTCTGTTGAGTCATCAAAGTAATCTGCTTTACTGCATGCCACGGGGCGCACCATTGGTGAAACGGTAGATTTCCCGATGATCCACGATGTCAAGTTGGCCTATAAGGTGGCGATGCGTGAATTGCGGATGTTGTCAGCGCGGCTGATGACCTGTGAATTGTACTGTGATACCTCGGCGGCTAACTATCAGCCTGGCGATGTGGTGCGGGTGGTGTACCCTCCTGCCGGGCTTGACCATATTATGCGAGTGCAGAAAAAACGCCGGGGTAGCCTAGCCAGTCCAGAAGTGAAGCTGGACTTGATGGAAGATATTTTCTCAGCGGCCACGGGCGACTATAGYCCGCCGCCGCCGAGTAACTGGAAAGACCCGATTAACGAGCCGCTGCCCATCACCAATCAGGTAGCGGTAGAGCTGCCTTACTGGCTGTTGGCTAATACGCTCAATCCGTCCGAACTGGCGGCCATGAACGAATACACCTGCATTGTGGGTTGGTTGGCCGAGAAACCAACCAGCGATACCCTTGGTGCTGACCTCTATTACAGCCACTTTGACCGCTGGATTTACAGCCATCGGGCAAGCTTTGCACCGTGCTCACTCTTACTTGCTCCCGCCAGTCGTACCGATACCCAGCTCAATCTGGCAGGGCGTGATTTTGCAGGGCAAGAACTGCCGATGATCTGCATGGTAGGGGATGAGTTGGTTGTGATCATGAGCTTGGATGGTGATGTGGCTGAGGTAAAACGCGGGGTGCTGGATACGATGCCGCAAGCCCATAACGCCATGACGTTGGTGACCAGCCTTGATGGTGATGCACTGGCGACGGAATTTACCACCGGTGAGCGAGTCAGCCTGCGTGGCCTGACGGTAACAGCGAAAGGAACACTGGATGAAGCCGTCGCCACGGTTGCTGAGATTGAGATGGTAGGCC